>CAYNQI010000212.1:0-1533 GCA_964399335.1 uncultured Thermoplasmata archaeon | reverse complement strand
GCACTCATTTGGAGATGTGGTACGGGTAATGGAATCAAAACTCAATTCAAAGGCATTTGTAGAATATTCTAAATCTTTAACTATATCGTCCTAAAACATCTAAAAAAGATATTCCTTGAAAGGATCAACCGAATCTTCTCATACATTCATCAGGAGTCACCGCTCTATCATCCAAAAACCAAAAATCCTTTTTGTTCTCAGTGACAAAAACTAATGGTGCAGTGTGAGCATGTGCTCCTATGAGATAATCTCGAGCTTTATCGCTGAAATCCTCTCCTCGATATCCCCATACAGCCCCATGTTCAGCTATCCGAGAACCCATCCGTTCTATGTTGATGTTCAACCTATTCAGTAAGGCTTTCAACCTTGACATACCGTCTTGAGAATCTAAACGTTTTACACATATCTCTGCAAAAGCTACTACAGGTAGTCTTTTTTTCCCGTGGTACGAGTCTAACCAAGACAAAAAATCTTTTCTTGAAAATACATTAGTATCCAAAACTAATGGCGGGCCTGACATAAAATATCACACAGTACCTGCAGATACATGATCTTCTACGAACTCTACTATCAACTTCTCGGTCTTCTCTTTATCCTTCTTACGCCACAAATAATAATCACGTATGATATCGTTCTCCAACAAATCTCTATCCTCATCTACACTTTTTAGGATCATATCCGCTATACTTTTTCGATGTCTATCCGTATCCATGGGTAATTTTTCTCTCCAGTAGTAAAGGATATCCGGAGGTATGTTCTCACGAGCCGAGGGTTTCAGTCTCAGATGATAACAGAATAAGAACCAGAAATCTCTAGAGATCTGTTCCAACACTTTAAATTTCCAATCGCCCTTCAGTTTAATATCTATGAAGGTTTTGACGAGTTCATACTCACCTTCGAGTTCTTTGAATTCGTGTACAGGGAACGTTTCGAAAGTATCCCTGAAGAGTGGTTCTGAAAGTCTTTTATAGTTTTCAATATCCCAGTTATAAGCGTTATCAACGCCGTAGAACGTTTTTCTAAGTTCTAGAAATTTCCTCTGAAAATCGTAAGGTGCGTAGGAATAAACATCGTCTATTAGTTCTTCCAACGAATTATGATACTTTTCAACTAAGAATTTGACTCCCTCCTCGATAGGATGTCCCTTCAATCCATCAAAATAATCGAAACGGTCTAACTTCCAATTGACTTTAGTCCGATCCATCTCAAAACTAGTCCACTCCAATCCATAGGGCATATTCTGTCGACAGACCTGATCTCCATACCGATACCAGTAATGAGATAATATGAAATTATCGATCCTTCTATTTAGAAGGGACATTATCTTATTGAAGAAAACACCTGTCGGTTTTTCATCTGTAAGAGATTCAAATTCTTTAACAACAAAGTACGAGGCGT
The DNA here is from genome assembly GCA_964399335.1 of uncultured Thermoplasmata archaeon. Lineage (GTDB taxonomy): Archaea > Thermoplasmatota > Thermoplasmata > Halarchaeoplasmatales > Halarchaeoplasmataceae > Saliniplasma. The sequence continues at coordinate 135 of CAYNQI010000212.1, read as the reverse complement.
AATTTAGCTGTTTCTCATCCAACGATAGGTCTTGCTGTTCCATATCATACATTGTTAAACACCTCTAAAACCAATACGATATAGTCACTAATAAGTATTATTGATGTTCTCCCAAATCATCAACTGTCCGTCCGT
>CAYNQI010000211.1:0-1545 GCA_964399335.1 uncultured Thermoplasmata archaeon | reverse complement strand
TGGTCAACCCCGGCGGAGAGCTGAAACATTTCTGAGACCCACCTATACATATATCCATCTTATCGACTGGTACCTCGGTACCTCCTAAAGATGACACCGCATCGACTATAGATAAAACTCCATGATATTCTAAGATCTCAAGGATCTCTCCAAGATCATTCAATACACCGGTTGGAGTTTCACAGTGCACCATCGTGGCGGCTTTGAACTCCTCCTCATCCACCTTACTTTCAACTTCTTCTACCTTCATAGGTTCATCATAAGATGATTTCACCATAACGGGTTCTCCGCCGTACATCTTTACAAAATCTGCGAACCCGTCTCCATAGATCCCATCGCTGATACAGAGTACTTTGTCTCCCTTCTTGATGGCAGAAGCAACAGCAGCTTCTAGACCTAATATCCCTTCACCACCGAGTATAAGTATATCATCATCAGTTCCGTAAACTTCTTTGACCTTTTTCTCCAATCCGTGATAGAATCCAATAAAATCTTCATCGATATCTGGATTCAATATCTCTTTAGCCATAGCTTTCCTGACACTTTCAGGAATCTCGGTCGGTCCCGGAGTCATCAACATTTTATCAATATAACTAGAACTTGAACCCAAAAAATGTTTTCGGTCTAACTGACCTTTTATTCTTTTAACGGCTTTTTCTTCCTACCGTACTGAGCGATAGAAATACCTACGATGGTGATCACACCGAAAACTACGGTTCGAATGCCTATTATCTCTCCTATGAACAGGTTCGAAAAAATCACACCGAAAAACGGTATAAGATAGGTGAAAGATATCTGTTTGGAAAGTTCGTTAGATGTCAGTACGATATACCACATGATCATCGCGATGCCGTTACATACCAACCCCAAGAACAGAACCAACATCCATACGTTGAAAGAGACTTCTGTAAGATGTGAGACAGGTTCGTTCAGTAACGAAGTGGGTAAGAAAAAGAAAGTAGCGATTATCATTGAGAAAGTTATCATAGGGATTGGTTCTATCTTGACCAAATTCTTTTTAGCGATTATACCAGAATATCCATAGGAAACAGCTGTACTCAACAGTAATAGATTTCCTATCACGTACGAACCCACAATGAACCTACCTCCCTCTGAAACCAACATCACCGTTCCAACTAGACCGATGGCGGTCCCCAGTGCCTTTTTTATACCGATGTATTCCTTTAAGAAAATTGAGGAAAATATGATAGCGAATATTGGAGTCGTTGCCTGTAGTATGGAGCTCATCGAAGCTGCACTCTCTGGATCCATCATGTTCATGCCGATATTCTGTGCCGCAAGCGGTAAGAAAAATTGAGTGACGGCTATACCTGTTATAGGGATAAATCCAGTTCTGAAAGTGTTGACCATCTTATCTTTGGATTGAGTATAGAGCATATAAAATATAAGTGGTACTGCTCCGAATACCATCCTCATCAGACCTAATGTTAAAGGCAGCATCTGATCTAAAGATATCTTGATGGCTGGAAACGAAAGTCCCCATATCACTGTTGATAGAAGTAAAACTATGGTTTGTTTCTTACC
>CAYNQI010000210.1:0-1582 GCA_964399335.1 uncultured Thermoplasmata archaeon | reverse complement strand
TTCCTTATGGATCTCATGAAACGGGCTAGACGAGCTATCTTAGATGGGGGTTATGAAACCTTTAAAGATAACTTCATCTCGAGATACGAGTAAGTTTTTTATCAACCGAACCTATATGGATATCTGATGAGCAGCTGTCTACGATGTGAAAAAAAAATTGAAGATCTGTTTTTCATCTGTACAGAGTGCGCTCAAGACCTCTTTTCAGAAAATATATTCTGGATTGCTTCAAGTCCTACCATTCATGAACCTGTTATCGATAGATATAAAGAGGATTCAGAAGCAACTTTAAGAGTTGGAGATGTCCCAGATGATGAATTAGAATTTTTTGAAGGGAAAAACACTCTAGATGAAATAAAAGATATAGATGTAGAAGAATTAGATTCAGATGATTATTCAAGAGTTAAAAAGCGTTTAAATACCATACTTTCAGAGATGGGAGTTACCAATACCTTCGAACCGGATATATACGTATTTTCAGACAAGGACGTAAAAGTTTTTTCAGAAATATTTTATCTTTTAGAGGAGTTAGAACATAAATTTAAAAAGCCAAAGGGTGAAAAAAACCTATATTTGAAGATCGCGAACCTTTTTTTCTATACTGGTATGGAAGCAGATACAAGTGCTTTTGAAATGAGTTTTCGTGATAAAGTTAAAAGTGATCTTTTCAAAGAAGCTGAGGGGTATTATTCCTTAGCTATAGAGAATTCAACAGAAGACGTACTTCCCGACTATAATAAAGGTCTACTACATTTAGAAAAAGATGAAGCTAGTGAAGCAAAAGAGCGATTTGAAACTGTCTTAGATAAAGAACTAGATAACTACCTAGGAAGGATTGGCTTGATCAAATGTTATATTAGAATGGGAGATCTAAATAAGGCAGAAAAAGAGCTCAATAAAGTTTTAGAAAATTTTGGTGAGAGTAAAGAGATATGGTATTTGAAGGGGGAGATAGCTAGATTACGCGGTAGATGGGGTGGAGCGATCCAGTTCTATAACCAGTGTCTAAAGATCGATTTCGAGTTCGAAGATGCATTAACTCGAAAATGTGACATACTTCTCGAAAAGGGTATGTACTCCCAATCTAACGATATCTTTGACGAATATATTAAAGAATTTAAATATGAACCTATGGCTTGGTTCGGAAAAGCAAAAGCCCTGTATGAAATGGATAAATGGGGTGGAGCGATTCAATGTATCAATGAGGCGTTAGCTCTCGACCCGCAGATAAAGGAAGCTTGGGTAACAAAGGGAGATATATTATCTGATAAGAAACAATATGACCTTGCTATAGAATCTTATAATAAAGCTCTAAGAATAGATGACAGCTACCAAGAAGCTAAAGAAAAGTTAGAAAAAGCTAAAGATAGATTAGAATGATTTTAGTTTTTATAAAGGCCACTGCCATCTAGCTAATGAAACTATTACCATCATTATTATACAGGCAGCTACAACTACACGAGGGTCGATTTTCGGACTTTTTTCGTCCTCCTCGTCGAAGTACCTCATCAAACCAGCCGCGGATTGAAAACCACCGCCACCCTGTTTCTTTGCTGACATATTAAGTTCTCATTCTTCAATT
>CAYNQI010000209.1:0-1627 GCA_964399335.1 uncultured Thermoplasmata archaeon | reverse complement strand
TATCTTGGCACGTATCCAGCGTAACTTTTAATACCAACTTTCTCTTTGGTTTTCATATTATCACATCATATATTTTTCAATTTTTTCTAATATTTCATCAACACTATAATTGGTTTTTATGAGAGGAATGCCTTCAAGGTCAGCTAGTTTTATGGAGAGATCGTCTACTTTACCAGGTTGCACATATGCAACTACAGCTGGGGTCAATGGGCTTGCCCTAATAGCAACCATAGGTGATCTACCGTGTTCTACACCAGTAAAAAATAATATCCTTTCAGTACTCCAGCCATAGATACGTAGATAATCGAATGACTTCATTGACAAGATTGCTTTTAGACTATCTATCATTGTGTAACCAAATAATTGTCTATTCTTTTTTACATCATTCAACTGCTCTCCATCTAAATTATCGATCAGATCGGTCAAATCGACTGCATCAGAAAATTCACCCATATCCAAGATCCCTTCTTGACCTGGAGGGGTGAATCTTTTTATGATCTCACCTCCTTTTTCTCTATCCAATTCAATGAGAGATGAAACTATTTTCTTTACTAGTTTAGTTCCAGGAGTCCTTCTACCTTGTTCATAATCACTGATAACTGATGGGGCTATATCCATCTTGTTTGCTAACTCAGTCTGGGAAGCTTTAAACATGTTTCGCCATTTTCGAATTGTTCGTCCTGGATCATCTGAAATGGTTATTTCTCCAGCAATCTTCTCCTCTAATTGTGACATTCAAATGGGTTATAAATGAACCATATATAAAACTGTCGTTGATGGATTTAGTCAATCGTCGTAAACAATCTATTACCTAATTAAGAAAGAATTATAAGTGCATTATATCAATTTGGATTCTATGAAGGAATTAAGATACATACCGGTTATTGAGGCACAGGCACATGAGCAGATGGCTATTGATGAGGCTTTACTTCGATCTTATGATGGTGGCGATTCACCACCAATTCTGAGATTTTTTAGATTTCAACCTTCAGCAATTACTGTAGGATATTCTCAAGAGATCGATAAGGTAATCGATACTGGGAAATGCGAGGGATATGACATCCCATTCGTAAGAAGGATCACCGGTGGTGGAACGGTGTACCATGATTACCATGGTGAGATAACCTATTCTATTATTACGGAACAGTACGATGGGAGCATTCAAGAAAGTTTTGAATATCTTCTTAATCCCATAATAGATACCTTGAAAGAATATGGTTTAGAGGCAGCATTTAAGCCATATAATGACATATTGGTATCAAAAAGAAAGGTATCGGGCAGCGCTCAAAGAAGGGGAAAAAAGGGTTTACTACAGCACGGAACCCTTATGTATGCAACAGATCTAGAAATTTTGTCAGATATACTATTACTAGATGAAGAAAAGCTCAAGGCTAAAGGCGTAAATTCCTTTTTTGAATTAGTTACTACAATGGAAAAAGAGCTTGGTAACAAACCAGAACCTGATGAGTTGATAACTAAAATGAAAAACAATTATGAAGAATATTTTGGAGTACAAGTAATAGAAGATAGATTTTCGGAAAAGGAAGAAGGATATATTGAAGAGTTAAAAGAAAAGTATAAATCAAGTGAGTGGACATATAATAAAAACTGGAAGTAAAAAAATGGA
>CAYNQI010000208.1:0-1684 GCA_964399335.1 uncultured Thermoplasmata archaeon | reverse complement strand
ATGAAACTCGATGAAGTAGATACCCAAGCGAACATGTGCCCTGATTGCCGTGGCACCATGAGATTTGTACAAGAATATCAGAAATGGTACTGTGATAGTTGTCAGGACTATAAGGTTCCTATACATCCAGCTAGTGCAACAACTCCGCCACCACAGGGTCAAACACCGCCGCCGCAACAGCAGGGATGGCAGGGACAACAAGAGTCCACACCACCACAACAAGAACAGGGATGGCAAAAGCAAGAGTCACAGGCTGCTGAAACACCGCCACCACAACAGCAGGGGTGGCAGCAGCAACCACCTGAACAAACCCAGGGACAACAAACCTGCCCAACATGTCAACAGCAGGCTAGGTATATCTCGGAATATAATAGATACTACTGCGACAACTGTAACAAATACGTCTAAAAACCCTTTTTTTACCTTTTTCTATATTTTATTATCCCACAGCTTTTGAAAAACTATATTAGTCTCTTTAATCATACAATCAATAAAAGGGAGATTTAACCATGAAGGAATTATATGAAAGATATATAAAAATTTATGAGCGTTCAGAAGAGATCAACAAGGAACTTCAAGAAGAGTTCACAAAGGATGAAATGAAAAAGATATTCGAGGACCTAGATTTCGATTTCAAGGATTCACAAAATAAAGACAAAGTAGCTGAAAGGATGGCTGATAAGAAATTCTACGAAGCTGTGAAAGATAAATCCGAAGAAGGAGATATCACCATAAAGGTTTCTAAAGAAATGAGTAAAGAGGAAACTAAAGAAAAGCTTATCTCAACATTCGGTATTCTGGAAGATATGTTCCAAGAAGAATCCTACAACATTCTAGTATTCTGGCAAAACTTAAAAAAGGAGATGGATAAAGGATTGAAGGACTTGAAAACCACCTATAGGAAACACTTGGATGAGATCGAAGAGGAGTGGGATATAAGATCAAGTGAATTTGAAGATGAGTTAGAAAAAAGTGAGATCCCACAGGAAGACTTAGAAGAACTTGAGAGAAGATGGGAAGAGCTTATCATCGAAGTTAACGAGAGTGTAAATAATATCCAGGATGAGTTGAAGGATAAAAAAGAGGATATCAAAGAGATCATTTATGAATATATAGGCGACAGTCAGAGGATAATCGAAGATGAAGACCTAGCCATGAGGGATCTCTATCCTCTTTGGTTCGATATGATAAAGGATGTGCGGGGGAAATTAGAGGATAGTAAAGGAATAATTGAGAAAGAGGAGAAAAAATTAGTGGAATCTTGGAAGGAACTATCTAAAAATGTAAGGAAAGAATTAAAACAGTTAACAGAAGAGCACCAAAAAGAAGCAGAAGAACTACTAAAGATATGGATATCAATTTCCGAGGATATGGATAAACTTTTAGAGCAAATACCTGATAAATATTACGAAAGATATGGTGAACTATTGAAACAATTCCGTATAAAAAGCCCAGATCTTAAATTCAAGATCATGGAGCTGACAGATGAGTACTCAGACCTGTTAAAAGATCCTTTAAAACCGATCAAGTCGACCTACAAAAAGTTTACAAAATCGACTAACGAAAAGGAGATCGAAGAACTAAAAGATCGGATAGCGAGGTTGGAAAAGAAGTTAGAAGAGAAAGACTAAAAGATCAGATAACTTCATGGAAGCCGACAACCATTCATTCAGTTAGTTTAATT
>CAYNQI010000207.1:0-1698 GCA_964399335.1 uncultured Thermoplasmata archaeon | reverse complement strand
ATGAACAATATTTTTATCACCGGTGCATCAGGGTCTGGTAAAAGCACTTTAGTTCAGATGATTATAGAAGAGATGGATTTAAAGATAGAGGGGATAAGAACCCCTGAGATAAGTGAAAATAAACGTAGAGTAGGTTTCAAATTGGTGAATGTGGCAACGAATGAAGAAGGAATACTCGCTCATGTTGAACAAGATGAAGGTCCTGAATTGAGTAAATATAAAGTTAACATGAAAGACCTTGAAAAATTCACAGAAAAATGCTTAAAAGATATCTCATCAGAAACCGATCTGGTTGTTATAGATGAGATAGGAACTATGGAACTTTTCAGCGATAAATTTGAATATGCGGTTATAGAACTCTTAGAATCCGATATCCCAGTATTAGCAGTCCTGCACCGAAACTACGTTTCAAAATTCGATAAATACGGTACTGTGTATCAATTGGAGGACAATTTTGAAAAAGTCAAACTCGATATAGAAAATAGATTGGCAGAGAGATTATCTCGAAACGAAAGGTATCCAAAAACTTAAACACTTCCTTTACATTACTCTTCTCCCGTGAATTAAGTATGACGAAATTTATAATTGTCACGGGCGGTGTTTTATCAGGTCTAGGGAAGGGAGTCGTAACATCTTCTCTCGGAAAATTGTTAAAAGCCAACGGGCTTTCTGTTACTGCTATAAAAATAGATCCATATCTGAACTGCGATGCAGGAACCATGAATCCTTTTGAACATGGTGAAGTATTTGTTTTAGATGACGGAACAGAAGCCGACCTTGATCTTGGAAATTATGAAAGATTTCTAGATATCGATCTATGTGGGGACGACAATATAACTACAGGTAAAGTTTATAGAAGTGTTATCGAGAAGGAAAGGGCTGGAAAATATCTAGGTAAAACAGTTCAAATAATACCTCATATAACTGATGAAATAAACAGGAGGATCTGGAAAGTTGCAGATGAAACTGAAGCAGATATTGTTCTTATCGAAATAGGGGGTACTATAGGTGATATCGAAAGCATGCCTTTCATGGAAGCGAGCAGGCAGCTGCATATGGAAGTGGGTGAAGAAAGTAATGATTTCCTTTTCATACATACAACGTTGATACCTGTTTTAGATGTAGTTGGTGAGCAAAAAACTAAACCTACCCAGCATTCGGTGCAGGCACTCAGGGAGATAGGTATTCAACCGGATATAATCGTAGGTAGGTCCGAAAACAGATTAGAGGAATCAACAAAAAGAAAGATATCACTATTTTGTGATGTCCCTAAAGAAGCAGTGATCAGTTCTCCAGATGCTGAAAGCATATATCAGGTTCCACTGATATTAGAGGAAGAAGGATTCATAGATTACGTTATGAAGAAGTTGAATCTCGGTGAACCAGAGCACGATGTAGAAGAGTGGAAAGAATTCCTAGATAACTATGAGAATCCCACTGATAAAGTCAAAATAGCGTTGGTGGGAAAATATTGTGAACTAGAAGATGCATATAAGAGTCATGTGGAAGCATTCCATCACTGCCAAGCTGAAACTAAAACTGAAATCAATATCAAATGGATAGAATCTGAAGAGCTTGAAGAGAAAGATCCTGCAACCATTTTAGGCGATGTAGATGGCATCTTGATCCCTGGTGGCTTTGGCAATAGAGGTATCGAAGGAAAAATCAATGCAGTAAACTTTGCTAGAGAAAACAAAG
>CAYNQI010000206.1:0-1702 GCA_964399335.1 uncultured Thermoplasmata archaeon | reverse complement strand
ATAGAAAACAAAAGTTTTATACATTCTGTAAACACATATGTTTACAATATAGTATAATTCACTCTACATACCGAAAAATTAATAATAGATAGCAATATTTATTATTCTATGCCCAGTAAAAGTATTTCCATTAGCATCCCTGAACTAATGGATAATGAGATAAACGCTCTAGTTAAAACCGGTGAATATAGTTCTAAAAGTGATGTGATCAGAGATGCGTTCAGAACGTTTCTCAGGAAAAACTACGGGAAAAAATTACGTATAGCTATCGAACTGTATAAAGAAGAAAAGGTCTCATTGATGAGAGCAGCTGAGATAGCTGAGCTCGACTCGGAGAGCTTCAAGCAGGAACTAAAGGATAGAGGTATACCCGTAATGACCTATTTCAGTGCAGAACATGAAGACTAAAGGAGAAATATTCAGATGAATAATCTTTTAATTCTTGATACTGACGCTGCATCAGTACTCGCTAAAGCTGAACTCGTAAACCATATTCTAGTATTATACTCGGAGAGTAAGATCGTGATAACTCCTAAAGTTGAAGATGAGCTCGAAAGACCTCTTGATTATGGGTACAAATTTCCTAAAAAGATTTTGCAAGAAAAAGAGCTCTACATAAAATGGTTCGATCAGATCGTGATAGGCAAAGGAGAACTGGAATCTATCGCTGTAGCTAAAAAGAGAGATGGTGTCTTCTTTACGATGGATAAGATCGCAGCCAAAGTAGCTAAGGATAAAGGAGTGGATATCACTGCTTTCGATACAATCATGAAGAAGATGTTGAAGAGTGATATCATCGATAAAGAAAAGGCTAAAAAGGCGATAGATAAGATACAGGAAAAGGATAATAGAAAAATAGACAAAAAGAAGATTTTTTCGCAATGAAAGATCTAAATTCAGTTTGAAACGTTCCCCACCAGTATTATTAGCTTATACTCATACTGACCGCTAACAATTCATTTCATCATGTCTGCAGGAAGTGTGGATTTTTAAGAAAAAAATGGACTAAAAAAGAGTGTACGTGATTCTATTCACCCAAAAAATTCCAAATTCTTCTCTTTCTTCTCTTTAGTGTCCTTTTCAACAACATCATCGAAAAAATCGATCTGTATCGGAACGGCAAATTTAGTGAATATACTGCTGACTATGGCTTCACCTTTATCCAGACTGGCTATATTCTTACTGTCTTTAGAAAGGTCCTGGGCGGCACTACCTATTATCGCATCCCTTTCGCTCTTCATCTCGTTACCTAAGATGATCTTAGTGTTCATATTGGCCAATATCTCCCTGGGTATCATGCTGGAAAGCTGTGTTATAGCTATCAAGCCTACATTGAACTTCCTTCCTTCACGGGCTATCTGGTGGAATACGTTACGTCCTGCACGTTCACCAAGAACACGTGGAGCTTCCTCTATCACAACACTCACAGTCGGTTTATCCTCCAGTTCTCCCATCTCTTTATAGGATTTATACTTTTTAAAGATCTTATCAGTGATTATACCTGCGATCAACAATTCCTTGTCCTGGGGCATAGAACTCGTATCTAAGATGACCTTCTTTCCATCTTCTACCGCTTTAACGATATCGTTGACTAAACTTTCAGAACCTTCTGTAACGAAGATCTTACCTTTAGGTACAACTTTACCTTTTTTAACTCGTAAATCGAATTTGAGTTTCAACTTTCTTTTAAGGGCGTTCATCG
>CAYNQI010000205.1:0-1707 GCA_964399335.1 uncultured Thermoplasmata archaeon | reverse complement strand
GCTAGTCTCTCTCCTTTTAATATAGACCTAGTTCTACCACTTATTTCTGCAACTTTTCCACCGATTTTGACTGTTTCTCCCTCATCTTTTAGAATAGATAATTCTATCTCATCATCGAGTTCCTTGAAAACCAACTCTGCTACAGGTAGTCCTGCAAGTACTCCCTCTTCTTTGAAAAATATTTCAGCTTTACCGGTTTCGTCGTGTTCGATAACGTTTTCGGTAGTGATATCACCGGTACCTAGGTCCTCTTCAAGTGCGTTTTTTACGATCTTTCTAACCTTCTGCATGTTCATTTTACGTACCCCTTGTGATGATTGATATTCAATATAGTATGTTTATCTTTCCATTTAGACTTTGTATCCGGAAAGTCAGAACGATAATGGGCTCCTCTACTTTCTTCTCTTAAAAGTGCAGAGCGTGTGATCAATATACCAACTCTAAGCATATTAAGGGTTTCATATGCATGGGTATTCCAGGAATTGAGTGATCCTATGGTATCTATTTTATCTTCGAGCCATGAATCAAGTTCTAAGAGTTTATTCCTGTTTCTTATTATACCTGCATCATCCATCATCTTACTTCTTATACCGTCCCTTAAATCCTTCATATCGATATCGGGTTCTCCGATATCAGGTATATCCATAGGACATTCGATTTCTATACGCTGATTCAGCCCCTCAGCTTTAATATCCTCATATATCCTGTGTCCAAAAACGATCCCATCCAGCAAAGAGTTACTTGCTAAACGATTAGCACCGTGTACCCCGTTACAGGCGACTTCACCGCAGGCATAAAGACGTTCTATAGATGTTCGTCCATTTATGTCGGTCTTCACTCCTCCGATCATATAATGGGCTGAAGGAACTACTGGTATCAAATCTTCAGCCATGTTGATACCATGATCCTGAAGTTTGTGATAGATCTTCGGAAAACGACCCTTGAGATATTTTTCATCGAGGTGACTGACATCTAACCATATATTTTCACTTCCGGACTTTTCCATCTCTTGAACCATAGCTCGGGCAACTACATCTCTCGGAGCTAATTCTGCATCCTTGTGGTGATCTTCCATGAATCGATTACCTTCTTCGTTCCGTAAGATCCCACCTTCACCTCTAACGGTTTCAGATATCAGAAAAGAAACTCCATCATGACCGTACAGTGCTGTAGGATGGAACTGGATAAATTCCATATCCGTGATATCGGCACCGGCTCTATAAGCAACTGCGACTCCATCACCGGTTGTAACGTCCGGGTTCGTCGTATTTTTATAGACCATACCGCAGCCCCCACTAGCTAAGATCCCATAGGATGCATGATAAAACGATAAGGTTTTTTTATCGTGGTCCCAGCACAATGCTCCAGCGAACTTGTTACTCTTTACTTCAAAATCTATGAGAAAGTTTCTCTCTTTTAATTCTATATCCTCATCATCCCTGACTACATCCGTAAGAGATTCCCTGATCTCCTCGCCAGTAGCATCTCCTCTAGCGTGCAGTACTCTTCTCCTGCTGTGAGCCCCCTCCCTAGCCAGGTCTAATTCACCTTCGATAAAATCAAATCGTGTTCCTAATTCGATGAGTTCCTTGACTCTATCGGGACCTTCCTGTACTAAAACTTTAACCGCTTCTTTATCACAGAAATCGTCTCCAGCCTCTAGAGTATCTTCCATATGTAATTCCCATGAATCGCCCTTATCTAGAA
>CAYNQI010000204.1:0-1711 GCA_964399335.1 uncultured Thermoplasmata archaeon | reverse complement strand
AAGGCCTTAAATGTCCTTTGGATCCGTTTTCCGATAGAAAATTTGTCAGATCTTTTGAAGTTAAATCTAAATCCGCAAAGACCAGTTTGTCACCAGGATTTTTATTTTTGAGGATGAATTCCATAGCTTCGATTTTATCCGATATGGTTATGGGAATATTACCACCATTCTCTAATACCCCTTGGGCTACCAGATTGCATATCTCACCATCCCCTCTACCCCTTATTATCTCCTGATTTTCAGTGCATACCACCATATCGAAGAGTTCAGCAGCTTCTTTCCCACATCTTTTGATAAAATCATCACTTCGATCACCCGGTACAGTTAAAGCGATAACTTTCCTGCTACCTGGTAGATGATTTACATAATCCCCTAAAGCCCTGATCCCGTCGATATTATGTGCATAATCTAGGACGATTAGGGATTCCTCCAATTCGTAAATGTTGAGACGTCCAGGATTCTTCTCTTCATCCATTGAAAACAATTTCAACTTTTCAACGATCTCTTCTTTAGAGAAACCTGAAACATAGCTGGCAGCCATAGCGGCGAGAGTATTTTCAAGCATCATCTTCGCACCTCCCATCAGGTATGGTATGTCCGTAATTTTTGCGATATGTTCTTTATTATCGTTCTCTATCATCACAATATTCTCTTCTTCAACTAAAAATGTGGTGATACCTTGTTGAATAAAGGAATCCACAGTTTCATCTCTTTCTATAGCAAAAACGATAGGTGTACCGTTACATCTCTGTAGAAGTCGTTCAGCATAATCATCGTTTCCGTTGAAAACACAGTATCCGTCCTCCTTGGTGACCTTTAATAAAAGTGATTTGACCTCGAAGATATCATCTAAAGTTTCGAGACCGTCCATTCCGAGATGATCCTCATTGATATTGGTAACCACACTTACAGAAGATCTATCGAATCCAAGACCTTTTCTTACGATACCACCCCTAGCTGTTTCTAGAACTGCGTATTCAACATCGGGATTATCAAGAACCACTCTAGCACTCCATGGTCCAGTGGTATCACCATCGACTATTTGATCCCCTTCTAGATATATCCCTCCGGTGACAGCCATACCTGTTTTGAAACCACTACCTCTAGCGATCCATTCTATAAGTCGAGAAGTGGTCGTCTTCCCGTTGGTTCCAGTTACAGCTATCAAGGGTATCCTTCCATCTTTATGAGGATAAAGGTGGTCTATTATATCCTCTCCAACATCTATAGGTTCACCTATAGCAGGATTTGTATGCATCCTTAGTCCTGGACTTGCGTTGACTTCGATGATACCCCATCTCATATCATCCGGGTGAGAAGTAACATCTTCTGCTACTATATCTATCCCTGCTAGATCCATACCGATGACTTTACTAGCTCGTTCTATGATCTTTTTCAGTTCTGGATGTGTTCGCTGGGTGTAATTCTCAGAGATCCCACCGGTACTTAGATTGCCCCCGACTCTAAGAAAAATCTTTTCGTCTTTATCTGGAACGGATTCCGGAATAAAACCTCTAGTTCTCAGGAACCTGATCTCTTCCTTACCCAGCCTCAGATTTGTGAGAACACTTTGATGTCCCTCACCTCTTCTTGGATCTTCGTTCTCCTTTTCCACAAGCTCCTCTATGGTAGATTTACCATCACCTGTAACATGAGCTGGTATTCTTTTAGCCACTGCCTTAACTTCATTATCTACGACTAAGAACCTGAA
>CAYNQI010000203.1:0-1775 GCA_964399335.1 uncultured Thermoplasmata archaeon | reverse complement strand
GATAGGATAGCTCTTTACATGATCGAAGAGGCTGAAAAAAACGGTGAGCTGACCGACGATACGATCATCGTTGAGGCTACCAGCGGTAACACCGGTCTCGGATTGGCCATGGTTTGTGCTATCAAAGGATATCATCTACATCTAACAATGTCTCGTTCGGTGAGTATCGAAAGGATGAGGATGTTGACTGCATTGGGAGCCGAACTAGAACTTACACCTGCAGATCAGGGCACAGACGGTGCTATACGTAAAGCTGAAGAGTTATCCAAAAAAGAAAATTATTGGCGACCGAACCAGTTCGATAACCCGGTCAACTGGAAGGCACATTATGAAACAACCGCTAAGGAAATATTCGAAGAATTGGATGGTGATATCACTCATTTCGTTGCAGGCATGGGTACAACCGGTACTCTTATGGGTATCTCTAGATTTTTAAAAGAAAAGGATCCATCGATCAAGATAATCGGTGTAGAACCTACAAAAGATTACAACATCCAGGGTTTGAAGAATATGACCGAGGACAGAGTTCCTGAAATCTATGAACCAGAACGGTTGGATGAGATAAGAACTATTCAGGATGACGATGCCTTCGAGACAGCTAGAAAACTAGCTTTGAAGGAAGGTCTGTTCGTAGGTATGAGTTCCGGTGCAGCGATGTATATCTGTATGGAATTAGCTGAAGAGTTAGATGAAGGTACCATCGTTACTATCTTCCCGGATGGGGGAGAGAAATATTTCAGCACACCTCTTTTCGATGTGACAGAATGTTTAAGATGTATTAAGGACCACAGCGGAAGGATAGATCATCCTCCGGAAGACCTTTCTGGATATATCGAAGAACTAGATGAATTACTTAACGATAAAAAGGGATATTAAACGATAAAAGGATTTAAGTTATACCTGTTATATAACTAGTTGAGGTTCATGGATATTGAAAACTATTACGGATTGATATCTCCTAGGCCTACCGTCTGTATCTCGACCATGAGTCCAGAAGGTATTTCGAACCTGGGACCTTACAGCTTCGTCAGTCCCGTGTCATTCGAACCACCGGTTATAGGTGTTTCAGTCGGTAAAGAAAAGGATACCATCCTAAATGCCAGGCAAACCGGAGATTTCGTTGTAGTCCCACTTACGAAAAGCTGGATGAAAGAAGGCATAAGATCGGAGATGAGTCTCGGAAGGGATCAAAGTGAGTTCGAGGAAGTTGGTTTACAAAGAGTGATATCTAAGAAAGTTAAATCACCCGGTGTCAAAGAAGCACCTGTGAATATCGAGTGCGAGTACTGGGACGAGATACGGGTTGGTGATCACATATGGTTACTTGGTAAAGTTGTACATATATCTGCCCAAGAAGGTGCGATCAAGAACGATCGACTCAACCTGGAGGAACTTGGTTCAATTGGACACATAATTGGAGAGGAGTTCACTATCTCTGAGAAAGTGACTAAGATCGAAAGGGAATAGGTCTGACTTATTTCACCAAACAGATTAGGCCTCATCTAGAGAGATATCAAAAAAGATCCACAGCATAGGGGGAAACCAACATATCATAAATTAACGTACATTGAGTCCATGGACTGCAATTTTCTATCATCTTCGATATTGGTACACAGACGCCTCTCTAGCAGGTAAAAAAATTAAAAAAATTATAGAAAATTATGAGGGTTAACAAATCCCTTAAACAATTTTTAGTTTTCGAGAAGAAGCTCAAATGAACTACTCGATGACTTTCACGTCAACAGCTCGTGGTCCTTTTTCGCCTTCTTCGGTTT
>CAYNQI010000202.1:0-1785 GCA_964399335.1 uncultured Thermoplasmata archaeon | reverse complement strand
TTATCACCATTCACTTAAAAGAAATAGCCAAGCAGGAACATAAACTATTTGCTTTCCATCGACTGTTTCAGTCCTATAATCCTTTTTGGTAACAACTACACCTTTCTCAACATCTGTTTTCTTCATGAAATCCATGAGACCTTTGATATCTTTTTTACCGATCTGTTCCTTGAATTTCACTTCTATGGGGATCGGTTTTTGTTTGGTTTCCACTACTAGGTCTAATTCTTTGCGATCTTTCCAGTAATACACATCATGATATCTGGTTATATGGTTATATACCGCAGTTTCAACTCTCAACCCCTTTTCCATCTTCTCTAAGATCGAAAATCCATGATCAGCTACGTATATCTTAGGGTTTTTACGGATACTTTTCAATTTATTCTTGGAGTATAAAGTTGATCTTTCTATCAAAAATGAACTCTCAAGATGGTCTATATAATCTTTGACCGTTTCATATTTGGTATTTAAAGAATCGGCTAATTTGTTATAATTTATCACCTGTCCAGATTCTCTGATAAAATGGTAAAAAAGTCCTTCCAGTACTTCTGTTCTTTTGACAGGCAACATGGTTACTATATCTCTGTAAAATGTTAAACTGACTATATCATTTAGATAATCCTTCTTTTTATCCTTAGTTAAAATTTCTGGGAAACCACCGGTTTTCAGATATTCCTGAAACTTAACTTGTATCTTTCCTGAATATACTGGATACTTGATCTCATCTTCTAATATATCATGACAACTCAGCCTGTTAGACTGGACTCCATAATACTTTAGAAATTCAGCGAACGAAAAGGGATATAGTCTGTGTAAACTTATCCGCCCTACTAAACTCTCACCACCACCTTTAAGGATGTTCATAGATGACGAACCGGAAACGATAAATTTGACAGGATACCCCCTGTCCCATATAGATTTGATCTCTTCACCCCAATCTTTCACTTTTTGGACCTCATCAAAAAATATGAACACTCTTTCTTCAAATTCAGATGGTACTTCTTTTAAGATATGCTGATGATACAGTTGAAAGATCTTCCTGATAGCTTTGTCTTGTTTCTCCATAGCATCAAAAGAAAAATAAAGAATGTATTTGGATTTTTTATCCGTGAGCAATCGTTTAATTTGCTGTTTCAACAAAGTGGTCTTACCCGTTCTCCTTAGACCTATGATCGCAGTGATTATTCTTTCATCTAATTCATCTTTGATCTCTGACTCCAATTCCCTTTCTATGATATCGTCATCTAATACAACATCATCAGTAACCCACCATGGGTTCTGTTCATTCAACTTATCTAGGAGTTCTTCGTCGGTGTACATCAACATAATATTACAGTTAGTGGTACAAATAATTTACGTATTAATCCGGTTACTGTATTAATTTTAACAAAAATAACCTAGTTGCTAGAATTTTAACATCGGATCTATGAAAAGAGGGGAGGTACAAATTTAGTAGACAGCGCTGCTGGAAAACCGAAGAATTAAATATACTCGTGAATATTCATCTCACGGGATAAGATGAAAAAGCAAGCTGTGATATTGATTTCGACAATGTTGTTGATTTCAGTATTATTGATATCGGCAGTAAATGTTTCTCAGAGCACAGCAGAACCTGAAGAAGATTCCCCGTTTGATCAAGAACCGCTTTGGAATGTTAATTTAAGCGAGGATCAAATTGTGGTAGCGGCTGTAGAGGGTGATCAGGTTTTAGCTATGAATGAAACCACTTTACATTTTTTAGAGGGAGACGGGGAGATCCGTTGGAGTAGAGAATTTAACGAAACT
>CAYNQI010000201.1:0-1787 GCA_964399335.1 uncultured Thermoplasmata archaeon | reverse complement strand
GGTTTTAGGAAAATAGATTTCTTGAGAGCTATTAGGTCTTATCAGGATAGGGAAAGAAGGTTCGGGGAATGATTCCCCTTGCATTTTTCAATAGTCTTTACTTTTTTCATCCATTAGTTTTCCGTCTTTTGAGAATAACTGAACTTTCAATGGCATGTTACCTACGGCATGGGTCGAACAAGATAAACATGGATCATAACATCTGACCACGCTTTCCAGCCTGTTCAGGATCCCCTCTGGAATCTCCTCTTCGTGAGAACCATCTATGTATTCTTCGGCAACACTCTTTACACTCCTGTTAATCGCAGCATTATTGTGTCCCGTAGCTACGATGAAGTTAGCATCTATGATGATTCCATTTTTATCAGAATTATAATCGTGTATCAGCGTTCCTCTCGGAGCTTCTATCACTCCAATACCTCTATATTCTCTGGCTTGGGTTGGTACGTTGATCTCACCAGTATATATTTCTTCATCTTGTAACAGTTCTTCTATCCTTTCAACAGTATGAAGGGTTTCTATAAGTCTAGCTAAGTGATAAAACAGAGGACCTTTTTTGATTTCATTAGTACCGATTTTTTTATAGCGTTCCCATGCTTTATGGGCTAGTTCAGTACTTATGCCATCGATCAGATTTAATCTTGCTAGAGGTCCAACTCTATAAACACCGTCCTCAAATCCTAGTTTCTTGTAATATGGGAATTTCATGTAACTCCAATTCTGTGATCTTTCACCGATCACTTCATCATACTCTTTCGGATCAAATTCAGTAAGTGTTGTTCCTTCTGAATCCACTAGACGAAGATTACCATCATAGAATTCTAGTTGTCCATTTTCATCAACCAACCCCATGTATCCGGTTTCGTGTGAAGCGAATTCTTCGGCGTCAATTTCTATATCTTCGTATATGTTGTACATAAAGTCTATAGTGTCAAGTAGATAAGTTTTTAGATCATCGACCTTTTCTAGGAATTCCTCACCCTTCTCTCTTATCATGTTCTGATTCACTCCACCGGGTACGGCCAGCTCTGGATGAACCTTTTTACCACCAAGAGACTGTATCAAGGTCTGTCCAAAACTTCTGAGAGATATCCCTCTATCAATAAGATCTTCGTTTTCTTTAAGTAATCCAAAGATATTTCTCTCCTCTGGCGATGCATCAAAACCCATTATAAGATCGGGACTAGATAGATAAAAGAAACTCAAACTGTGTGATTGAAGTATCTGAGCCATATGGAGGAGTTCTCTTATCTTGTGGGCACTTTTTGGCACTTCTGCACCAACTAGATCATCACATGCCTTAGCAGCTGCAAGTTCGTGACTCACTGGACATATCCCGCATATCCTAGCAGTCATCTCTGGCATCTCCCAAAGGACCCTACCTTGAACAAATTTTTCGAAGGCCCTGAATTCAGTTACATGAAATCTAGCGTCCTCTACTTTTTTATTATCGTCAAGATGGATACTTATTTTTCCATGACCTTCAACCCTTGTTATAGGATTAATTTCTTTTATTTCTCCCATTATATACACCTCTAATATCTCAATTTATCTTTATCCAACTTTGGTATTTCTCCTTCAAGGAGTTTTTCTAATCCGTAACGAATTATTTCTGCAGAAGGAGGACATCCAGGTATGTAAGCATCTACTTTTATGACCTCATCTACACTCTTGGCTTTCTTGGTTAGTGTCGGTATTAAATCATCATCTGGGACCACACTGTCTTCGTCACCTTTTTCTACATAGCACTCTTCTAGGATATTATCAATTTGTCCAAAATTTCTCAT
>CAYNQI010000200.1:0-1789 GCA_964399335.1 uncultured Thermoplasmata archaeon | reverse complement strand
GAACGCCCTCTTCGAAAAGTTAAGGAACCATGAGGATGATTTTAGATGCGTGTTTTTACATCACAACATCGTTCCGATACCACATTCCAGAGAGAAGGGACTTCTGGAGGACAGCGGTGACCTGCTCAGAGGACTTATCGACGAGAAAGTTGATCTAGTTTTAACAGGTACATCTTCACATCCCTTCGCCGCTAAGATAGGTAACAGTATTGTCGTCAACGCAAATTCGTTGAGCAGCGTGTATCAGAGGAGTCTTTACGGCAATTCGTTCAATGTTATCGATATCTACGAAAGAGTTATCGTGGTATCCGAAGTCAACAGTCTGTGGGGGACCAAAAGGATACTCGGTATCTGGGAACGTAACAGCGAAGGTTAAAAAAGTATATTCCGTAGTTCCTCTTGGATCTTCTGTATTTTTTCTTTTGTTATCCCGTCTTCGGAACTTTTCATACTCCACAGTTTTTGGAATGTAGGCATGATCTCCTTTTCATCGGTAAGTGAATGCTGAACGGAGGTCTCTATAACGTATATCATATCCGAATATGCCTTTTGTAGGTCTTGATTCAATGACGAGGTAAGTAAAGTTCGAATCACTTGTGGTTCCTTTTGGTTCAACCATTTTTCTTCCTCTTCCAGGTACTCTTCGAGTTCCTTTAGGTCCTCTTCGTAAAATTCCCAGCCACTACCTCCCAGGTTCTCATCGAGATGATCTTTAGAAGACGGTCCTGTAAGGGCACATATGATACCCTCTTGTGAGAGTACCCACCTAATAGCTGTTTGAACCGGTGTTTTATCGTACTGTTTACCGATCTCTTTCAACCTATCGACAATCCGTAAAGCCGATTGTAACTTAGCGTGCTTGAAGAGAGGATCTATACTTTTGATACCGGCTTTTTCAGGATGTGTACCTGTACTGTATTTCCCTGTCAATATACCTCTCCCAGTGACGCTGAAAGCTACCGCTCCGATATCTTTCTTTATACAGAATGGGAGAAGTTCCTCTTTTGCCTTTCTGGACACTGCGTTAAATTCCATCATCGCTATCGATAGTTTTCCAGCTTTGGAGTACTTTCGTATCTCATCTAAACCTATATGACTAACTCCGTAGCCGTCTATCTTCCCGTCGGTTTTCAGGTCTTTCATCGCCCCGACCGTTTCTTCGACGGACGTTTCTGGGTCTGCAAAGTGTACCAGGTAGTAATCGATATAACTGGTATCTAATCTCTCTAAACTATCTTCGCATGCTGACATCACCGCATCGTAGGAAAGATCGGGTTTGCTGCCCTCTTTTATGCCGACCTTTGTTTGTAAAATCACTTCCTCTCTGATCGGTGAGACCACTTCACCCAGTATCTGCTCGGCTTTGGGACCGTAGGTATCGGCGGTATCGAAGAAATTGATACCCTGCTGTGCAGCATGTTCTAGAACTTTCTTGTAAACTTTTTTATCCACTGGACCGTAAGCTCCACTTAGAGCATAACAGCCCATCCCAACCTCAGATATCTCTTTACCTTGGAATCTATTATATCTCAATTCAATCACCACTCCTTAACCAACCTCTAGTGTTCAATATAGATATCCATCTAGCTCCTGCAACCATAAAAACGACTATACCGAGGTTGATGAAAAAGAATGAAAGGTCCAATATCGACGTGTAGATCAGGTATAAACCCAATATGATAAGGAATGACATGAAACCGAACTCCATGTAAACCAACTTACTCTCTTTCTCGATGGCTTCCAGCCTTTCGTTCCTGATCTTGTCGAATTTTTTATCTAGGTTCTCTTC
>CAYNQI010000199.1:0-1815 GCA_964399335.1 uncultured Thermoplasmata archaeon | reverse complement strand
TGTGGATGACTCTCTTGTTTACCCCCTTCAGTGATCTCGTAAACCTCTCCCTGGCGCATCTCTTCGATATTTTTAGCTCCTAGGTGACCCATACTCGACTGCAATCCACCAACCATCTGATGAAGTACTTCTGAAACAGTACCCTTGTAAGGTACCAAACCTTCTACACCTTCTGGTATGTATTCTTCTCTGTTTTCAAAGTGCTGTCCGTACCTGTTCTTCTCCCTTTTCTCTAGTGCAGAAATTGATGCCATACCCCGGTATTCTTTGTATTTTCTTCCTCTTTTAAATACAACCCTACCCGGAGCCTCTTCAGTACCTGCTAACATATTACCTAACATCACAGAGTTTGCACCGCATGCGAAGGCCTTTGCAGCATCACCACTGTAACGTATCCCACCATCAGCAACGATAGAAACATCTTCTTCATCCTGTATTTCATCATAAACGTTCAATATCGCTGTGATCTGGGGCACACCTATTCCAGATACTATCCTTGTGGTACATATCGAACCGGGTCCTATACCTATTCGTAGTGAATCAGCCCCTGCATCTATAAGAGCTCTAGCCCCTTCGGCAGTAGCTATATTACCACTCATCACACCGACTTCAAAGCTTTCACTTACGTTCTCTGTAGCTTTAATCACGTTTTCAGAATTTCCATGGGCGGTATCTATGACTATAAGATCTACACCAGCATCTACTAGATTTTCAACTCTATCGAATTCATCTGGGCCCACAGCAGAACCTACCATCAATTGACCATTTTCATCCATAGTCGCCTGAGGATGCTGTTTCTTCTTCTCGATATCTCTAACGGTTATCAAACCTTGTAGCCTACCTTCGCCGTCTATAAGAGGTAGTTTTTCGATCTTATTCTTATTTAGAATCGATTTTGCTTCCTTTATCTCAGTATTCGGACCAGCAGTGATAAGCTCAGAGGTCATGACCTCTTCAACGTCTTTTTGAAGTTCGGTCTCAAATCTCAGGTCTCTTTTTGTAACGATCCCAATAAGCTTATCATTTTTCACCACAGGTAAACCAGAGATGTTTTTCTCCTGCATCAACTCCTTAGCTTTTCTTGCTTTGATACCCGGAGAAACAGTATAAGGATTTCTTATGATCCAATTCTCTGATCTTTTTACCTTTTTTACCATGTCTACTTGCTCCTTGGTTCCAATATTACGATGGATAATCCCTAATCCGCCTTCCCTAGCCATGGCAATCGCCATCTCACTTCCAGTGACTTTATCCATCGGGGAACTTAGTATCGGTACTTTTAGCTCGATCTCATCTGTTAATTTACTAGATGTATCGATGTCTTCTCTTTTCAAGGAGGTGTTGCGTGGTATCAGTAGTATATCATCAAAGCTGAGACTTTTTTCTATCTTCATTATTACCATCAGTACACATTATATTATTAAGTGTTTTTCTTTAAGCTCAATACAAATAAAAATTATAAAACATTTTTTAATGAGTTGCACGGTTGTTCAACTGCGAAACCGTTATATAACAGTGTATATTGCCAAAAATAATGCCTGATGAAAAACTTGCGAGAGCGATCAGATCTAGAAAAAGAAGAGAAATACTTCAGATGCTCTGTAACAAAGAGAAGATGTCGGTCCATGAGGTCGCAGATGAGTTCGATCTGACCGAATCTTCAGCCTCGAGGCATCTAAAGTTATTATACGATCTTGGTCTGGTAGATTATGAGGTGAAACCTCCGGAAAAGTTCTACTTTTTGAAGATCGAGGAGATAAAAGAGATGTTCGAGGTCTATAATAAGGTCGCTAGCAAGCTGGCATAGGTGAATAA
>CAYNQI010000198.1:0-1822 GCA_964399335.1 uncultured Thermoplasmata archaeon | reverse complement strand
CTTCACCTTTGACGGATATCTCTTCTATAGTTAAGTCGTATCCATTCGGTGTCAAATTATCTTCGGAAAAATGTTCTATCTGTAAAAGGTCCTTTTTCAATAATTCTTCAATCTGGCCGTCTGATATGATCATGTTATCATTTCTATGAGTTAAGCCACGAAGTTATTTAGAATTTTGGAAAGCGTTTCAGTCCATAACAATATTTGTAACCAAAGGTGGTTTCATTATTATATAACATAAATATTAGTTAATAATCGGAAATTGTAAATAAAAGATTGTCTGTGAGTCAAACCTATAGATGGATCAGTATGACCGACAGCGATGACAAAGATAAGGAAATAAAATATCCCGAAGACCGTGAACCTTTTCAAAGGAAACTAAATAAGATCATCAAGGAAAAGCCGGAGGAATTGGAAAAGATAATCCTCGATGATGGAAACATAGAGCAAAAAATTACAGCTATAAATGCAATTTACCAAAATGAAATGAATGAGTTTTCTAAAACATTGAAGAAGGCTGCATTATTAGACAGAAATAAAAGGGTGCGATGGATTGCTGCTAGAACCATCGGCCATATGAAAGATACCAAAGTTATAAATTCGATAATCCAGGATTTTAAAAAAGGAAGATCGCATCTACGGGAAAGAGCAGCTGTTATTTTAGGTGAAATAGGAACTGATAGAGTTAAAGAAGTATTGATCAATAATCGTAATGACGAAGATCCTGAAGTCCGAGCTCAGATAATTAGTTCTATCGGGGAGATCGCTGGTGAAGATATACTATCGATTCTAAAAGATGCTTTAAAAGACGAACATTATAAAGTAAGAGTAAACGCTGCTAATGTGTTAGGAGAGATCGGCAGTCAAGAACATGTTGATGATCTAGTCGAATGTTTAGACGATGAGGAATCTACTGTTAGAGGTATGGCTTCTTGGGCTTTAGGTGAGATCGGTGACGACAAAGCTGTTGACAATCTTTTAAAATGTCTAAGAGACCCCGATCCAAATGTTAGATCTATGGCCATCTGGGCTCTAGGTGAGATAGGGGATGACAGTGCGATAGAGGCAGTTACAGAAGGGCTGTATGATGAAAAATCGGTGAGGGATGCCGCAGTAGAAGCCTTGGGTAAATTAGGTGACAAAAGGGCTGTTTTTGAGTTGTTGAGAAGACTGAAACATGATGATCCAAATGTTAGAAAAGACGCTATAGACGCTCTTGGATATCTAAAAGATGAAAAGGCTGTCAAATATATCCGACCTACTTTATCCGATGAGAATAAAAATGTCAGGAAATATGCCATACATGCATTGGGAAAGATCGGCAGTGACATGTGTGTTTACGATTTGATAAGATTATTGTATGATGAAGATCCAAATATTAGGAGCATCTCCGCTTGGTCCTTGGGGGAGATAGGGAACGATGCAGCCTGTGAAGATCTTACTCAATGTTTGGAGAACAAAGACAAAAAGACAAGAAGAGATGCTGCTCTTGCACTGGGCAAGATCGGTTGTGAAGATGCCGCGGAGCATATAAAAAAACTGCTGAACGATGATGATAGTTGGGTAAGGAATTCTGCAATTGATGCTTTGAAGATGATATGTGATGAAAGCGAATTATCGGATATCATCGATGAAGCGGATGGTTTAAAGGAATTGGATGAGTAGAAATTATTTTAGATTCGATTATATATTTAGAATCCCATTATGGAATTTCTTATATAGTTGATGATATAGATACTCGACTATACTATGAAATTAGATATGGCAGGTAAGAAACAAACCATAGTTTTACTTCTATCAACAGTGATATGGGGACTTTCGT
>CAYNQI010000197.1:0-1825 GCA_964399335.1 uncultured Thermoplasmata archaeon | reverse complement strand
TATTCTATTGGGATAAAATAGGTAGGAGCAGAAGTTCTTTCCTCAACAAACTTTATGGATTTAAATCCAAGGATAAAAAAATCATCGGTCTATTGGAGAACTGGGGCGGAAAAAAGACCGGTAAAAGTTCGATCATGATTCCAATTCAATATAAACAGGATATGTTTAAACTGATAGAAGAATACGAAGTGAATGCAAAAAATATAGAAGTATATTCATTAGATTGAATCCTCTAAACAATAAACCAAGTATTTTACAAAAATCCTACACATAACAAAATATCAGTAGCAACCATCGTCAGTTTCCCCCTGATTTATTGCAATCAACATCATGTACAATCGAGTATTTAGTTTCTCACGGTGTAAATCTGATCGTTACTTCTTCGTATCGTTCTCCTTCATGTAGGACCTCGATCTGGATCTCATACTCGGTACCGGGCTCCATATCTCCTGTGATATCGAAATTATAGCAGGAGGTTTTTCTACCTTCCACATAGATCGATGATTCTCCATCACCGATCAATCGATCTTCCTCGATGACTCTCCATCTCATCTCTGCATCAGCATCCGGTATCCCTAGGTTGCTCAGATATACATGGGCGGTGAAGTCATCTCCACCGTCCTGGATGTACAAGTCTTCGATGGCAAGATAGACTTCGTTTTCGGGTCCGAACTGCTGCAGAGCATATACCATGCTTCCGGTCATAAGTATAAGAAGGATGATCACGAATAAAAAGAACATTTCAGCTCCACTCATAGCCTCGTTACTATCTTTCATCTTCCCTCCTCCTGATCTTCGACCAGATCAATGCGGTTATCACTATCACTATCAATGCTATAGGCCCTGATATCATCGGTGTAGCTTCTTCGTCTAAACCTTCTTTTTCATCTTCAGGGATACCTTCCGATACATCATCTTCAGTGACTTGGATATCCTGCCTGCCTTCATAGCTGAATATATCCTCGTCGTAGGTCCTGTAACCTATCGTAAAATCTCCCTGTTTTAATCTTAGATCGAATGTTACTTCTTGTTCCCCATCCCTTTCTATAGGTTCGATATCTTTCTCTCCTTTTATCAAAAAGATATTTTCATCTTCTCTTTCCTTTTCCATCAAGATCCATTCAAGTGTCAGGTCGCCGCTCTTTTTCTCCCCCTCATTGACTAAAGTCAGATGTACTGTGATATTCGCTTCATCTGTCGTTGTATTTTCAAATTCAAAAAGAGCATTTTCTGCACGGATCTTCGGCCTCTCGTGGAGTTCCTGATATCTGATAAAAGTATAAACTCCCAGTGAGACTGTGATGATAAGCATGATGATAAAGACTGTAACAAATGTTAAAAACAATCGTTCAGAGCTTTTATTGGTACTACTTTTCCAATATTTTTGGTCCTCCTCACTATCTTTTTCCTCTACCATCAAATAGACCAAATGGAATATAGATATAAAAAGTTTTCATTATATAAAATTGTAAAGCGATAACACATTGAATTAATAACTCTTATATCACTCACAAATCATCGATCGATAGCAATCAATATCGATACATGATACGTTGAGTTAGCCAGGTCAGTCGATTGAAGAATTACATAAGATCGGTATGAAAAAACTACCGAGGGGACCCTGAAAAGCTTACAGGCTGTGATCAAAGGGAATAGATTCAAACCTGAATAATTCTGGATGAGAATTGCAAAATGATAGAAAACTCAAAATAAGAAGAAAACTTTAAATTTCAATAATAATTATAGAATAGAGAGGGAAAGTGATGAAAAGGAAAGTGATGAAAAAAGTATTAGAAGCATTGTTTTCTAGTTTGTCTAGACCGGA
>CAYNQI010000196.1:0-1829 GCA_964399335.1 uncultured Thermoplasmata archaeon | reverse complement strand
AAAAGAAGAGGTGCCCAGATGGGTATCTTATCCGTTCAACATCCTGATATCGAAGAGTTCATCACAGCAAAAGATGAGGAAGATTCTCTCAACAACTTCAACATCTCAGTTGGATTGACAGAGGAGTTCATGGAAGCGGTGAAATACGGTGATGAGTACGACTTACTCAACCCAAGATCAGGTGAGATCGCGGGACAATTAGATGCTGAAAAGATTTTCAGTAAGATCACTCACCAGGCCTGGAAGAACGGTGAACCAGGTATAATCTTTTTAGATAGGATAAATGAAGACAATCCTTTCGATTTGAATAAATACCCCGAGCATAAGATCGAAGCTACTAACCCCTGTGTGACCGGTGATACACTGATAAGCACGAAAGATGGTTTATTCAGTGCTCAAGACTTATGTGAAGATGGTGAGGACTTGGATATAGTAGTCGATGGCAGATTGAGTGATGATAAGATCAAGGAAGCATCAAATGTTTTTAAGACCGGGACCAAAGATGTGTTTAAATTAAAAACCAGGGAAGGCTATGAGATAAAATTAACCGAAGACCATAAGGTGATGACTGACGATGGTTGGAAAAAGGTTGAGCATCTCAAAGAAGGTGAAAAGGTACACATCGGTAACAACGGTGTGGAATTTGGAGATAAAGGAACTATAGAAGAGGGTTTGGTACTAGGTTGGATCGTCGGTGACGGACAGATAAAGAGATCTGAAAAAAGAGTCGTACTACATTTTTATGATAAAGACACAGCTATATCAGAACAGTATGCTGAATATGTAAACAAAATGATCCGTGAGCCTAAAGGTAACGGAGATTATCATGTCGGAGTACAGGAGATAGAGAGAGGAGATGATTCTGTCAAAGAACAGAGAGTGAGGTCAGCAAGACTTTACGAGGTGACAGAAAAGTATGGCTTGAATGAAGACAAACTAAAAGTTCCGGATGCTATTTTCAGATCAAGCAAAGAGTTAGCTAAAGGTTTCTTAAAAGGACTCTTCACAGCCGATGGAAGTGTTCAAGGAAGTACTGAAAAGGGAGTATCCGTCAGGTTATCCAGCTCTGAATTGGATCTATTGAAGGATGTACAACGATTACTTCTAGGTTTTGGTATACCAAGTAAAATATATCAAGAGAGAAGAGAAGAAGGAGAAAAAGAACTTCCCGATGGTAAAGGTGGGGTTAAGAAGTATGAGGTTAGGGCCCAGCATGAACTTGTGATAAGTAAAGAAAACCTTGAGAGGTTCAGAGATGAATTGGGATTCGTCAGAGAAGATAAAAACGAGAGGTTAGAAGAATTATTAGATGAATATTCTAGAGGACCGTATTCTGAGGATTTCAAAGCTACTGTTGATTCCATAGAATTCCATGGTCACGAAGATGTATATGATCTAACCGAACCGGACACACATTCCTTCATAGCTAACGGTTTCGTTGTCCACAACTGCGGCGAGCAGCCATTGGAGGATTTCGAGGCCTGTAACCTCGGACATATCAATCTCGCTAATTGTACATCCGACGGGGAGGTTGATTGGGACAAGCTTGAAGATTTGACGGATATGGGAGTTCGTTTCTTGGATAACGTTGTCGATGCTAGTGACTTCCCGGATGTTGTCGGGTATGATGGAGAAGAGGATGCTATAACTAAACGAGTTCGGGCCAATAGGAAGATCGGACTCGGTGTTATGGGTTGGCATCACATGTTGATGAAACTCGGTATACCCTATGACAGCAAAGAGGCATTGAGAAAAGCCGAAGAAGTGATGAAGTTCATCCAAGAGAAGAGTAAAGAAGTGAGTAAAAGGATCGCTGAGGATAGGGGAAA
>CAYNQI010000195.1:0-1838 GCA_964399335.1 uncultured Thermoplasmata archaeon | reverse complement strand
ATCAAGCGGACATATAATTACTTTTTGTATAGGTGTAGATTTCGTGCTTGATTTTAGTCGAAAATTGGGGCCTATATGTTGCTTGATTTCTAAGAAATCTGTCGCTAAATGTACATTAACATATTCAAATAATCTTATTTCTAATAATATATTTAAAACTAAAATGTTGCAACCTTTAGAATTTTTCCATCAGATATTCCCCGTTCTCCATTATCTTCTCTTCATCCAACCAGACATTACATCTGGTCAATATCATATCCAGGTGTTCCGGGCATGTCCAATCTGCATAAGTTTCATCGGCCATGGGATCCCCAAATGCTACATGAACTCCCGGAAATTTCTCGTCCTGGAGCATGTTTCCACTTAACTCTTCCAGGAATATGTTAGTTCCAAAACCTAGTTCTCCTATAAACGGGGAGCAATCGTGAAGGTGGATGTAGTCGTGAACCTCCTTTTCCAACTCATCATTATCACAGGAAACATCTACAGCTTTTGCCCTCTCATTGGTTCTTATTTTGATGGTAATGGGAGTTTCTTTTAGGTCCTCGTGGGAGTACTTGTTACCGAAATACTCCCCTATAACACCATCTACCACCATTTTACCATCCATCTCTTTTGGTGCTGTGAACACCTCGCCGTCAGGTATGTTGTTCCAATGCCCTTGTTCATGACAAATACCGGCTGATGGGACCCACTTCCATCTATCGCTGAAAGAAGCAGTGATATCTGTGCCCTGGTCGTTCGTGATCCTTACTTTATCAGTTTTGATGAGTTTATCATACAATTTATCTGTGAACTCTTTTATCTTTTCATAATCCACAGCCAAAGCGGTTTCGATAACCTCTTCGTTGATATTGACCATATGACCGTGTCTTCCTCTATTCATCACAGCTTTGATGAAGGGGCCTCTAATACTCTCTAGCTCTCCTTCGTATGAATTTGCAGTCCAGAACCCGACATCAGCATCCTCAGCGGCTTCCCTTATAGCATCTGGAAAGTGACCTAATGGTCTTTTACCATATATATCTAGATTGAAGAACCTCACATGCGGTGTGATCTCCAAAGCTACCTCTCTGATCTTCTTCCCGATGTTCATAGTGTCTTTATCGGATGCGATGACTACTTTCTCGTTTTGTTTGAGGCCCATACACGTGGTTACTGCTGTTCTGACACCTTCTTCTAAAGACATGATTATCTTTTAAGAGAGGTTAGGTATTTAAAACATTTCTGGTACAAATCCAAAAACATATTTAAAGAAGAATGCGATGTTCACTCGTATATTATGATTTCCAGAAAAGAAGCCTTGGAGATGATGAAGGAAAATATCGACACTGTTAATCTTAGAAAACACTGTTTAGCAGTGGCACAGATAATGAAATCGCTAGCTGGAGAGTTAGGTCAGGATCGAAAGAAATGGGAGGTACTGGGTTTAGTCCACGATATGGATTACGAGCAGACAAAAGATGATCCTGAAGAGCATGCCTTAAGGTCTGCCGAGATGATGGAAGGAAAAGTTCCCGAGGATGTCATCAGAGCCATAAAATCCCACAATCACAAGCACACTGGAGTTGAACCTAAAAGCGATATGGAGAACGCTTTGATAGCCTCGGATGCCGTTTCAGGGCTGATAGTGGCAACTGCCCTGGTCATGCCTAACAGTAAATTGGAAGAAGCTAGACCTGAATCTGTTGAGAAGAAGTTCGACGATTCTTCCTTTGCAAAAAATATCGATAGAGACAGGATAATGTACTGTGAAGAATTGGGTTTGGATAGGGACGAGTTTTTAGAACTGTCATTGAATGCTCTTCAGGAGATAGATGGAGAACTAGGATTATAAA
>CAYNQI010000194.1:0-1871 GCA_964399335.1 uncultured Thermoplasmata archaeon | reverse complement strand
TTCTTCATCTTCTACTTCGTTTAACTCGTAAAATAATGGTAGAAATATCAGATGTGATGTGTTAGAAAGCACACCGAGTATCACAAAATATATGATACCAGCATATAACCACCAAAGTTCAGTGTAATTCTGACCCAAATAAAAGATACCTAGGATCAATGGTAGACCCAACAACTGCATGATCAAAAATGCCTTGACCTGATCTTTTATCCAATCACCCTTAGATTGGTTACTAAGCCCGTATCTATGTTCTAGAACAAAACCCGAGTAATAGGATACAGGTAAACCTATCAGATAGATTACAGCTGTGAAGATAAGCACAAAGATAGCACCGCCGATCCAATAGTTGTTCAAGGGTAGGTATGAAAGTAAGTCAAAAGACAGGATCTCCATGATCTCACTCAATCCACTGAAATATAGAATTATCAAGGCGGTTAAAGTAAGTATGGTTCCCTGTACGAATCCAGTGTAGAACTTTTGTTTCGAGTAAAGCCTTGCTTTTTTCCGTTTCTTCTTATCGAACTTATAGGGGTACTCGACTTCACTCATAGAATTTCACTCGACTTTTGCTTTTGTGAATTCTTCTCCGTCCCATGGTTTTGTTGCGTCCAAACCCCATTTAGAAGTCAATTCTGGTGCACTCGGGTCCAGAGAACTCCCTTTTTGATTTTCTAGAACGACCAAATCTTTGTGCGGTTGGAATCGAGTAGCTACAGCCCATTCCACTTCCCGATCATCGAATATGTCGATGTCGTCATCGACTATTATCACTTTTTTCATCGACGTATGGGCTTCGAAGGCCTTTTTTATTGCTTCTTTGGCTTGGTCATCACTGCTTTTATTCACAGATATCACTCCGTGCAGCCAACTGCATCCCCCTTCTGTTAAACGAACGTCTTTTACGTCAGTGATCTTTCCGACCTCACTCTTCATGACTGATTCCCGTGGTAGTCCCATGAGTAAGAAATGTTCATAACCTCCGGGTAGTAGTGCATGGAAGATGGGATCGTCTTTGTGATAGATTTTATCTATTTTGACGACCGGCTGCTGTCTGACTTTATCGTAGGTCCCAGTTATATCAACGAAGGGACCCTCGTCACCTTCTTTATGTGTGATCCGACCTTGGAATATGTATTCAGTGTAAGCAGGTACCAGTGCTCCATCCTCCAACTTTACAGCCTGAACTCTTTCACCCCTTCCTTTTTTACGTAGAGCGGAGGCGATCTCGAATTCATCTACGTGATAATCCACGGATGTAGCACCAGCTAAAAGTATCGAAGGACAAAGACCGATGGCAACTGAGATCTTCAACTCTTCACCGTTCTTCTTGGCTTTCTCATACATCTTATTTAGATGTCTAGGGACGAGTCTGATTGTGAAAGTATCTTTACCTGTAAGCATCATCCTATGGAAGGATAGGTTTCTGTCTCCGTCGTACTCTGAGAAAACTACTCCAGATGTGATATATCTACCACCATCTCCCGGGTAGTATTGTGGGATAGGAAGATCTCTAAGATCGAAATCCGTTACAACGTTATCCAATATCGGTGCATCATCTACGATCTCCACTGGTTCAGGGTTCTCCACTGCTTGAGCTAAAAGATCCACGATCTCTGACTTATCCACATTCAAAGCTTTCCCAACCCTTTCACGGGTACCCCATAGGTTGATCATAAGATCACCACCGGGGAAGTTAGGAAAATAAACTGGCTCTTCTAGATCTTTTAAAGCTTCCTTAGTGGCATCCATCTCGTAAGATACCTCTTCCTCAACGATCCTTTTCTCAAATTTATTGACAAAACTACTGAAAGACAATGTTATCACTCCTTATGATCTTCGACATTCTAACCCATCTACAACACTCATAACTA
>CAYNQI010000193.1:0-1872 GCA_964399335.1 uncultured Thermoplasmata archaeon | reverse complement strand
AAAGATAGGACAAAATACAGATTGGGCGTGATGGGATTAATAACAAAGTGAGATAAATGCAGGAAAAGATTTAAAAGAATAACCAATTTCCCCCTTCATCATGTTATTTAGATGGGTAGGTTTTTTGATAGCAATGGCCGTGGTCGTAATCGGTGCCAAATATCATCTTACACTGGCACTGACCGTAGGTGCTGTTATACTGGGAATTTTCACCATGGCCCCTATGGAGATTATCAATCAACTGTACGTAACGATCACTACTCCGAACACGATATTTTTGATAATCGCTCTTGGTATGATACCCATGATCGGTGGTATACTCCAAGAAAGTGGAAAACTAAAAGATATCATCAACAACCTTCGTATAGGGAAGCGGCCCTTTTTAGGTGCTACCCCTGCCTTTATCGGACTACTACCCATTCCAGGTGGCGCATTATTTTCGGCACCTTTGATCGATAAAGCCGGTGAAGACTTACCTGGTCATATAAAAGCCGGTATAAATGTCTGGTTCAGACACGTAATTTATTTTATCTACCCGATCTCATACGCTCTTATAGTCGCAGCGGATGCAGCTCAGCTTTCTATATTTCGCATATTACTATTCCAGACTCCTTTCTTCCTATTCACCATAATATTAGGTTATGTATTCTTATTAAGAAAAGACAAAGGTAAGATGGAATATGACTCTAAAATGGATATCCATGCTCTCTTACCTCCCATGGGGGTACTGTTAACAGCACCCGTTGTATGGGGAGTTCTCAGTTACGTCGTCGATATGCCGGACCATCTGCAGAACATATTGGTCGTCATCGCTGTTTTAATGAGTTTGTTATTAGCAATTTATTTGATTCAAAATTCTAAAAAGACTATCATAAAAAAAGCTGCTCAAGAGATGAAACCTTGGAACTTCATGATCTTGGTTTTCAGTCTCTATTTCTTCATCAACGTGTTCCATTCTTCGGGTATTGAAGTTATGATAGAGAATCTAGCGGTTCCCGGAATCGTCCTTCTTGTGGGATTCGGTTTCTTACTGGGTTTCGGTACAGGAAGGATCATGGTACCCGCATCCATAATAGCTCCGATCTACATAGCATCCGTAGGTTCTTTCTCTTTAGCAGCATTCCAGGCCATGTATGTTGCCATCTTCGCAGGTTATATAGTCACGCCCGTACACCCCTGCATCAGTATCTCGATAGAATACTTCGATGGTGATATGAACAAGTTCCTAAAACTGATGTTACCTATGTTAGCGATATCTATCGGTGTTGCATCGATACTCTTCTTACTGTTCGGTTAGATCCAGTGATATATCGATAGATCTTATCTGGTGAGTTAAAGCCCCTACCGAGATCATATCGACACCGGTCTCAGCAATTTCCCTGATATTTTCTAGAGTTATACCTCCAGATGCTTCTATTATAGCTCGATCTCCTATGATCTCAACAGCTTCCCTCGTCTCATCAGCTTCCATATTATCCAGCATGATTATATCCGCACCTGCTTCTAGGGCTTCTTCGATATCATCAATTGACTCGATCTCCACTTCGATCTTAACAGTATGGCCGGTTTCAACTTTCATGATGGCTTCTTTGACTCCACCTGCTGAGCGGATATGATTGTCTTTTATAAGAACTGCATCATAAAGGCCCATACGGTGATTCGTACCTCCTCCGACTCTTACTGCGTATTTTTCTAAAATCCTTAGATTTGGAGTGGTTTTACGGGTATCTACGACTCTTGCACCTGTTCCTTCAATTTTCTTCACATAACTTCTCGTATTGGTTGCGATGCCAGACAACCGCTGCAAAAAATTCAAAGCTAGTCTCTCTCCTTTTAATATAGACCTAGTTCTACCACTTATTTCTGCAACTT
>CAYNQI010000192.1:0-1882 GCA_964399335.1 uncultured Thermoplasmata archaeon | reverse complement strand
TTCGGAAAGGGTTACACTTCCGACAAAAAGAAGGGGACGGGACTTGGTCTGTATTTAGTAAGATTACTGCTGAAAAGCTATGGCGGAGAAATAGACGTCCTAGACTCTGAACTCGGTGGGGCGAGATTCGATGTACATCTAAAGAAAAATTAAAGCATATCGTTTTAGAAGCGAGATTTCAAAACTGTGATACCATTTTCTGTGGTGATGGTCATAGGTTGCTTACCTTGTGTGTGTTCCGTACCTCTCATCTTAAGTACCTCTAAGTATTTTCTTCTAGTATTCTCTTCTTCCAACATCGACAATAGAATAACTGAATCTACAGCATAACTTATCTGAGGAGGATACGGTTCTCCAGGTTTTACCTCGCCAGTAAGGACAGTCACGGCTTGCCAATTTTTCAATAGATTAACTAACTCAAAAAGGAATGGTCTATAATCTTTTTCAAAAAATGCATCTATTACTGTGATAGGATCAATAACTATTCTCTGTGGCATGGTCTCTGCTATCTTTTTATCAATGATATCCAATAACTTATCATAACCTTCACTTTGGAGTAATGCACCAACATCTTCATACTTTATCTCATTATCAAAATATTCCTTTTTGATGAAGTCGAATTGAGTAGCATACTTTAACATCCATTGTGTTGGTTCACTAAGAGTAGTGATGAAAAGACCTTGTTCACCCTTTTTAGCGCCATCTACAAGAAATTTCATTCCGAATGTTGTCTTTCCCGTACCTGCACTACCAGCTACAAGAGATACAGATGGAAAAGGAAAACCTCCACCTATCATCTCATCTAATCCATCTATACCACTTGAGATCCTTTTGAGTTTCATAAATCTACCTCCTTTTTTAATTCTTCTATATCAACCATATAATCAAAATACTCTATCAATATTTCACTCAATTCCGGGTTTGATTCTTTATCAACGGTCACAGCCCCGACAATATGGCTGTGGATTTCGTGAAATCTGCACAAAGATTTTATAAATTCTTCGACTTTATCCATATGATTATAATTTAACATGTTGGCAAGGTTATCCATCAGGAAAAAATCTACCTTCTCTAATGGCAGAAAACTTTTTGATCGATCTTTGCTATGAAATTTCATATCGTCCAAAAGACGCTCGATATGAAATAAATCATCCAAAAAATTCACATTGTCCCTATTCTTCTTTTTTAGACCTGAAGTGTGGGTGACCGTATCTATAAACCATAAATTCTCCTGATTAACGTCATGTATACTTAGTAAATATGACATATATTGATGAGGTCTATCCACGGCTATAAAAAAACCATGATCTTTCTCGATATCTAAAAATCCTTTTAATAAAAGGAGATTTGTTTTACCGATTTGTGTGAAATTTGTATTGAATATAAGCATAGAAGAGGTACGGTGTCCTCTTATTTCCTCGATTATTTTTTCAGCAAGGAGTATATCTTTTCTATTCATATAGGCCTCCGTTTTTGTTTAGATTCCCTCGGAAATATATATATTTTTTTGTCGTGTATCAACGAGGTAAGAATATGTGGAGTATGTAAGGATATTGAAGATCATCGGGTTTGATCGAAAGACAACGAAGTCAATTTATTCTCAATCGTAGCGAGTTTTCGTTCTGAGATTATTTTCGGATCCAAACCCGTAAGGAAAGCTCCTTCTTCGATACTCACTACATCGACTATGTTATCGATGAAGCCTTCGAAACGTTTGAATGAATTGTCCTTCAATAAAGAGTCGATACCATCCAATATCACCGTCTTACCTCCACCTTCATAATAGCGGATTATCAGATCGGCTATCAGTTCAAGATTAACGGGATCAAGGGTTTTTTCTCCTCCCATCTTACTCAACCAATAGACATCTACGCTCAATTCG
>CAYNQI010000191.1:0-1884 GCA_964399335.1 uncultured Thermoplasmata archaeon | reverse complement strand
ACATAAAGAACAGAGATATGATGGTCATGACCATCGCTGCGACTTTAGCAGGAGCGGTGACATTCATGGCTAGGATGGTATGGTGGCAGATGCTATTCAGCAGGAGAAGGATGAACCCCATATTTTTAGTTACCATGATACTTGCCCCCATCGGAGCTATAATAATCAAGATGGCAATATCACGGAAAAGGGAGTATCATGCTGACGAAGAGGGTGCAAAGATCAGTAAAAATCCCAATGCTCTTGCAGACGCCCTTGAAAAGCTTGAAACTTCTAACCGGAAAAATCCATTGAAAAAACAGAATCCGACGACTGCTTCACTCTTCATAGTCAATCCATTCACGAAAAGCACATTTGTAAAACTGTTTTCAACACATCCTCCGATCGAAGATAGGGTGGAGAATCTAAGAGAGATGGCTGTAAACTTCAGTTATCTGTGAGAATATATAAGTACCTATTTTTCATTAGGGTTGGATAATGGTAAAATGTTCAGCACCTGGTAAAGTCATCCTATTCGGGGAACATGCAGTGGTTTATGGGGAACCAGCTATTTCTATGGCAGTGGATAAAAGGATCAGATGTGAAATAAGAGAGGGTGAAGAGGTTACAACAGTAAACGGTTACGAGATCGATAAAGAACACCAGGGATACATCCTAAAAGTTATCGAAAAGCTCGGATACGATAAACCCTTAAAGATCAAAACCAACAGTGGGATCCCAAGTGGTGCAGGCATGGGTTCTTCCGCAGCCGTAACGATCGCCTCTTTAGGATCATTAAATAAGATATGTGGCGATTTGGATATTGAAAAGATTGCTAAGACAGCCTTTGAAATAGAATTTGAGATTCAAGGTAGCGCAAGTCCTATCGATACCTCGACTTCAGCCCACGGTGATGGTATAATGGTATCGAGGGAAAAAGGTGATGATTTTTTATGGGAGATATCCCGGAACGATAAAAGCTGGAATGTACATCATAGAGACATCCCAGATATACCGATAGTAGTTGGTGATACTGGAGTTCATGCGCCGACGGGACCGCTTGTTGAAAAGGTTAGACGATTTTATGATAGGAGCAACTTTGCTAAAGAAGTAATCAGTGAGATAGGAAAGTTGGTCTATGAGGGGAGTTCAGCTCTAAAGGATGAAGACCTAGAGAAGGTCGGTGACCTGATGAATGAAAATCATCGTTTGTTATCAATATTAGGGGTCAATCATCCTAAACTAGATGCATTAGTCCAGGCTGCAAAAAGGCATAGTTATGGTGCCAAGTTAACCGGTGCAGGCGGCGGGGGATCTATGGTAGCTATCACCGATGAACCTGAGATGGTGGCAGAATTAATAAGAAAAAGAGGAGGAAAGCCCTACATCCTTAATTCAACTGAAGTGGGGTTAAGGGTAGAGGACACTTCTTTTTAAATTTCTTATACTAGATTTAGAAAGGTTTTATTTTTTTACGATCGATAGCTACGCCTGCTGGTGTTAAAGCCACAAAGTTGTTTCCAATACCGGCTATGTCACCATTTATATCATTTGCAGCTGCCTTTAATTCTCCGTGAACCCTTCTTACAGCTTCTTTATTACCTGCAATGCTTTCGATGTCGACTAGAAGGATGTTACCGTCATACACTTCATTAACCACATCTCTAACATCCTCATACCTATGAACCTCTGCGATTTTTATTAAGGTATCAGCATCCATATCGAAGTCTTTAGACTCAACTAGTTCCCCTAAATCTATGTATTCTTCCGACCCGAGCTTTTCGCCCTTTTTCTTCTTTTTTGAAGTTTTTTTCTTGATGAAATCACTAATCATGCTTTACACTTCCTGCATGGAGATTAATAATAGTGCATAAAAATTTATCGGAAGAAGTGACCCCATCCGAG
>CAYNQI010000190.1:0-1891 GCA_964399335.1 uncultured Thermoplasmata archaeon | reverse complement strand
AGCCATCTTGCTGACTTTCGAAGAACTATCTTTTCTAGCTGTTTTTTCTAATGCTCTTTTTGCTCTTTTGTCTTGAATCTCTTTTAAGGCCAATGCAGCGTTAAATCTTAGTTCTTCCCTTTCTTCATCGAGTGCTTTTATCATCTCCTTCACAGCTCTCTTTCCTCCTATCTCACGAAGGATCCAGGCACCGTGTCTGCGGATCCATTTATTTTCATGGTGGAGGGTGATATCTATAATATCGTCGATGATCCTTTCATCTCCGATTTTTCTAAGCGCTTTCACAGCGTACCATGACACTTTTTCATCGGTTAAAGCCACTTTTAATAGAGGGTCTACCGCCTTTTTAGAACCGATCTTACCAAGAGCAGTCACTGCATTCTGTCTAAATTTTTCATCTTCATGTTTTATCCCTTCGATGAGGGCGTCCACTGCTTTTTCAGAACCCATCCTGCCTAGGGCCCATGCAGCACGTCTTCTCACGTCAGGGTCTTCATGTTTTAGGGTATCGATCAAGGCCTTTTCGGCTTTTTCAGAACCGATCTTACCAAGAGCTATAGCAGAAAACCATCTTACTTTACCGTCTTTGTGATCAAGAGCTTTGATCAGATCATCTACAGCTCTCTCGTCTTCAATTTTACTTAGTGCCCAAGCTGCTTGTTCTCTGACTTTTTCATCTCCGTGGTCCAATGTTTTTACTAAGTCTTTGATCGATTCTTCATCCCCGATTTTTCCAAGTGCGATAGCTGCATGCCATCGTACTTTTGGAATCGGATCCTCAAGGGCTTCAACCAAACTATCAGTGGCATCATTATACCCTAGTTCACCTAGAACCCATGCAGCGTTTTGTCTCACATCTTCATCTCGATGCTTAAGGGCAAATGTAAAGTCTGAAACGATATCCTCATCCCCGATCTTACAAAGGGCGATAGCGGCATATCTACGGACCTTTTGGTTTTTATCTTTCAGGATAGTCCATATAAGATCATCTAAAGCCTCATTAGCCGTTAATTCACCTAGGGCCCATGCAGATTTCCATCTTGTTTCATCGTTCCCGATATGAAGCAGTTCTGTTAACCTTTCGACGTTTTCATTTTCTTTGAGATCGTCAATATACTTCATTCCTACACCATGCTAAAGATAAAATCGAAATGATGTAATATAGTTTTAGGATGAATATCTTAATTAACAGGAATAAAAGATTTTTTCTTCAAATGATAAAAAAATATATACCCTTTGATGTGATGTTGTTTTGGTTATTATGGATCAAGACTCAAACGGAATTCATAAACCACATTCTATTTTGGTGGTTGACGACGACGAAGATATGTTGGAGCTCATAAAGATAACTTTAGAAAGGATCGAAGAGTTCGACCTTGATGTCGTGACTACTAGTGACCCCAAATCGGCACTAAAACTTCTGGAGTCAGGGGATTTTGATATGATATTATCTGATCACAGGATGCCCGGGATGAGTGGTATTGAACTACTTTCAAAGGTAAGAGAAAAATTTCCCGATATCATAAGGGCGATGGTTACTGCATATTCAGAACTAGAACTTGCTAGAGATGCAATAAACAGGGCTAAAGTGGATCTTTACATAGAGAAGCCATGGACTAGGGATAAGATAAAAGAAGATATAAAAGAGGTATTGACAGGGTTGGATATTGTTAAAGACGCTGAAGTTGAGTTAAAGGACGGAAATGCATATCTTTTTAAGGAAAAAAAATCTAACATAGTTTTTGATGCCGGATTGGAACGTATGAGATCCTTTGGCGAAGGCTTGATAATTACAAGGACCAATCCCAAAAAGATTAAGCAGATATATGATCTCGACGAATTGAGCGTAGATGTCTATTGGTTGAGTAAGATGGGAGGAGAAAAAACCCTT
>CAYNQI010000189.1:0-1891 GCA_964399335.1 uncultured Thermoplasmata archaeon | reverse complement strand
AGCCATCTTGCTGACTTTCGAAGAACTATCTTTTCTAGCTGTTTTTTCTAATGCTTTTTTTGCTCTTTTGTCTTGAATCTCTTTTAAGGCAGATGCGGCGTTAAATCTTAGTTCTTCCTTTTTTCCATCTAGTGCTTTTATCATCTTCTTTACCGCTCTATCCCCTCCTATCTCACGAAG
The DNA here is from genome assembly GCA_964399335.1 of uncultured Thermoplasmata archaeon. Lineage (GTDB taxonomy): Archaea > Thermoplasmatota > Thermoplasmata > Halarchaeoplasmatales > Halarchaeoplasmataceae > Saliniplasma. The sequence continues at coordinate 1,711 of CAYNQI010000189.1, read as the reverse complement.
GATCCAGGCACCATGTTTACGGATCCATTTATTTTTATGGCGGAGTGTGATATCTATAATATCGTCAATTATTCTTTCATCACCGATCTTCCCTAAGGCTTTCACAGCGTACCATGACACTTTTTCATCGGTTAAAGCCACTTTTAAAAGAGGGTCTACCGCCTTTTTAGAACCAATTTTACCAAGGGCAGTCACAGCATTCTGTCTAAATTTTTCATCGTCATGTTTAATCCCTTCGATGAGAGCATCCACTGCTTTTTTAGAACCCATCCTGCCTAGAGCCCATGCAGCACGTCTTCTCACGTCAGGGTCTTCATGTTTTAGGGTATCGATCAAGGCCTTTTCGGCTTTTTCAGAACCGATCTTACCAAGAGCTATAGCAGAAAACCATCTTACTTTACCGTCTTTGTGATCAAGAGCTTTGATCAGATCATCTACAGCTCTCTCGTCTTCAATTTTACTTAGTGCCCAAGCTGCTTGTTCTCTGACTTTTTCATCTCCGTGGTCCAATGTTTTTACTAAGTCTTTGATCGATTCTTCATCCCCGATTTTTCCAAGTGCGATAGCTGCATGCCATCGTACTTTTGGAATCGGATCCTCAAGGGCTTCAACCAAACTATCAGTGGCATCATTATACCCTAGTTCACCTAGAACCCATGCAGCGTTTTGTCTCACATCTTCATCTCGATGCTTAAGGGCAAATGTAAAGTCTGAAACGATATCCTCATCCCCGATCTTACAAAGGGCGATAGCGGCATATCTACGGACCTTTTGGTTTTTATCTTTCAGGATAGTCCATATAAGATCATCTAAAGCCTCATTAGCCGTTAATTCACCTAGGGCCCATGCAGATTTCCATCTTGTTTCATCGTTCCCGATATGAAGCAGTTCTGTTAACCTTTCGACGTTTTCATTTTCTTTGAGATCGTCAATATACTTCATTCCTACACCATGCTAAAGATAAAATCGAAATGATGTAATATAGTTTTAGGATGAATATCTTAATTAACAGGAATAAAAGATTTTTTCTTCAAATGATAAAAAAATATATACCCTTTGATGTGATGTTGTTTTGGTTATTATGGATCAAGACTCAAACGGAATTCATAAACCACATTCTATTTTGGTGGTTGACGACGACGAAGATATGTTGGAGCTCATAAAGATAACTTTAGAAAGGATCGAAGAGTTCGACCTTGATGTCGTGACTACTAGTGACCCCAAATCGGCACTAAAACTTCTGGAGTCAGGGGATTTTGATATGATATTATCTGATCACAGGATGCCCGGGATGAGTGGTATTGAACTACTTTCAAAGGTAAGAGAAAAATTTCCCGATATCATAAGGGCGATGGTTACTGCATATTCAGAACTAGAACTTGCTAGAGATGCAATAAACAGGGCTAAGGTGGATCTTTACATAGAGAAGCCATGGACTAGAGATAAGATAAAGGAAGATATAAAAGAGGTATTGACCGGGTTGGATACTGTTAAAGACGCTGAAGTTGAGTTAAAGGACGGAAATGCATATCTTTTCAAGGAAAAAAAACCTAACATAGTTTTTGAGGCTGGATTGGAACGTATGAAATCCTCTGGTGAGGGATTGATAATTACTAGGACCAATACCAAAAAGATTAAGCAGATATATGATCTCGGCGAATTGAGCGTAGATGTCTATTGGTTGAGTAAGATGGGAGGAGAAAAAACCCTT
>CAYNQI010000188.1:0-1913 GCA_964399335.1 uncultured Thermoplasmata archaeon | reverse complement strand
ATCTTCTGGAAACGATTCGACTACACCTTCCTCATACATGCACACCCCGTGTTCTGCTACATTTTCACAAGGGGTCCCATCTAACTCATATTCGTAATCATCTATCCATTCTCCATCCAACTTCATAGCTAGTGAAGTCACCGTTTTTCCATCATTTTGGATCCTGCCGATACAAGCTCCGTCAACATCGAACCATTGTATCAATTCATCGACTATGGATTCGAACAGTTCTTCACCGGTCACCTTCGATATACTCCTGGATAGATGTTCTAAGGCATCTTTTGCAAGCTTCCTTTGTGAGATCTCTCTTATGTTACACTGTACCACTTTTTCTCCTCCGACGTCGTAAGTATTACTCACAAATTCAACAGGAACATTACCCCCATCCTTCTTTTCCAAAGGCAGGTCCTCATACCTGATATACCCTTCTTGGACCAGTTTCTCGAATCTCCCCCTGTTCTCAACGATCTCTTTGAAGGTTCCGATCTCCCACAGTTCCTTTCCGACCAGTTCTTCTTTTGAGTATCCCAATATATCCAGGATGTATGGATTAGCATCTTCGATCTTACCTGTCTCCGCATCTAGTATCAGCATCCCGTCTTGGGCTGTCTCAAAAAGTCTGCGGTATCGTTCTTCACTCTCCTTGAGTGCTTCTTCAGCCTTCTTACGTTCGGTGATATCTTCCACCAGCCCGATACCTGCATAAATATCACCATCTTCATTTTCCATGCCTTTAAACAATACCCTCACGGGTGTGGTTTTACCAGCAGTTACAGAAGTATAATCCCCCTCGTAATATCCCTCACCATCATCCAAGGACTTTCTGACCTCTTCGATAAGATCTTCATCTGCAAGGTCTTTAAGCATATTTAGACCGATGAGTACCTCCCTGGAAGAACCTATGATTTCTACAAATTTTTTGTTACAATCAGTTATCACGCCTTTATCATCGTAATGAAATGTACCGAGTGGAGTTTTGTAAAAGAGATTTTTATAACGTTCTTTATTTTCTCTCAGGTTTTCTTCGTTTTTCTTTCTCTCTGTGATGTCCATAAGGTTTCCTATAACTTTGACTACGTCACCATCTTCGATGATAGGTTCCCCCATAGTTCTAACCCACATCTCTTTACCATCTGCATCGATAAATGGAACTTCCAAATCGTAAGACTCTCCTTCTTCAACGGCCCTTTCAAACGCTCTTTTTACTTCTTTCCTAGCTTCAGGTGGATAATACTCTAGACTTCTATTGATATGCCCCTTCTTATTCCCTCGACTAAATCCATGGATTTTAAACAGATTCTCAGTCCAATACATCTCGTCGTTCTTAACATCGTACTCCCAACCTCCTATACGACTTATCTCTTCAGTTTTTTCAAGTAATCTTCTTTTCCTCTCAAGCTCTTTCTCCGCAACCATCTTGTCTCTTGCGAAAGCTAGGTCACCGCTCACTTCCTCCAGCAGTCCGATCTCTTCCTCAGTGATCTCTTTATCAAAGGATATACAGGCCGATAAGACACCGTTCACTTTTCCATCCTTCAACATCGGTACAAGTATGGACTTGTGATTTTTCTCATGTTTGCAATACTCACAATCTCCACATTCTTTTTCTACATCTTTGATGATATTGACCCTACCAGACTCGATGACCTCTTGGATACACGTCGGGATCTCATCATCCTCTTTCCCCTCCATTCCCCACAATTTACGTTCATGGTCTCCACAGTAGGCCACGGGTACTATCTTATCATCTTCCCGCTGGATAGCTATAGATATGTCCATGTATGTACGAAGGTCCTTCAACATCTTACATGTTTTTTGTAACAGTGAAGAAAGATCGTCCTCTTGAACTATTAGCTGGTTGATCTGCCTGATAGCACTCCTTAAAGAATACATCTCATTAGCTAACTCTTCAG
>CAYNQI010000187.1:0-1940 GCA_964399335.1 uncultured Thermoplasmata archaeon | reverse complement strand
TTACTTCTTTTAACTGTTCCCTAGTTTTTCTCTCAGTGGTCATATCGGCAGCGATTTCGAGCATCCCGATGATCTCACCCGTCTCGTTTTTGATCGGTTCTCCTCGTATATACCACACCCCACCATCATTTGAAGATATCATAGCTTCTTCTCTTTCTCCGGATTTATACGCTTTGATTATGGGACATCCTCTGCACCTTTCATCCCTGTCGAACCATACATCATAACAATATTCACCGATCAAATTCCCGGTGGCCGTATCGACTTCTTCAGAGAAGGCTCTATTAGCCCAGATGATTCGTCCGCCCTCATCTTGGTGGTCAACAACTTCTGAGAGTGAGTTCAATATCGATGTTTTTTCTTTCTCAGAACGTTCTAACTCTTTCTGAGCATGGTTGTGCTCCACTGACTGTTTTACAGCCTGGGCTAAGAGTATGTATTGGGGTTTTGGATCTCCTCCCTTTTGGATGTATCTATCTGCTCCCAGATTTAAGGCTCTCATGGCCACCTCTTCTCTACCCTTCCCTGTGAATATGATGAAAGGTATGTCGTTACCTCGATCTCTAAGTTCTTCTAAAAATTCTAAACCGTTCATCTCAGGCATCTGATAATCGGAGATCACTGCTGAAAAATAACTTTCATCTAACAAACGAATGGCTTTTTTTGCCGAAGAAGTGGTTTCAACAGTCAGATTACCATATATGTCCTCAAGATACATTTTAGATAGTTCCCTTATTTGATCTTCATCATCCACCAACAGTACTTTCATAATCTTAAAACAAATAAAAAAATCAGATATAAAATTATCCCTGTAATATCAATCATGATTCAATCTAACACGTATCTGATCTGATTCTTAACTACGTACTCCCCTAATTTTTTAAAAGCTTTTTCTACGTTCTTACCTGTTTTAGCACTGGTAAAAAAGAGCGATGACTGTTTATTATATTGCTTCTTAAAACTCTTAAACCACGTTTTAGCTTCCTCTGAAGAAACTGGAACAAATTTCGGCTCTTGACTATAGACGCTTTTATAGTAATGTTCGTCAATCATGTATTCATGAAATTCATTCTTGGTTTTTTTAGAGAGTTTGACACCTTTTTTTTTCTTGAAATCAACCATTATATCTCTTTTATTACCAGCAAAAACTACAGGTATCCTTCCTATAACCTCATATAGATCATCGATCCACTGTCCTAGATTATCGAAAGTCCTCTTTCTAGTCAGATCGAAAACGATCAGAGCTCCTTCTGCTCCGACATAATTTGAAGAGTGTTTACCGGGGGACATGGATTTTTGTCCATATAGGTCCCATATCGACATATCCAGCCCGATATCCTCGAGAGATTTATGCTTGAGATTCACTCCTATCGTTGCGATATAGTCCTCATCGAATTCTCCCCTCACAAACCTTCTAACTAACGAGGTTTTCCCGACTGCACCGTCGCCGAGAACTAGAATTTTAGCTGTGTAATCACTCATATATTATTCCTCCATGTTCTACCCTAACTCATCACCACCACATGTGGCTAATCATATATAAAATCAATTCTAAGAGAAGTTATCGAGTCGAGATTTCTCTTTCAACCTCAGGTACTTCTCTTTATACTCAGAGGCACATGTTTCACAGCACAAATAATGTTTTCTGCCGTCCATATCTAGCTTTACAGGAGTTCCCTGGATAGTTTTATTACAGTAGTAACAATCTATGTCGAGATCGGAAACAGTTTCCAGTGGTACCGTAGAAGGATCTTTCAAGCGGCCTGTCTCCCTTGCTACGTTCAACCTGAACACTCCTTCGATACCTTTCAAATTTCGGGTCACATCGTCGAGTTCATCGAGTGATGGAACAACCACTTTAGCAAAAAGATCACTTCCATCTAACTCCACCAGTTCGTTGATCTCCTCGATATCAACGATCTTCTCAACTATCTCTTCAG
>CAYNQI010000186.1:0-1960 GCA_964399335.1 uncultured Thermoplasmata archaeon | reverse complement strand
ACAAAATCTATGATATAATTTTGAACAGTGTTTTTCTAGAACTGATGATAAAACAAAATGTTAATATATGACTATAATATCCTAGTGATGTACTATAATATGCGGGTTTAAACTATGAATAAAGGACCTGGTAAAGGAAAGAAACGCAAATCTCCCATGCTCCCCACACTTTTAAGATTAGGTAGTTATGCCCGTAAACATTCGGTCAAGATCTTAGGTGTGATGACTGCTGTTTTTATATCGACAGCATTAGGACTCGTTCCTCCATGGTTGATACGTTACGGTATAGACAATATGATCATGACCGGAAATATAGAGCGGTTATGGATAATCGCGGTGATCATGGTCGGTACGGCTTTACTTAAGGGCTTCTTCGATTTTGTAAAAAGTTATGTTTCAGAGTTCATAGCTCAGAGTATAATCCATGATATCAGGGTCAAACTGTACGAACATCTCAATAAATTGTCATTCTCTTTCTACGACGAATCAAGGACCGGAGACCTTATGGCCCGTATAACGACGGATACCGATACTCTCCGGAATTTTTTAGGGAGGGTCAGTTCGTTCGTCACTGAGAACATACTGACCATAATAGGCATTCTGATAATAATGCTGTTCTGGGATTATCGTTTGGGCTTACTGTATATAATGATCCTACCTCTCATGGTTTTTGGGATGTACATGTACTCCTCTAGAGTCCGACCCATGTTCAGAAAGGTGAGGAAGAGATTCGCCAAATTGACCGAGATGGTCCAGGAGAACTTCGTAGGCATGGAAGTGATCAAACTCTTCGGCAGGGAGGAACAGCAGGAAAAGAAGTTCAATAAACAGAATAGGGAATACGTTGATATCAGTATAAAAGCATCAAAGGTCTCGGCACTTTGGATGCCGTATGTTCATTTCTTGATCGGCCTAAGTACAGCTTTGATAGTTTGGTACGGCGGGAGGTTGGTCATAGAAGGTGACATATCCCTTGGGATGCTGGCAGGTTTTATAAGTTACATAGCGATGCTTACTAGACCGGTAAGACAGACCGGTATGATGATCAATCTGTCCAGTCAAGCTACCGCTGCTTCTGAAAGGATTTTCAATGTTATGGACATGTCCCCTGAAGTGAAGGACGCACCAGACGCTCACGAATTACCACCTGTGAGAGGCAGGGTAGAATATAAAGATGTGAGTTTTTCGTATAAGAAGGGAAAACGTGTGTTGAACTGTATCGATATAGAAGTGGAGCCTGGAGAAACAGTGGCCATAGTTGGGCCCACAGGTTCGGGAAAAAGTACTCTACTGCATCTTCTACCCCGATTCTACGATCCCGATGAAGGGAAGATATTGATAGACGGACATGATATAAAAAACGTCACCATCGACAGTCTGAGAAAACAGGTCGGTATAGTCCTCCAGCATACATTTCTATTCGGTGCTTCGATCAGGGAGAATATTTCTTACGGTAGACCGGATGCATCCATGGAAGATATAATCAGATGCGCTAAGATAGCCCAGATCCATGATTTCATAGGATCTTTACCTTTAGGGTACGAAACTCCCATAGGTGAAAGAGGTGTGGACATATCCGGAGGTCAGAGACAGCGATTAGCTATGGCACGTGTCTTATTGACCGACCCCGGACTGCTCATACTCGATGAACCGACCTCTAGCGTGGATGTTGAAACTGAAGACCGGATGCAGGAAGCCATGAAAGAAGTCACCAAAGATAGAACGACTTTTGTGATAGCTCACAGGTTGTGGACCGTACGGAATGCCGATAAGATACTGGTGCTCAAAGATGGAGAGATAGTGGAAAGAGGAGATCATGAAGAACTACTGCAAATAGAAGATGGTTTTTACAGGAAAATATACCAGCATGTGTTGAAGGATAAGAGGGGTGATCTTCCATGAGAGGTGGATTCGGACGGAGGATAAGATCCGGTGAAGAAGAGGACTTCTCGCTGAAACA
>CAYNQI010000185.1:0-1969 GCA_964399335.1 uncultured Thermoplasmata archaeon | reverse complement strand
GTTTCTGCGGTCGATGGATATGTAAAGATTCGTGCCGGGATGAAGAAAACATGTCCTGCATCTCTTGCGCTGGGATCATTATGTTGAGCAAGAATTCCGGAAACAATGATGACACTGATATGGAAGCTTGTAAGCAACAAGATATAGGTATTAAAGAAAATATCAAAAGATCGGGACATAAATTAAAAAATATGCTGAAATTATAGTGAAAATGAAATTCTAATTTGTGATAAATCAAGTTTTATCAAATATCTAGAGAGCCGTTAGGCTTTTCTAATAAAAAGACTTGATCATCAGTAAGGTCGCTCGGTTCAACCGTTTATCTTACCCAATCTCTATCGACTTCTTGCTCTATGTTCTCATCATAATGATCTAGAAGTTTGTTCAATACTTTATCGAAGGACTCACCGATCTTTTTTATATCATTCATCCTATCAAAAGTAGCTCTCTTTATCTCGATAGTCTTCATTTCTTCATCCTCACTCATTATATCACCTATAGTCAATACGATGACTCTGCTTAATAATTTTGGTTTGTAATTGGAGTACATCTTTCTAATATTACATCTCATTAGAGTATTCTTATTCTACTAAAACAGTTAGACTACACATCTTGAAATAAAAAAAGTCTACACATAGATGGAGTACCCTCCCTTTCTTTTTACATATGTTCTCCATCTACTTGTGGTCCACCGAAGATATATTGAACTTCTTGTGAACTCTAAAAGTGACTAAAAAGATGAAGGCCCAGGGAATCAAGTGAACAACCCCCTTAAAATTGAACCCTCCCCAGGCCTGTCATTGTAACATATAATAAAGCATTGCTATATGTTAAGGTGTTTTTTCATAATTGATTATGATTCATGTATCTTTTATACATCATTCTATTATCAATAATATGCAAAAATGAAACTGATCTTGACTTATGAGGGAGTACCATCGGATATTTGATATGCTGAAAGGACGAGCCCTTTAACCTCATCTCCATCATTTTTTATAGGTTCTAAACTCCAATGTATGCCTTTTTGATCAGAACCATCTAGATTAATAAGTTGTTGATCTTTAACGGACACAGGTTCTTCGTTTTCAAGCACTCTGTTGAATATCTTCTTGTTCTCACCGTTGGGAAAAAAGTCGAAATGGTTCTTTCCAATGAGTTCCTTTGGAGTGTGGTCTGTATTTTTTGCGTAAGCGGAATTCACATAAAGTAAATCAAACTCCGTGTTTAAGTAAGCCATCATAACTTCGGAATGGTCCATAAATGCATCTAAGATCTCCCTTTGCTTCGTTTCTTTAGTTATATCCTTAAGTAGTAAAGAAAAACCTCTAAGTTTTTTCCCGTCAAAATAAAAAGAATACAGTGAGACAACGAGATTTTTAATTTCTCCAGATTTCGACACGATCTCCGCTTTTTTTTCAACAAACTCGTCCTCTGCCATTAATTGCTCGAGGTTATCTTTTGAACAGAAATTCAGCACGTTATCTATGCCCTTTCCAATTAACTCTTCGTCTTTATATCCAGTAATCTTTTGCGCACTTCTGTTCAAAAAGATCACATCATAATTCTCATCGAGGAGGATTATCCCTTCACGAGTTTGCTGTACTATCTTTTTGTAGAGTTTAGGTGATTTAAAGACTGTATGGAGTTTGGTTTTCATATTTTGAAGTACTTCATAATTTTCTTCCAATTTCGGACTTAAAAAATATACTTTACCGTAGCCCTCACCAGACGATACGACCAGATCGTAATCTAGAAGAACATCTATATGATGTTTGATGGTTCGATAATTGAGGTTGAGCTCTTTAGCCAACTGATTATGATTGTATGGTCTATCTTTAAGGAGCTCTAAAATCTTTATTCGGTTGTCTCCGCCCTGCTGCCCCAATATCAGGTAAGACAACTCTTGCTTTAGAGTATCCATCATCATGGGTAATAACCATGATTAAACTATGTGTGTATAGTATTTATT
>CAYNQI010000184.1:0-1978 GCA_964399335.1 uncultured Thermoplasmata archaeon | reverse complement strand
GGCTTCACGCAACATTTCGGGTATATCCGCTTCATCGCAAACCGTAAAATCCAAGTCTTCAGAAAACCTGTCCAAACCAAAAGCGTGTTTCAAGTAAGTTCCGCCTTTGAATACCAAGGAATCATCCTTTCGATATAGTTCGTTCAGGAACAGGGATTGGATGTAATCCTGTTCCAGTAGATGCAGCGGTAATTCTATCCCGTGGATCTCTCTCAACTGACTTCTGGTTATCATCTTATACCCCTCTTAACGTACAATTTCCATTCCGAGTTCAACACGGATCTTTTTTGCTTGGGATCGAGTTTTGTGTATGTATCGACGAGTTCTTTTAACTCGTTTTTATCAAATTTGATATCATTCTTTTCTAATAGATACCCTAAACGTGAAGCCACCGCCGAACTTTTGGTCAGTTTACAGTACTCTACAAGTCTTTCCGTATTTAACTCATCTGAGATCGCATCTTGTATCTGTGATATACCACCGGAGTACTCTGGGTGTCTTAAACAGTCGATCAAGGTCTTCTCCATATCGGAAACCAAAACCTTACCGTATCTTTCGTATCCAAAGAAAAGGGATCGTTTTACGGTAACGTACTTGATCTTTTGTCCCTGGAACTTCAACGGTTTTTTTCTTTTGGTGGTGATGAGGAAAACCGTTCTTGGAACTTGTTCTGTCATGTCGTGGTAGTGTAAAGCACTCCAGAAAGCGATGTAAGACGGTTGAAAGATCTCAGGTACGATCTCGTAGATATCGAGCTCCTTCCACGTTTCGGTCAAGATGAATTTACCCCTTTCTACCCGTTTGACCAGATCCTTCTCCACCATATTCCCCATTATACGATAGGTGTTTTCTTTGGATGTATCTAGGAAACGATCTACATCTTGGTGGGTGAACACCACTATATCTCTGGACCTGATCTCAGAGATCACCTGAGCCTCTCGTTTAGATATACTTTCCATGTAATCAAGTTATATGTTAATCATATAAATAGTTTACACAAATTATAGGCGGTCCTTCAGATTTAGATAATTTTATATCTGTGAGGAGTGAGGTCGATGGTGGTGTCGGGTCATCTTCGGAATGGGTATCGATGATCAAGCAGTGGTATAGGGTCTCTCGGAGTTGGATGTATCGTACCTGAGAAGGGTATAGATGAAGTCAGAAAGGCTTTCTACATGGATGGAGACGAGTTAATGGATAGGTATGACCGGCTCTTGGAAGTGTACAGGTGATTAGAACTTTCCCGATGGATCAATAAATATCTAAAAGCATGATGATCATTACATGTACGATATAGCTCTCTGCGGAGGGGTTGAAGGAAAAGATGGAGAGGATATACAGATTATAGACTGTACTTCAGATCGTATGCAGATAAGTTTATATCTGTTTGAATCTATATACTAACGGGTGACATAAGATGGGAAAGAGTAGGATAAAAAAATTTGCAGGAGATCTTCTGTTCAAAAAAGCCAATAAGAGTTTTGAGAAGAAAAAGAAAGAGATCGTCAGTTATATCGAAGAGGAAAAGAAGAAGAACGAAAAGACCTTACCGGAGATCATCGATACCATAGCAGATGATCACAGGGAGGATGCATACTGGGTCTGGCTGATGTACATATTGGACATGAAGATAGATGTGGATCAAAAGAACTATGAAGATCCGACCTTCAGCGGGGTTTGTACCGACTGTGATGATGTTTTCACCTTCACCGAAAGGGATAAGGAAAGCGATGATGTGGTGTGTGAAGAGTGTGGGCAGACTTATCATCTAGAAGATATGTTGATGCGCTACGGGTGAGTTGTGGCGGGTCATCTTCGGAATGGGTATCGATGCTGATAAAGTAGGAGTATGATCATGGGATCACTCGGAGTTGGATGTATCGGACCTGATCCTTACTTTTCAAAAACTTGTTTCATATCGTTCAGATCGTATAGATGGATGTTGGGATCGCTGTCAGATCCTTCTTTGATTTCTTTG
>CAYNQI010000183.1:0-1986 GCA_964399335.1 uncultured Thermoplasmata archaeon | reverse complement strand
AATCAGTGGTGATCATAATGGATGAAGAAAGGATATACAGAACAGAAAGGATGAGAGAGATCACTCCCTATATCGCTTTAGACCAAAACATCGATGAGGTTTACCGAGAATTATCATACCAAACTATAGACAGTTATGATGGTGATCCTGTGGAACTGGTAAACAAGATTCATACAAACCTCAACACCGATCGATATCCCATCGTACCCATCGAATTGATTGATAAGATCAACGGATATAAAGCAGATACATGCTTCGTCTGCAGCGATTGTGGAAATGATTTCGAAGAAAAAGATAGATTGGTTGACCATCTTTCATACGAACACGGTATATCGAAAGATGACATCACAGTATACGAGAAGGGAAGACTAGAGAACCGTGTTTTATGTATTGAAATAGAAGATGATAACAATCAAGATAGAGTAAGTATGATGAACATACCTCTCACCGATGGGGAGTTGATAGAAATGGCAATATATTCCATGAGTGACCAATATTCCTCTAAAGAGAGACGATATGAAAGAAATGATAGGAACACTGATACCTATTTGCCAGAAAATTTTTCAAAATTCAACGATCTTAAGAAAGCTGGAGAGATCATAAGAGGTCAAAAGTTCGAATTGACGCGTATGATGGAAGAATACAAATTGAAAGAGGACGGACAAAGGGTTTTTTTATCTATATTATGCGGTACTATAAGAAAATCTGAACCAGAATGTTTCCCATCTAGAGATAAAACAGAATGCTGGAAAACAAAAGATATCCGTAAGCACCTCGATCAAAACATGCTTTATCCTGGAAGGGGGTACATTTACAATTACGAGAGGTTTGACATCGAAGAAAAAGAGTTTATGGATATCATGGAAAAATTGTTCAGGAACGATCTGATAGAATACGATGATAGGAGAAGCAGGCGGGAAATGTCGAGGGAAATCCCAAATTATCATCGGATGTTTTCTGTATCCAAAAAATCATGTTCTAGATTACTTGAACCATTACTCACGGAAGAACAGTTCAAAAAAGATGAGGACGACAACAGCCTATTCGATCGGTTCAGAAGAGAAGCCTCAAGAGGCAGAGGCATACCAAGACCGGGAAGAAGACATTCCCGGTATGGTAAAAAGGAGAAAAAGAAAGATAAGGTTCCAGATACCACATTTGAAGACGTTATACTACCTGAAGAGATGCTGAAAAAGATCAATAGAGTACTACTAACAGATGAACAGTCGACCAAACTCTATGATGAATTCGGTTTCAAAGATGTCATGGATACCGGTAAAGGGACTGTGATCATGTTCACGGGTCCATCTGGTACGGGTAAGACCCATACCTCAAAAGCGATAGCGAACAGGGTAGAAAAACCACTATACAAGATGGATTTCAGTGAGATAATCAACTGTTATCTAGGTGAAACCGAATCAAATGTTAGTAAAGCTTTCGAAGAATGTGAAGAAGAGGGAAAGGTTCTATTGATAGACGAGTGTGACGCCATCCTCAGTAGAAGAGGTCAAAGTAGGTCGGGGGCAGGAAAGGCTATGGAAAGAGTTGTGAACGTTTTACTTCAAAGACTAGAAGATACGGACTTAACCGTCATCATGACTACAAACTTGTCAACAAAACTAGACAAAGCGTTAAAAAGAAGGATCGACCTTGGACTGAAGTTTCCGATCCCAAATGCAGAATTAAGGGAATCCCTTTGGAGAAAACATATTCCGGATGACATGGAACTTGATGAAGAAGTAGACTTGGTTCAATTAGCAGATAAATACAAGTTGACCGGCGGTGACATAAAAAACGCAGTATTCAATGCAGCTAAGATGGTCGTCAAAGATGGATTGGATAAGATCTATATGAAGCATCTAGAGGAGATGGCAATGGAAGAAGAAAAGAAGAGAGATGCTATGGACTACGACTTGAACGAGGACGACAGGGACGACGACGATAATTCGAACATGTATGCTTAGGGGATATTCCCCTTTAATTTTT
>CAYNQI010000182.1:0-2002 GCA_964399335.1 uncultured Thermoplasmata archaeon | reverse complement strand
GGTGATATGGAAAGTGCAGAACAGATCGAACCAGATCTACAATGGTTCATCGATTCTAGAAAGTATAGTGGTAAACATCTAGTCGAAGACCCTAAATTAAAACAGGAAAATCTATTCGATAAAGTACTTCTAGGATTACGAAGGATATCAGCTGAAGGTCCGCTGATTTTATTTTTAGACGATCTACAGTGGGCAGAACCAACGACTCTAAAATTGCTTCACTATCTTTCTAGGAATACAAGAAACGATAGGATTTTGATCATGGGTAATTATCGTCCAGAGGATGTTATTAAATCAGTTGATGGAAGAGCTCATACTTTAAAAACGAATATGCAGAATATGAGCAGAGAACATCTATTCGATTTAGTTGAGCTTAAGCGGTTGGATAAACGTTCGGTGAAAAAGCTAATAGCTCGAACTTTAGGAGATGAAGACGTTCCTGAAGAATTCATAAACAAAATGTTCACTAAGAGTGAAGGGAATCCATTCTTCCTGCTCGAAGTAATGAAAATGCTTGTTCAGGAAGGATATCTGATAGATCAAGATGGGGATTTAAAACTTAAAGGAAATATCCAACAATTAAAGATACCCTCCAAAATATATGATCTAGTGGTAAGAAGGTTAGACAGATTATTGGAAGAGCAAAAAGATCTTTTAGAATGTGCTAGTGTGGTTGGGGAGGAGTTCGAAAGCAAGATCATCAGTGAGATCACAGGTATGAACAGGATGAAACTTCTGAAAAACCTAAATGACCTTCAGCGCGTACATAAATTGATAAAATCGATAGAAAAGAAGTATAGGTTTGAACACCGGCAGATAAGAGAAGTGCTGTATTTTGATCTTAACGATGAACTGAGAGAGGAATATCATAGAGTGGTCGCTGAAAGTTATGAAAAACTATATAATGATGAAATGGAGGAATATTCAAAGCACATCGCCCATCACTTTCACAAAGCAAAAGACGAAAGAGGGGTGAATTATCTTTTAAAGATGGGGGAAAGGGCTAAAGAGGGATACGCAAACGAAGAGGCTTTAGGATTTTACAAAGACGCGTTATCTTTAGCTGTAAATCCTAGTGACTTAGAGGAAATTCATGAAGGTCTAGGCGAAGTATACAATATGGTCGGGGATTATGACAGAGCTTTAGAAAATTACCAGAAGGCCTTAGATAAAATCGAAGGTGAAAGGGATAGAGCCGGGTTGTATGGGAGCAAGGCCGAAGTTTTAAACAATCAAGGTGAATATAAAAAAGCTCTAGAACAAATCGAAATCGGTATTGAATTATGTGACGATAACAGGAAATTGCGATGTAGACTACTTAACATAAAGGGATGGGCTTTCATGCTGCAGGGTGTATATGATCGAGCTATCCAGATCTTCAATGAAGAGACAGAATTAGCTAGAGAACTAGGAGATAGTCAGCTCATCGGTCGAGCATTACACGACTTTGGAACTGTATTGATCCGGAGGGGGGATTATGGGGAGGCTGAAAAGTTACTTGAGGGATCAATAAAATTCAGGAAAGAATGTGAAGACATAGAAGGGCTCGGAGATACTTATAACAGCCTCGGAGTTATACACAAAAACAGAGGAGACATGGATAGAGCTTTAGATTATTACTATAAAAGTATGGAGATAGAGATAGAGATCGGCAGTAAAAGTGGGATCGCAAGGTCCCTTAACAACATGGCTACGATATACTGGCATAAGGGTGAACTTGATAAAGCTTTGGAAAATTATGAGGATTGTCTTAAGATAGTAAAGGGGACCGGCAATAAAGGGGGTATTGCTTTGACTTTGAGCAATATCGGGAATATTTATGTTGATAAAGGAAAAAGAGAAACTGCTTTAGGTTATTACGAAAAAAGTTTGAAGATAAGGGAAGCTACTGGGAATCAGCAGGGGATCGCGATCTCATTAAATAATATGGGTAACATCTACATAGACCTTTACGAACTCGATAAAGCATTAGAATATCATAACCAGAGTTTAGAGATTGAAA
>CAYNQI010000181.1:0-2007 GCA_964399335.1 uncultured Thermoplasmata archaeon | reverse complement strand
ACTTTCCTTTCAAAGTACCGTCGAAGTGTTTACGGGCTGCGGCAGCAAAGGTTTCGTAGGTCCCCTGGATGATCCCCTGGGTACCGATATAACACCAGCTACCGGCTGTCATCTGACCATACATTATAAGACCTAGGTCTTCCATCTCGTAAAATTTCTCCCAGTTAGACCATTTTGGAACTAGGTTAGAGTTAGCTATCAAAACTCTTGGGGCTCTTTCAAATGTTTTGAAAACTGCTACTGGTTTTCCACTCTGGATCAGCAGTGTTTCGTCATCTTCCAACCTTTTCAAAGTTTCGACTATCTTCTCGTAAGATTCCCAGTTCCTAGCAGCTTTACCGGAACCCCCGTAAACTATCAGATTTTCTGGTTCCTCGGCATTTTCAAGATTGTTCATCAACTGTCTCAACATGGCTTCCTGTTTCCATCCCTTGCAATTAAGGTCCGTCCCCCTTGGGGCTTTGATCTCTTTCATCTGAACACCATAGCTCCTATATTCTCAAAAAGTAAAAATCTTTTGTTCGATATCAGATATATCTATACCAGAGGTATAAATTTAGGTAGTTCACCTTGTTGAATATTGTAAAGACCAAGGTTCGGTTTCTCACCGGTGAACATAAGAGTATTATGTTCTGAAAACAGACGTAGATGGATCTCTGATATGTTCTTAAGTTTCTGAGAGATCTTGAGTCCCGGTCTTATTATACCCACTACCAGATCACTGTTTTCTTTTATTATGTCCAACAGTCTTTTTCCGGCGGATTGTTCATCTATATCTTCGGATACATAGCTTAGGGAATCTTCTATATTTTCCAGTTCACATATGGTTACGAGAGGTTTATCAGACCTGAAATGAGCTTCTTTATAGACATCCTTGACTCTCTTTCGATAGTTCTTGAATTTTGCTTCTTCTGAAAGAGTCCAGTGCTTTTCAGGTCTGAAAGTGATAAGATCATTTTCGAGATCGTGATCCATGAGATCTTTCAGCCACGACCTTATCTCTTCATCTTCTCTACCTGTCAGCGGTATGTTGACGACCTTTCTATCTTGTAAAAGGAAATTTATTATCAGAGGTCCTATGATGTTCATCTTCCCGGTCAAAGGTACCGATTCATCTAGCTCTATAAGAACAAAACTTTCCTTAGGTAAACCCAGATCAAGCAGCTTATCTAACTCTTTAGAACCAGTGGAAAAACTATCCTTTTTTAAATATTCGTCGTTTTTATCATCAACCGGTAGTTCTTCCATGGATAAACGGGGAAGTTCGTTCTTAAAAGGAGGAAAATACCTGAACCTACCCTTGTCTAGAGTCATGAGATAGACAGGTCTCATTATCTTCTCACCTCTCAATTTGTTAAGATATGTATGCCTTACCCTTCTTCCCTCGAACTCTCCTTCTTTCATGGTGATATACCCGTCTACGAGATAATCCCATTGAGTAGATGCATCCTCTTCGATCACCAGTACCAATTTTACACCGGACCTTTCCACAAGGTCTTTCTGGAGTGTTTGGATCAAAACTTTCGGTTCTATATCGTACCTTTCGATCAAAGCTTCCAGACTATCGATAATTATAAGTGACCTTTCCGGTAACCTCTTATCTACACGGTTATAGATATCCAGTATCTCTAACATCTCGTCTTTGATCTCAAGATCATCAAGCATACTCCTGCTGACGTGTTCTGGAGGTTCCGTCCTCCACGACTCCTTTCCTCCCTTCATGGTGGAAAGGACTTCCCTTGCCATATCCACTTTTTCCATATCTTCTTTTCTTTCTTGAAAATCCTTTAGATCCTCACCTTTAGAAAGAACACGAAGAAAATCCATACTAGCATCGATGAGGTTCTCTCTCCATTCCTTTTCCTTCAACCATGGAAATTGGCTGTATAGAGAATCATTTGCAACCCTGGTTGAAAGATAAAAGGTGTTATCGATGCTGCCTAGCTCTTCCATTATACTCAAACTGAGGATGGTTTTACCGGTCCCAGCTTTACCTTTTATCATCAG
>CAYNQI010000180.1:0-2022 GCA_964399335.1 uncultured Thermoplasmata archaeon | reverse complement strand
ATTTCTGTATCATGACCGTTGAAAGTAAAGGTGTTAAAGACGGTGAAGATGGATCCCTCTGGTTCTATTTTTACGACGAAGCCGATGAAAGGTTCTCATCGATGTCCAGATCGACGGGGTTCGCCACTGCATCCTTTGCAAGATTGTTGATGAATAATGAGTTAGATGCTGGGATCATACCTCCAGAGTACTTAGGTGTAAATGAGATCTACTTTGATCACATCATAGAACGGATGAAGGATCACGGAGTCGAAATAAGCAGAACACTAAAATAGGGGATGCCGGTAAGAGCCAAGTTAAAGATGAAGAAAATCGTAGTTCTGATGATACTTATACTGATAATCGTTCCCTTAGTCAGTTTGAATCGCTTTGATAACCCAGATTCACCGGATAACTGGACTATCATGATGTACATGAGTGATAACGGTGGTGAGGGGATCGACGAACAGTTGGAAGAAGATTTTGATGATCTTGTGAACACCACTACGTCCAATAGCATTAATGTTTTAGTTTTGAAAAAAGTCCAAGAAAATGGAACAATAGGTTTGTATGATTTGGGAGAGAGCACAGATGAGATACATATTAGTTCGATCAATGGGACCTGGGACCAGAATCTAAGTCTTGCGGATCATAACGTATTAAATCAGTATGTAAGATGGGGGATGGACAATTATCCTGCAGAATTTTTTATGCTTAACCTATGGGGTCACGGTAGTAGTTTGGACGGTATGCTTTTGGAGAAGGATGAGAGTTTGAACGCAGTAGATATCGAAGAAGGGTTAGGTGATATCAAGCTGGATATACTTGGATTCGACGCATGTACCATGGGACTTATAGAAAATTATTATCAGTTAAAGGATACGGCAGATGTGATCATAGGTTCACAGATGGAAGAACCTATCGAAGGATGGCCTTACGATAAGATAATGGATGAGCTGGATGAAAATCCAGAGATGGGTCCCGTAGACTTCTCAAAAATCATCGTGGATTCTTTTATTAGCTGGGGAGAGAACAACAGTGCCGTATCTTCAAGTTTGACGGCTATCACTACCTCTGAGATCCCTTATATGGAGATGATGGATTATTTTAGAACTTTAGATGAATATCTACCGTATTATCATAGTGAGGTCAATGAAGCAAAAAACAACACCGAACGTTACAGTCCACAACCTGAACCTATGGATCTTTATCACTTCACCATGAATGTTGAAAGAAGGATAAACAGCAGGAGGTTGAGAATGAACGGTGAAAAACTAAGAGCACAGATAAATTCCAGCGTGATATGTCATCGAAGTTACGATTCTGACTTTGTTTCTTCGGAGAACTCCAATGGGTACGGTTTCTATTTCCCTAGATATAGGATACCCAGTAGGTACCATCACTTAGACTTTTATGATGATGGTTTCACGGATTGGGTGGATGATTTCAACGGTATCGAAGTAATAGAGGAGACATCACTACATCTGGATTTTCACGAAAATAATACTATGAGTATCGAGATCGAAGAAGGTCTAGATGGTAGAGCTGATGTCTATTTGATAGGTGATGAAATCCATAGAAAAAATAGTACGGTAACTTGTGAGATTTATTTTGATCTATCTACCTACTCAGACAACTTCTTGATCGAAACCTTCATCTATCGAGAAGACAAACTGGTAAATCATACGGTGACATTCAGGAATGAGTTGTAAACTTTTCAAAAAATTCAGGATATCATATCTTTGACAGCATCTTCTATAGAACAATCATTTTTCTTTGAGTACTTTCTTACCTGATCTATCAATTTTAGATATTTTTCGTATCCAGCTTTGCTTTTCATCTTCTCACTGATCACTCTAGACAGTGCTTTATTGTAACGTTCGTGTGGCCTCTGTTCACTGAGGGCTTTCCTTAAATAATCCCGGTCCTTTCTATTCATCTTACCTGAAAAGTTAAAATATGTAGAAACATAAAAGTCTTCCTGGTTTGATAGAAAAATATATTTGTTTCATCTATTTAGCGCTTACAAGGACCCCTTTCGCC
>CAYNQI010000179.1:0-2024 GCA_964399335.1 uncultured Thermoplasmata archaeon | reverse complement strand
CCATTCACCTTCTAATATGTCCTTAGAATATTCTAAAGTTCCTTCGTAGATGTGCTGTTCAGTTTCTTCGAGTGTGATATGATCTATATCTATGTTTAAACTACTGATATTCGCATTTATACTCTCTATTTCAGTATGTTGTGCTACAACTTCAGCTTTAAAATGAACCTTGTTTCCTTCTACCAATTTCATTTCAGTAGAACTTCCAAATTCTCTTGTCTGGTTTGCAATCTCTGCTGATTTAATTATAGGAGGTTCAATCTCGGTTTCATAGTAAAAAATATCATATTGATATTCTATATCCTCATTATTTGAAGGATGATTTTCTTCCCAAACAAGCCTGTACTTATATATGGACGGGGACCTTGCTTTGACTCTAGATGTTTGATCAGAATCTGCTGGGATCTCCTGAACTAATTCATGTTCTCCATCTTGTAGGTCGTAAAGCCAAATACTGTAATTTTCGATGGTCCCATCTTCATCATATTCCCGCTTCTGATATACTATAGTTTCACCATAAATTTTTGGATCGTCATCCCTCATCCCATCTATACTGATCTGTGTTCTCTCTCCATCGATCATCCTAAAATAAATATCATTGTTATTAGAACTATTATATTCGGTCCAAACAACAGTATCTCCATATATAGAAGGTGAATGCTGATGTCTAGATTGATTAGTTATCTCTATCTCGGCGGGATCGTCATGGGTTATTTCCGGATCCATGTAATTAGGTACGCCGTTTCCGTTACTATCTACTGTCAAGTCGTAAAGGAAAATGTCACCTCTGATCCAATGGGCCCTATTATCCGTCCAAACGACTTTGTTGTTATGTATATCCGGATCTGCAGTGGGCGATAATGTACCATCTTCATCGGCGGTATTAAGTCGATAAGGACCTGATCCTTCAAGCAGATCATATATGTAAACATCTCCGCCACTATTTTCCCTATAATCCTCCCAAACTACGAAACCCCCATCTATCTTTGGTTTCTCTTGGCTGTCTGAACTTTCAGTTAATCTTTCAATCTCTATATCCTCTCCTTGGAAAAGAGGAGAGATATCTGCGTAATATATATCGGGGTCACCGTTCCTATAATCCTCCCAAACGACATAATTCTCCCAGATATCGGGATTTATCTGAGTAGAAGTGTTCGTAGTTATCTGGTAGGTAGTATCTTCATCAATATTGTACAAGTAAATATTCGAATTTCTATTACCTGGGCTACCCCAAGTACCGTAAGGATCATC
The DNA here is from genome assembly GCA_964399335.1 of uncultured Thermoplasmata archaeon. GTDB lineage: Archaea > Thermoplasmatota > Thermoplasmata > Halarchaeoplasmatales > Halarchaeoplasmataceae > Saliniplasma. The sequence goes on along the minus strand of CAYNQI010000179.1, from coordinate 773 downwards.
CCTATAATCCTCCCATACTATATTATCTCCATGGATAGCAGAATTCATCTGCCACTTCTCATCTTGTGTAATATTTAAGATCTCATCGGGATCATATTCATGGATGTTTAAATTATGAATATCACCTTCTGGGCTAGAAAAAGATATATTTATAGGTGAAAACATCATCGAAACTATGAGTATGGTTGATAATGTAAATAGTCCATTATAGTTCATATGTACTTAAATAAAACACTCAAATTAAGTATTTTTGGTGATTATCGAAATTCAAGAGCTGTGTCATAAATTATATATAACGTATGTGCAGTAGGATTAGGATAAGCATAAACTTTTAGGAGGAAAAAAATGGATAAAAAAATAACAATGGGTCTAGTATTCTCTATTGTTGCTATATTAGTCATTTCTAGCCTAGTAGTATTGGCTAGTCCGATCATGCCCTTTGAAAGATATGGGCAGGCGGAATTGGACGGTGGCACCGTTGATGATGGCTGGACAGTGACATCATGGATACATGGAACACAATATGGGGATAATGAGACCTATTTAAACGATGGATATTATAGGGTAGTGACCGACGGAGACGATGAAACTGATACTACTCAGAAACAGGGTGGTGTAAACGGAGATCTTATAGTATATAGGGTCGATGACGGGGAAGGAAATGTTTACATCGCCGATGAAACAGATGTATTCGATTCCGGTGGAGATAATGCAGAAGATTTGAGTTTCCAGTCAGGTTCTCAACCGAGCACAGAAGTTAAGATAAATGAACT
>CAYNQI010000178.1:0-2039 GCA_964399335.1 uncultured Thermoplasmata archaeon | reverse complement strand
CTCATCGGTTTCCTTTTTGGTTTCAGCACTGCTACTTTACCGGGGCCATTTGGAAATATATCTTACCCTTTCTGGTTGATGATATTTACACTGATATTTTCCTTCTTTAACTTTTTACTTTGTCTTAGACATTTCACAAGGATCACCTTTCTTATCCGAAGCGCACCGGAAAAACTCGAAGCTATAAGTGGAGAGAAAGCAGAAATATACTTAGGCAAATTGTTTATCAGAGGTAACCGGGAATATACCATGGGTAGGAGAAGCATGCTTTACAGTCTTCTCGTACTCACATGGCCACTGCACCCTCTGGTGTTTTTGGTCCTAACCGTTGGAATGACATTGATATTCGTATTCAGCTATGACTTTTGATAAAATGAATTTAGATGGGATCAAGGAGTGGATAAAATATTCACGCCGTAGGCAGGTTTTACTGGTTGTTGCTGTAGTTCTATTACTTATACTCAGTGGCTTCTTCGTTTGGGCACTCACGCCCCTAGGACCCATGGATGAGGCACTTGAAGCGTTAGAATCAGACGATGATGTGTCAGTGAGAACAGATGGATGGTTTGTTTTTGAACCGGCTAGAGAGGAGCCGGAAACAGGTCTGATCATATACCCAGGTGCTAGAGTTGATCCTAGATCATACGCTCCTACAGCTCGAGATATTGCAGGAGAAGGCTTTTTGGTAGTTATAGCACCTATGCGACTCAATCTAGCTGTATTCTCACCAAATGCAGCTTCTGATGTAATTGACTCTTTTCCGGAAATTGATACGTGGGTGGTAGGGGGACATTCTTTAGGAGGTGTCATGGCTGCTAGATATGCGTATAGAAACGAAGTCCATGGATTGGTACTCTGGGCCTCATATCCGGCAGATGATCTCTCCGATTCAAATATTCCAGTTATTTCTATCTATGGATCCAACGATGGATTAACGACTGTTGAAGACATAGAAGATAGCAAAGAGGATCTACCACCAGACACGAGATACGTGGAGATAGAAGGCGGTAATCATGCTCAATTCGGTTGGTATGGTGACCAAAGAGGTGATAACGAAGCTTCGATCAGTAGAGAAGAACAGCAGGAAATCACAGTGAATGAGACCGTTGAATTTCTACGGAGAGCGATTTAAAAACACAGAAAGATATTTTATAATACGACGTAGTTATTTTTATTAGATAATATGAGTCAGGATGAAACTCTATTAGAATTGATGAAACATAGATGGACTGCAAGGAAGTTCAAGGATAAAGAAGTCTCTGAAGAAGATCTAGAAAAAATATTGGAAGCTGGTCGTTGGGCACCTTCAGGGGGTAACAAACAGCCTTGGGAATTGGTGATAATCAAAGATAAAGACATCAAGAACAAGGTTGCGGAGATATATTCTGACGCCATGGGGATGAAGAACATATCAAAAAGATACACAACGCCTTCGATTTTGATAGCTGTTTGTATCGATAAAAGGATAGTAGATTCCTATCCTGAAAATATGCCGGCTGAATTCATAATATACGCAAGCATCGGTGCCATGGTACAAAACATGAGTTTGATGGCCGCTCAATTGGATCTGGTCATAAGTTGGGGTACTCAACCGAAAAGTGCTCAGAGAGAACTTCAAGAACTGTTAGAACTACCAGATCACATCGATATACCTGATATACTTCAAGTTGGTTATCCTGCCCAAGAAAGATATTCTTCGGATAGGAGAGAAGTTGAAGAGTTCACCCATCACGATAAGATCGATGAAGATAAACTGAGAGAGATTTAGTACCAGTATTCACAGATCGCTTCTACCATCTATCCAGAAACACTCGAAGTCGTATTCCTTCTCTACCCTTTCCATCAGAGCTTGAATACCAAGTATCTCAGTGGCATAGTGACCTCCCATTATAAGAGGTAATTCCATGTCGATAGACTCATTGTAAGCCATGTAGCTTCTTTCGCCGGTGATGAATAGATCAGCTCCTTCTTCTTTAGCTAAAGATACCGCACTTCCACCTTTACCTGTCATTATACCTACTTTCTTCACTTTTTTCTCC
>CAYNQI010000177.1:0-2062 GCA_964399335.1 uncultured Thermoplasmata archaeon | reverse complement strand
CTTGCCACCAGCATCCCCTCTACCGCAGGGACACCACCTTTCGTTATCACAAGATCACCATTATGGATTTCAATGGTCTGGAGCACTCTTTCTAAATCGATAACACCATGTGCTGCACCTGTGTAATGGGAATCTCTAAGAAGGTAATCTAGCTGATCGACATCCATTGGTCCGTGTATCATCTGGTAAAGGTATTTCTCTTGGCCAAAATATTTCTGACCCAGATGCACGTTAAAATCAGTTATCTTCGAATTGTTATCCCTCCCTTTGATCAGCTCGGCAACTTTATCCGTTGGAATATCATTATCATCCAAAACCTCTGGTATCGTCGGAACGTCCCTTTCTTCGGTAAAAACTTCTCCCTGGATTATTTTTTTAGTTATATCCATATGGTCGCTGTCAGTGGTTCTGCTGAGTATCGATTCCAGAGTATGACTGAAGGGAGCATGTCCAACATCGTGAAGTAAAGCTGCTGCCTTGACTATGTTTTTTTCTTCTTCATCAAGACCTAAACTCTCACTCATCCTTTCTGCCACATGGTATGCACCGATAGAATGCTCCAACCTAGTATGATTCGCTCCTGGAAAAACAAGTTTAGTTAAGCCAAGCTGGGCTATACTATGCAGTCTCTGAACTTCTGGAGTTTCTAAAAGCTCAAGAAAGGGACCTGATAACTTGACACTGCCGTGAACAGTGTCTTGGATAGTTTTGTAAGTCATCAATTTCTAAAATGGGAAATGTTATTTAAATCATTCATTCCTTATCGCAGTTAAAGTGCAAAAACCATATATTTTTGGACGGTGTTTTAGAAACAGTGTTCAAACAAGCTAACACCCTGTTAAAAGATAGAGAGAAATTGATAAACGAAAAAGAAGTCCATGTCGTCTCTTACAGATGGGACTCATTCACCCCTAAACTTAGGGTATTCGACGATGGTGAACTTATCGAGTTGGACATGGGTAAGATCGGTTTTAACGTCTCCCAAGAAAAGATATGCATCGGTAATTTCGAAGATGGATACACACCCTGCCCTAAACAAAGATCCGTTAACACATTTTCTCAATGCAGAGGATGTGCCCCTGAAAGTATACCCCATTTAGAATGTATATTCGAACCTAAAGATTGTGAACGATGTGAAGGAGGTTTTTGTGAAGAAGAGCACGCCGTATATCTTGCTTTCCACAGTTACCATCCAAAGATAGGGATGACCAAGAAATCAAGGTTAAAGACAAGGTTGATCGAACAGGGGGCTGATGCCTATTCTTTATTGGCAACTCTTCTGCATCGAAAAGAAGCAAGGCAGGAGGAAAATCGTATCAGTGATATTTTAAGCATCAGCCAGAGGATAAGCAAAAAAAGAAAGTTGAAAACATTTTCCAAAAAGATAGACAAAGAAGGTATCAGAACAGGTTATAGATCTGTGAAAAATAGGATCCCGACGGGTAAATTGATCTTTTTAAATGATTATCCCATCTCGCTACCTTTGCGAGCAGTTCCCAGATATAGACCAACCCCAGGACTCCACAGGGGAAAGATGGTCGGGATCAAAGGAGAATTTTTGATCTATGAAAATAACGGCCTACATGCTTTGAACTTGGCTGATCTTCCAGGTAGACGTATGAAGGTCTCCGGGCCATGATCTATCATTTCAATCTGTTTGATATACCCCTTCCTGCTAAGACTCCAGTCGATGCTGCGTTAACTATATCGTGGGACAAGCCGGCACCATCCCCGGCGGCGAATAATCCAGATATAGATGTTTCTAAATTCTCATCGACCTTCAACTTCTTTGCATAAAACTTGATCTCGGGCGCGTAAAGGAGGGTATTACTAGAATTGACACCAGGGATTATCTCATTAAGCATGTCAAGCCCTTCTATGATATCGTTCATAACCCTCTGGGGGAGTGCCATGGAGATGTCGCCGGGAGTTACGTCATCTAAGGTTCTTTGGATAGAATTTCTTCTCAATCGACTATGAGTAGATCTTCTACCGTCCCTGAGGTCCCCTATCCTTTGAACTATGGGTTTACCTCCTCCGATCGTGGTAGCTAATTGTGCGA
>CAYNQI010000176.1:0-2062 GCA_964399335.1 uncultured Thermoplasmata archaeon | reverse complement strand
AGAGTGACCTCAATATCATAGTGCTTTCTATCATATCGTACAACAATATAAAAACAGAAGAATCTTCATTCAAATGCTGAACTTTCTCAGCGACATACTCGTATATCTCATCAACACTCTCCATCCCGCTTATCTTTTTTATGGCTTCCTGGATGATGTTTATTTCTTTGATGTTCTTTTTCTTATCCCTTTTCACCGTAATTTTTTCTCGGATATCTTTTACGAAAGCGAATTCAAGTTCTTTTCCACCATGCTTTACATAGTTACTTATGACCTCTACGGGTATGGTATCCCCATCTTTTGTTTCATGGATAGTTTCTATCTTCATGGAACCTTTATCCTTCAGTTCCTTCCAGAACTCCTTCCTCTCTTCTTCCCTATGATCCGGATCGATGTCCCATACATGCATATCTAAAAGTTCTTCCGGATCATATCCAAGCTTTTCAGAGACCATTTGATTAGTATAAACGAACCTTCCATCTGGTGTAACCCAGTATATCTCTTGTTCGGCATCATCTACGGAATATTTAGTCAACTCTAATCTTTCCTGAGTTCTCCAGTGTGTTACCTCTTGAACGATGGCTTGGGCGAGTACACCATATTGGCTTTTTGGATCTCCACCTTTTTGCATATATCTATCGGCCCCGTGATTGAGAGCCTCTATAGCGACCTCCTCTCTGCCCTTCCCAGTGAACATGATGAACGGGATGTCACTCCCGTAATCATACCTGAGCTTTTTCAAGAATTGTAATCCATCTATACCAGGCATCTGGAAGTCGGAAACGATTATATCAAAATCTTTTTCATCTAAGATATTTAAGGCATCAGATACCCTCTCTAACCCGATGATTTCGAAACACTCCTCCTCCCTTCCTAAAAATATTTTTGCCTGATCCAAGATCGCGGGCTCATCATCCACCAACAGTACTCTTATCTTTTTCATCTATAGAATACAAAACTTCCATTCGCAATATAACAACCTTTGGGCTAATTATCAAATCTCATTATTAAACTCTCTCATCAGCCTTACTTCGAAACGAGCTCCACCCTTTCTCGAATCCTTGGCTTTGATATCTACATCATTATAATTAGCTAATTGACGGATCATATAATATATCGCCCCACCCACTCCAGCAGTATCACCTGTGTAAATATCTCCTGAAAGCAGATCTTTCAGGTCCCGGGGAATCGGCTCTCCATCATCTTCTATCACCACTAAAACTTCTTCTTCATATCCCTTTACATCGATCCATATCTCACTGCAGTTCGGTATCAATAATCTGCATTTCAATAAACGAGAAAATAGATTATGGAGTGAATACTCACCTTTCACTTTTACCTTTGGATCTGAGTAAATCTCATGGATCTTTACTCCTTCTAGATCCGCTAGATCAGAGATATTTTTTAAAACATGTTCAAGAACTTTATTTAAATCGTGTGATGTTAGCTCTCTGGGGTGGTCTATATCTCTGAGTTCTTTTGCCAACCCGAGTATCTCTTGGACTTCCCTTTCAGCTTTGAGTGCTTTCATCCATTTTTCCCTCCCCTCATCGGATAATTCTTCATCTTCGAGCAGCTGTATATAGCCCAAAGCAACTTGACTTTTACTAGCGATATCCTGCCTGAGTAGTGTATCTAAAAATTCCTTACGCTCCTGCACCCTTCTCTCTTCGGTCACATCTTTTCCCAAGGCTATAGATCCGATTATCTCACCATCGTCATCGGTCAAAGGATGGGATGTCCATGAGATTATTTTCTCTTCACCATCCTTGGTGACGATAGTAGTTTCGTACCCTTCTACATCCTTCCCTCCTAATATATCACCAGCTTCCTCAGTCACTTGTTCACGATATTCATCATCGGGATATAACCATTCCCAGACTTTATCGTGTCCTACCACCTCTTCTCGAGAATACCCGCTTATCTCTTCTGCTGCTTTATTCCAAATTTTGGTATTTCCATCGTTATCCAAAACGTTCAACCAAATATTCACATCTCTGATTATCTGTTCTCTGAAACGGATTAGTTCTTTGAGGTGTTCTTCCGTTCTTTTTCTTTCAGT
>CAYNQI010000175.1:0-2078 GCA_964399335.1 uncultured Thermoplasmata archaeon | reverse complement strand
ACTTCCATGGCGTTCAAACCCTCTTCAGCGAGGTACTTCATACTATCTTTAGTACTGCTGACTCCGTGTGGTGTTCCAGCTGGTCCTAATCTGATCATGGTAGGTGATTATACTTAGAAGTTTTAATCTTTTGGTAAGCGGAAAGAATTTAGTACTTTCATTTCTTAACATCTGTTGTGAAGATAAAAAAGCTTGAAAATGATTCATTATATACGGGTAAACTACCTGAAGGCTGTAAGTACTGCCGCCGAGGTTCCAAGATGGTTTTGTTAGTTACAGGTAGATGCGAAAGCATTTGCTGGTACTGTCCTTTATCAGAGGAGAAGAAAGGGAAAGATGTTCTGTTCGCGAATGAAAAAAGAACGGATTCTGAACAAGATATAATCGAAGAAGCTAGGAGTATAGATGCTGAAGGTACCGGTATAACAGGTGGAGACCCATTGACGTGTATTGAAACTCAGGATCATATCAGATTATTAAAAACCGAGTTCGGCGAGGATCATCATATACACCTTTACACCAGATCTACCGAGATCGATAAGATCCGGTCCTTGATCGAAGCAGGTCTAGATGAGATAAGGTTCCATCCTCCGACCGAAGTTTGGAACAAGATCGAAGAAACCGATTACCCATTATTATTGGAAACTTTAAAGGACTTGGATATCGACGTTGGTATCGAGATACCGAGCATTCCTAAAATGGAAAAAGAGACGTTGAATTTGATAAGATCATCAGATGGACTTGTAGATTTTGTGAATTTGAACGAGCTGGAGTTTTCATCTACTAACTGGAAACAGTTGGTCAAAAGAGGTTACAAGAAAAAGAGTGACGTTTCAAGTGCAGTCAAAGGCAGCCAGGAGATGGCTTTAAAGTTATTGAAATCAGATTTCAAAGTTCCTATTCATTATTGTTCTTCCTCCTTCAAAGATGGGGTCCAACTGCGCAATCGAATAAAAAGAAGGGCCCAGAATACTGCTAAAGAAGGAGAACTAGTTACTGAAGATGGTACTCTGATAAAGGGTATCATATTAGCTAAAGATCCTCTAGAAGTTCTTGATGAACTCAGAGAGTATTACGAGATACCCGACTCTCTTATGTGGTACGATTCCGAGAACGATAGGATCGAGATAGCTCTAGCGGTTCTTGAAGAGATCTGTGATGAAATAGATCATGACTATTATGGTATCGAAGAATACCCTACTGCAGACCGTTTAGAAGTCGAAAGGTGGCCTGTAAAAGATGGGAAAGATTAAAGCTTGCTATTAAATGAAGTTTTTAGAATCAGGATGTTGGTACAATGGACGAGATAGATGAGTTGTTACGGGATTATAAAAAGGGCGAGATAGACCACGAAACTATAAGATCTGCCCTCTTAAACATACCTTATAAGGATCTAGAAGATGTCAAGATCGATACCCTCAGGGATATAAGAAAAGGTCTGCCAGAAGCTGTTTACTGCCCCGGTAAATCTGAGGAACAGTTGAGGAAGATAGCAGAGGAAGGAGACAGGATATTCACAAGAGCGGATAGTAAGGTCTTCGACATCGTTTCATCTGTTAGAGAAGATGTTGAATTCTACGAAAAGGGAGGTATTATCGTCGTGGGGGATGTGGAACAAGATGTTACTGGCGATATATGCGTGGTCACTGCCGGATCGAGTGATGTAGGGGTGGCAGAAGAAGCCGCAGTCACACTGGATTCATTAGGTTACGATGTTACCAGGATATATGACGTCGGTATAGCGGGAGTTCATAGGTTGATACCCCATTTAAAAGAACTGAGAGATGCGGATGCTGTTATCGTGGCTGCCGGTATGGATGGTGCTTTACCTGGTTTCGTATCTGGATTAGTAGGTACACCAGTTATCGGGATCCCGACAAGTGTGGGTTATGGTGTTGCTAGAGAAGGAAGATCAGCTTTAGAAACGATGTTGAACAGCTGTGCCACGGGTCTAGCAGTCGTCAATATCGATAATGGCTACGGAGCTGCAGCCTTCGTACATCACATGCTCGGAGGTAAAGGAGATGAGTAAGATCATCTATCTGGATCTAGAAAACGGTGTCAGCGGTGATATGCTG
>CAYNQI010000174.1:0-2093 GCA_964399335.1 uncultured Thermoplasmata archaeon | reverse complement strand
GCATAATCGAAGAAGGGGAGGAAAACAAGGATGGTAGAGGAAGACCGGTCAAGATATATAACCTTAAAAGACCGGTAGACGGGATAATCAAAGATGTTGTCGAAGACATAGAAGAGAACATCAAAGAACTTAAAAACAAAAAGAAAGAACTTCAAGAGTTGAGTAAAGATATTTTTTGATCGACTTAAAAAATACTAGGGATAGGTCGGGTAAAGGAAGGGAACTTAGATAACTCTAGTGAATGTTACATATTAATCGTTTGTTTTCCCACTCCTGGAAAGTTTTAGTTTTTAGGTATATATCTTCTGTCTCCCCTGCCTAGTTGTATTCGGCGTTTTTACCTATCCCTAGCAACCTTTAATATTGTTTTACTGATTAATATAGTTATTGATTAACAACTTATATCCCTCTAAAAAATCATTTAAAAGTACCCAGTACCTATGAATATTCGATCCAGAAGTATATTTTAACCCGAACTCGGATCACAGAAACCTATTTATACTCTGATGTATTACACATAAATGTATAATACAGGAGTGTGTAGTGATATGAAGAATCCGTTCGAATATCGTTTGATAGCTAAGGGAGAAAATTTCATCGATAGGGAAGATGAGATACGTGATATTATACAGGCTGTAGATAGCGGTCAAAATATCACGATATTCTCTCCAAGAAGATATGGTAAATCCAGTCTTATCTTGGAGTGTTTTGAAAGATTAGATGACAAAATAACAGTTTACATAGATTTCAATAAGATAAATAGTGTATCAGAACTTGCCGACCGTCTTCTGAGCTCAACCACTAGGAATTCGTACTCATCCCTTGAGAAAGGATTCTCTTTTGTTAAAGATACTTTACTATCTCTCAGACCAACGTTCACACCAACACAAGATGGAGGCTTATCGATATCCGTTAAACTGATAGATACTGACGAGGATATGGAAAAGGCATTAGAATTCCCTCAAAAGGTGGCTGAAAAGAAAGATACCGAGCTCATAATAGCGATGGATGAGTTTCAACGTATCAGATATCTAGACGGGGATAGTTTAGAGAGGCTTTTTAGATCTGTTATTCAGGAACAGGATAAAGTCTCATATATTTTCAGTGGTTCCCAGGTACGGATGTTGAGAGAGATGTTCGAGAGTGGTGACAGACCATTTTTCAGATCGACAAAGGTTATGAAGTTAGGTAAGATCCCTAAAATAGAATTCAAGGGATATATCATCAATAGATTCAAAAAGACTGGTTTGGAAATTGACAGTTCGTTGATAGATGATATCCTAGACTTCACAGAGGGACATCCCATGAGGACAAAACAGATATGTTTTGAACTATGGAATCGAAAACGATCCAACGAACATGTTGATTCCCTCGACGATTTGTTGGACGTTATGATAGATAACGATATTTACATAGAAGAGGTTTGGAACAGTATATCAAGCTCGATACAAAGGAGGGTTTTAGAGGCACTGGTCAATAAAGATCAACCTTACTCACACGAGACTATTCAAGAGTACGAGTTGAAAGGCAGTTCCCACGTGCAGAGGGCGTTAAAAAGTCTAGAAAAAAGAGGTATACTATACGAAGGAAAAATAGTTGATCCCTTCTTTAAAGAATGGATCCGAAGAGAATCTAATTGAGATCGCAACGGTACCTTAGCCTTATATATGTTTAATAATATATTCACCCCATGCCTTTGTTGACCCCTTTCCAAGCGGCCGTAGGTGGGGTCTGTGTTATCCTGACATACGGTATAGTTATGGAAAAACATTACGTCAGTAAAAGCACGGTTTTTTACAACATCTTGTCACTCTTACTGCTTTTAGCTTCTATCGAACTACCTATGACCGTACTAGCGGGCATGATACTCTATCTGATCACTGGGTACCTCGTTATGAAACTTCATATAAAAGTATTATTTCCGGTATTCGGGGCTAGAACCTATGGTTCATTGGCACTGGTACTGGTACTTCAAGGAGAAGATTTCATCCCTTACCTGGGTGGAAGGGATCTAGCTAGTACCATGATCATACTCGTCATCTTTTGGATCGCTGCTGCAGTACTGGTAAACTTGATCGGTTACCTCTACAGTA
>CAYNQI010000173.1:0-2094 GCA_964399335.1 uncultured Thermoplasmata archaeon | reverse complement strand
GAGAAATAAAAACAATGAAAAATAGGATCATCTCACAGGCAAAGCTGGATAAACAGAAGCAGAAACTAAAGGTACGGGAAGAGATGATCGATCGGGTCTTCGAGAAGGTTTATGATGAATTAAAAAGCACAGTACCTTCCGAATATAAGGACTATTTAAGACAGGCAATAGGAAAAGCTTCTAAAGTCCTTGGAGACGGAACCATAATTCACTGTAACAGTAAAAGCGAAGATATCGTTAAAAAGCTTACAGAGAAGATCGATCCATCACTACAGGTAGAATCGGATATAAACACTATCGGAGGTATTATCGCAGAATCAAAAAGCGGTGCCAAAATCGACATGACATTTGAATCTAATATTGAAAGAAGGAAGAAAGAACTCAGGAAACATATCTCAGATATCTTATTTAGAGATTTAAAGGAGGAACAGTGATTGATCGATGAATTGATAGACACTATGGGTTTGACAAATCTAGTCCTTGTCATCGTAGGTGTAGCTCTGCTTTTAGTAGTTCTCTTATTGATGAGCTATTTTAGGACATTAGTAGCTATATCAAATTTTACATTCCCAAACGCCAAATTCAGAGCCCATGGGGTTCATTTCATCAAAAAGGAAAAGGTTGATCCTGTGATAGAAAACAGGAACATAAATGATTTTTATCAGGCTGTAAGAGAAAATGGATACGAGTTACCTAAAGAGGAAACCGGAGATATCGATAAAGTCGAAAAGCGCTTTGAAATTAATAATGTTGGATATATGAAGAAGGCATACAGATTATCTCCACTTGAAACAAAACCTTTCGTAGAAGCTTGGTTAGTTAGGTATGATGTGAAGATGGCTAAAAGGGCTATCAAACACATGGCTAAAGGTGGAGATTCTGAAGATTTAAAAAAAGAATTGATCCCTATCAGGATAATAGATGAAAATATTATAGATGAATTATCATCATCACGAAATCTACAAGAGGCTATCACCATTTTAAAAGAAACGGAATTTGAGAATGCACTTGGTAAGGAAGAGTGGGGCGATGATTTCTTTAAATTGGATGTGGAATTAGACAAGTTTGCATACGATAAGTTGAGAAAGGCAGTCACAGATGTAGAGAGTGAACATAGGGCACCGGTAAAATACTTCTTTGGAAAATACACCGATCTACTCAATCTTAAAATGGTAATACGTGGAGTAAGGGAGGGTATAGACAAAGAACTGATGCAGGACTATTTGCTTCCTACAGGTAGGGAACTAGAGGATTGGAAATTACAACAGATGTTGGAATCCAACAATTTAGAGGAAGCTTTAGTTGAATTAGAAGGGACTTCATTCGAGGATATCCGTAAAGAAGCGGCTTCGAAGAGTCATTTTGAAATTGAAAAATATTTAGATAAACAACTTTTAAAGATAGTATCAGAAGTTATGAGCCAACAAGTTTTAACTGTTGGACCATTGTTAAAATTCTTAGTGGGTAAAGAAATCGAATTAAGAAATTTGAAAATCCTAGTAAGGGGACTCAAAGAGGAATTTGAACCAGATAGGATCAGAAATATGTTGGTTTTGGAGGGTTACGAATGAGAAAAAAAGTCGTGGTAGTAGGGGATGAGCATATGGTATTGGGTTTTTCATTAGCCGGTGCCGATGAATCTTATACTCCAGAGGACGAATACCAGACCATCAAATTGATGGAAAAATTGGCCGGATCTCCCAATATAGGTGTAGTCTTATTGTCAGAACGTATTGCTGAAAGTATCAGAGAAGAACTTGATAGGATATCCGAGAAAAAGGAACTATATCCTGTGATAATCGAGATCCCTGATAAGGATCCATTAGAAGATAAGGAAGATCCATTGAATAAAAAGATAAGAAGAGCAGTTGGAATAGATATAACATCGGAAGAGGTATGATATTATGATAAATGAAGCTGAAGAAAGCATCAAAAAGATCTCAAAACCTGGAAAAGGTGAAGAAGGAAGGATCATCAAGGTCGCCGGTCCGGTTGTACAGGCCGATAACCTGCGTGGGGCTGAGATGTATGAGGTAGTTAAAGTTGGTGAAGAAGGTCTTATTGGAGAGATAATTGAGTTGGAAGAGGATGTTG
>CAYNQI010000172.1:0-2135 GCA_964399335.1 uncultured Thermoplasmata archaeon | reverse complement strand
TCTTATTTCACGGATTAACCGGTGGTCAGGTACCGTATATGGTCGGAGTCATCATAATGGCCGCTTTCAGTGGTTTCGCTGCATTATGGGCTGGGATGAGATCGGTATCTTGGACGGATGCTTTTCAAGCTATCACCATGCTGGTTTCTGCGACAATATTACTGTTCTACATCTTTTATTACATCTTCCAAGGCCCTGTGAACTTCTTCTCAACCATCAGCAGTCAGAACCCAGAACTACTACAGTTCACCTGGAGTATCGAGATGTTCATAGGCCTATCCCTCCCCTGGGCTTTCTTCGCGTTGACCAACCCTCAGGTTTCACAGCGTATGTTCGTTTCCAAGGATGTAAAAAGTTTGAAAAATATGGTCATATTTTTCTCACTCTTCGCTTTCATCTATACGATCATCACTTCTTTATTTGGATTCGCCATCGCAAATCATATACCCGGTTTAGCGGTTGCTGACCAAGCTATGCCGACTTTACTGTCCCAAGTTCCAACGGTTTTAGCTGTTATAATTTTCGTTGGTATATTCGCAGCCGCCTCTTCGACCCTCGGTTCTGTGATACTGACCTTGAGTTCTATGACCACTCGAGACCTAGCTCAACCTTTGGGTAAGAACCTATCAGAGAAACAGCAGTTGTTGATAGGTAAGAGTACTATCGTTCTATTGATTTTAGTTTGTATAATATTTGCAAGTTTAAGGTTAGAACTAATAGCTGTTCTTTCTGCCATGGCCTCCGGTGGACTTTTGGTCACAGCCCCGGCTTTAATAGGTACATTCTTCTGGAAGAAAGGCACATCTCAGGGGGCGATCATCAGTATGCTGGTAGGAGGGTTCGTTACCGGTTCGATGTTCATATTCAATATATATCCCCTTGGCTGGTGGCCATCTATATGGGGTTTCGTAGTAACGATCATACTGTACATCGGTGTCAGTCTGGCAACTTCACCACCTGAAAAAGCTGAAGAGTTTCTTGAAGTCGTTGATGAAGAGATGAAAAAGAACGGTTTTTGATAAGTACCCAATTTATGCTTTGAATTTTTTACCGTAACTCTCTAGATGCACAAAATCTCCTAAACTTTTTCTCTCCGGTCTTTCCTTTTCGGTTTTAGCCTGTTGTTCAGTCAACTCCTCTTTGATATCTTCACTGTGTTTTCCCACTATGACTAGAGTTATCACCTGATGATCGTCCGGAATATCAAGTACCTTTTTCGTTTCCTTTTCGTCATATCCAGCTATAGGATGGGCAACAAGCCCCATCTCCGTAGCTTTGAGGACCAAAAAAGCGGTTCCCAGACCGGTGTCGAACTGGTGGTACTCTCTATCCTTAACAACACAGTCGTCATCTTTCTTACTGAAAACTGCTATTATCATGGAAGAGTTCCTTGTCCACTGGTTTGCAGATGACATCACTTCGTACATCTCTTCAAGTTTATCATCTTTTCTGACAAACACGAAATTCCACGGTTGGTTGTTGTAACATGACGGAGACAATCGAGCAGTCTCCGCTAATTCTTCGACTTGCTCGTCAGTTATCTCGACTTTTTCTAAAGACCGGTAAGCTCTTCTTTTTTGAACAACCTCGTCCAAGTTCAATTTATTCACTTCCATCTAGTAACTCTTCTACCCTTTTCAACCTCTCTTCTTTGTTAATCTTGTCTTTCACGGGGTTGAATTCGGGATATATTTTTTCGTGGTACACGTCCCTCTCTTCTTTGAACAGCACTCCTATAGGGACCCTATCCTCTTCCACGGCCAGTTCCATGGCTTCGAACCTGGTCTCAGCAGGTTGTTCGATTATCTCTACGGATTCGTTGTATTTTTCGTAAGTATCGTTAAAAGTCACACAGGGCTGAAGCACATCTACCAGTGAAAAACCTTCATGCTCAACAGCTTCTACGATCAGTTCTGTCAGATGCTTCATCTTACCTGGATAACCTCTCGCCACGAAACTTGCTCCAGATGAAAGCATCATCATCAGTGGGTTGATCGGTTCTTCTATACTACCTTTCGGAGTCGATGGCCCTTTGAAGCCTTCTACACTTGTCGGAGACATCTGTCCGGTAGTCAAAGCATAGTTGCCGTTGTTGTGAACTATCATGGTGATATCTGCATTCCTTTTAGCTGCGA
>CAYNQI010000171.1:0-2151 GCA_964399335.1 uncultured Thermoplasmata archaeon | reverse complement strand
AATAATGTAATAAATATTTCCCCCCAACTGCTAGTATGACGGATAAAAGCAAAGGAATATGGTATAGTATTTATCAGAGAAGAACCTGTGCAAAGCTCTCACGCACGAGAACGATTTCGACGAAGCGCATTGCAAAGTTCCTTTTGGAATTTACAGGACCTGTTAGACTAGCAAAAATTTATAAGAGCAAGTTACAATAAAGTCGATGACACCGGAGGAAGTAGAATTGAGTGAAGTACACTCGAAAGAGGCAACTACGACAACGACCTTTTCTCACGGTAGTAATTCTACCGACTCAAATTTCATCCAGGAACATATCGACTCGTACTTTCATTCGGATTATTTCTGCTGTGATATCTTTTTAAAACGAGAATCTATTGATGATTGAACTGAGATATATTGTGTAAAATAACGTGTTATCCAGTTTCACTTCCCCCTCCACTCAAATTATAAGTACCTCTATTTCATAACCAGGATTGGATGATCCGTGAGTTATGGGACTTGATAGATGGTTTTGATGAAAGACCCGACGAATGGGGGAAACCATACTTTAGTCAACAGAAATATTACAAGCCAAAGACGATAGAAATCGATAATTTTCAAGAGTTCGATCTCAAAGAAAAAGATCGGATATTATGCTGTGTAGATGGAGGTAATAATAAGATCTTCGAAACACCCTCTGAGAGCATACATCTTCTACGGATATATTTCAATCTATTTAGAGGTAGGAAAAGAGTTGAAAATATCGAACCTCTGAGTCTGTACTTGAGTTGTGATCATCAGGAAGACGAGATCACTGTAAGATCCATCAAGGTCAACGATCCAATACCCATCGGGTCCGATGGATATGTTGTAAAAAAGGAAGAGCTGGAAAATGGAAGACCGGTTAACGCAGGCCATACTGTAAGAAAATACTTAGAATGGGAAGCTATCAAGTACGTTTCTGAGAATTATCTAGAAGAAGGAGATATCATATTAAGGGATGGTGTTTTACAGACTGGAGTCGAAGGAGAAAGGGAATACGCTGAAGAAGCTTATAACTCAGTTGCAGAGAATGGCGTTCATTTAGTAGGTCTTGCGAAAACCTGTACATTGAGGACGACCTGCGGTTTTCCACTGGTGGCAGCGATTCAAGAATTATCGACTGAATTCTCTGAAGGTCCATGGTATTACCATCCTATAGCTGAAAACGAACACCCTGACCATAAAGGTGAGATGATGGTGGTTAAGTATCATAGAAACTCTAACTATGCTTTCAGAACAGAGTTTTACCGTGAGTTGAACAGTCCCGTGGATGAAATACTTGGATATATGGCATTCCAAGCCCAGGATCCGATATTTTTGGGTTACCCATACGGCCTTGTAGATGCTGATAAAAGAGCTAGAGTGACGGATGAAGAGATCGAATATCTAAAAAGTGTAGGTTTCAATAGGATGGGCAGGACCTTTAAAAATAAAGTCAGCACCTTAGATGCCCATGATAAATTAAGCGAATTATGAGATGTGGTTAGTTATGACGATAGGACAGATAATTGGAGGAGAATATGGTGACGTGTGGATAAGGCAGAAGAGTGGAGAGACCATCGAGATAGGTGATCTGCTGTCAATCGATGATCTGATCTTACAGGTTCATGATTTGAGTTACGGGTCGTTGATGGATAACAACGACTTAGCTAGGATGAGTGGTATGCAGTTGGAGGGTTACGACGAAACATCCTTGATGGAGGAAGAGATCCGTAATTTTATCAACGCCAAAGCTAAACCGTTAGTTCACATCAAAGATGGGGATGCAAAGATACCCAAGATATTACCCGATTTCTTCGGAGGTTTGAAAAGAGTATCTAAAGAGGATTTCGAGTTCATGGAAGAACCTGAAAACAGTCTTTACCTGGGTAAAGTTAGGAGTGGAAGCTATACCTTAGATGTTCCCGTTTACATCAACGGTAAAGAAGCACTTTCACATCATTTATTGATACCTGCGACCACCGGCAGGGGTAAGAGTAACTTGGTAAAAGTCATGCTCTGGAATCTGATACCGAAGGAATACTGTGGAATGTTGATCATCGACCCGCATGATGAATACTATGGGAGGAATGAATATGGAGCTAAGGATCATCCGGATTTTGATAAAAAGGTGATGTACTATTCACC
>CAYNQI010000170.1:0-2168 GCA_964399335.1 uncultured Thermoplasmata archaeon | reverse complement strand
AAAAAGGGTTTTAGGATTTACTTATAATCTTGGCAGTTGTCACAGTACCATTTGTCATACTGATCGATGTGTCTCATTTGGTTGCCGCAGGTGGGGCACTGTCTTGCTTGTTGCTGTTGTTGCGGTGGTTGCTGGTATTGGGTTTGCTGTTGATATCCACCCTGTCTCTTTCGTTCTACCTCTGCCATATCAGGTCTGACTACCAGCCAGATGATCAACCCGATTATTCCAAGGAATATACCTATAATCAGCCAGAGTATAGCGTTTTCATCTCTCTTCTTTGCATCCTTATACATCCAAACAGCAATTAGAATCCCAATAATGAATGGGATCAACCAGACAAAGCAAAATGCTCCTGCACAAATACCTGGCATGATGTCTGGTTCTTCAAATTGCATCAATACATCCATTATATTAGCTGGTGTTATCATATATATCACCTTCTTGGTGTGAACCCTAAACTCAGTATAGTTATTTAATGGTTTTGCTATATAAATCTCATAAATATTCTATTGCACCTACTTTATAAATAAAAATGAGTTCGATGCATGTGTATCTTCCTCCAAAGAAAGTTAATCAGTAAAGTATTTATTCATTCTTACACATCGAGCATTAAGTGGTCTGAGTGAAGATACTGATAATCGATGATGATCAAAGGATACTCGAGCAGTTAGAGTTCTTTTTTAAAAATAAAAATAAAGATATAGATGTGACCACTGAAATATCGGGTAGAAAAGCTATTGGATCGATGGAAAGTCAAGATTTTGACGCCATCATATGTGATTACAAGATGCCCGACATGAACGGTATCGAAATTTTAAAGAAACTTAGAAAGAGTGGAAACGATACTCCTTTTATTATTTTAACAGGCAAGGGATGTGAGGATGTAGTAATAAAAGCATTTAATCAAGGTGCTGATAGGTATATCCAAAAAGGAGATGATCCAGAGCACCTATATGATATTGTATATAAAGCTGTGATCGATGAGATAAATGATAGAGCAACAGAAAAGGAGTTATCGAGAACGAGGGACATCTATAAAAAGATCGCAAAAAACCTCCCCAACGGCCTTGTTAACATCATAGATAAAGAATTAAACATACTTTTCAGCGAAGGTGTAGAACTAGATTTTTTAGGATATTCACACGAAGATATAGTCGGAAAAAACCTTTATGACGTGTTACCCCCTGACAAAGCAGATATTTTTGCATCTAATATCGAAGAATCATTAAAAAGAAAAACCATCAATTTCAAGGAATCTATCGGGGATATGCATTTCATTTCTAATATAGTTCCTTTATCCGGGGAGGATGAAGAAAAGGTCATCGTATTGTCTATAGATATCTCCGAACAGATAAAAGCAGAAAGGCTCAGAAAAGAAACCCGTAGAGAACTATCAACACTAATAGATAACCTTCCAGGTATCGTTTACCGCTGCAAGAACTCCAAGTATTGGCCTATGGAACTCGTGAAAGGTGAAGTCCAAGAACTAACCGGATATACAACTTCTGAGATAGAGGAGGAATGTGACATTTGGGGTGAAAAGATAGTTCATCCCGAGGATTGGAAAAGAACCTGGGAGATCATACAAGAGTCTTTAATATATGGTTCCTCATTTGAGGTTATCTACCGTATAATTACAAAAGATGGTAAAACGAAATGGGTATGGGAACAGGGTACAGCTGTTTACGATGAAAATGACGAGGTTGATGCATTCGAGGGGTTCATAACTGATATCACTGAGAGGAAAGAAACACAAAGAAAATTGGAGGAGAATGTAGACAAGATAAAGGACCTTCATCGATTATCTGCAAAACTTGAATCGATAGACGAAGAACAGGAACTTTATGATTTGATCGTACATGCCACTGAAGATATATTAGATTTCAACCTCTGCTCTGTCGAGATAGCTGAAGAAGATGAATTTATAATAAAAGCAAGCAGTACTGATAAACCTGTAGAATTGGAAGACACCTTTCCAATGATAGGGTTGGCTGGTAAATCTTATCGAACAGGTAAAACACTTGTCAGTAAGGATATACATAACGATGATAGAGCTGCTCCAGATAATGAAATGTACCGTTCTGGTTTATCAATACCTATAGGATCCTTTGGTGTTTTTCAGATCATTTCCACTAAAAAGGATGACTTCGATGAGCAGGATATTG
>CAYNQI010000169.1:0-2175 GCA_964399335.1 uncultured Thermoplasmata archaeon | reverse complement strand
GTGGGTGGTTTATTGGAACATGCCAAAGCACTTTCAGCTGTATGCTGTCCAACTGTGAATTCTTATAAACGTTTGATACCCGGATATGAGGCCCCAGTCTATATTTCATGGGGCGGAGAGAACAGGAGTGTATTAGTTAGGATACCTGCCTATGGTAATGAAGAGGAATCCAAGGGCAGGATCGAATTTAGAGCCGGAGACGCTACAGCGAACATCTACCTCATGTTGAATTCGTTGATAAAAGCCGGTTTAGATGGTATGGAAAAGGGATTGGATCCCGGTGAAGAGATGAGAGACAACCTCTTCGAATTTAGTGATGATGAGATCCAAGAAAGAGGTATCAAACTACTTCCAGAAAATCTTGACGAAGCTTTAGATGAGCTGGAGAAGGACGAGGTCATCTCAGATTCACTCGAAGAGTCCTATGAACATTACCTTGGTTTGAAAAGAAAGGAATGTAAAGATTTCAAAAGTACCGTTACAGACTGGGAATTAGATACTTATTTAGAGTTCTAACAACCCTAAACTTAATATCTTAAGTTTACATCGTTATACCATGGTTGAAACTACCAAAGTAGAAGGTGAAAAGGACGAGCACAAGGTTAAGGTGTTTACATTGAGTACATGTGCTTGGTGTAAAAAAACTAAGAAATTGTTAGAAGAGGAAGGGGTTGAATACGAGTACGTTGACATCGATCTTTTGGAAGGTGAGGAGCGGAAAGAGGTAATGGAAGAATTCAAAGGATTCAATCCAAAAAAGAACTGTCCCACCATCGTGGTTGACGAGGGTGAGACTGTTATAGTCGGTTACATGGAAGACAAGATAAAGGAAGTGCTGTGTTGATGAGGGATTACGAAGAGATGCTCGAGTACGTTAAAAAGGATGCCGAAGAGAACGGATATTACGTCTGTCCTGACGAAGACCTACTGAAAGACCTTATAGAAGGACTTGTTGAGAACGAAAAACGGTACGGCTACGCTAGCTGCCCTTGTAGAGCTGCAAGCGGTGTCAAACAGTATGACGTTGATATAATATGCCCCTGTGAATATAGAGATGCAGATGTTAACGAATACGGTATGTGTTACTGTGGACTTTTCGCTTCTGAAGAAGTTTATGAAGAACCTTCCAAGTTAGGACCCATACCTGAGAGAAGACCTGAATCCATAATCGATGCAGGCATGGAAGCTAAAGAAAGTGGTATTGATGAAGTCGAAACCGTTTCCGAAGAAAAAGAAGATATTAAGGTATGGAGATGTACCGTATGCGGTTATTTAGCCGCTAGAGAAGAACCTCCTCCTATCTGTCCCATATGTAAAGCAAAGGCAGAACGATTCGTCGAATTTGAATTCGGTTGATCAAGGTTTACCCTTGGATTCTCCCCTGATTATACCTGAAGCGATTATGTGACTCATCCTGAGAGGTTCTGGAATTCGACCTCTGATAGTGAACAACTTGATGATCCTTTCAGCCTCTGAGATGTCGATGCCCTCTACTTGAATGAATATCGGTTTGTGTTCAGTTTCTATTTTGTAAATATCACCAGAGGATATACTATTGAATTTGTTTTTCCAATGAGGAAGATGTTTTTTCATAGCTTCTTTGATCTTTTCAAAATCAGGCTTTTCACGGGAGATACTCAAAGCCGGTATACCTGTTTCTTCCCATATCTTTTTCAGATCGATTAGATTGAACCCACCTAGAGCTGCACCGTCGGTCATTATAATGTAAGGTTGCTCTGCAAATCTAGAGGATGATATCATCTTGATGAGTTGATCTGTAGCATCCATACCATCTACTTTTACTCTTGTCGATAAGATCCCTTCTAAGTAATTAGGTGCTCGAACTATGCTACCCACTACTAAAACATCCTCATCTTCGAATTTGAACGGTGCATCATCGATACCTATTACCCTCATTTTCTGTTTCAAGCTGATCACCCTATAGTAAAGGTAGATCTCCGGTTATTTTATCCATAAGATTATTAGGACCAGGGCCTATACCCAGACAAGTGACCGTACCGGGCTCTACCTCGGTCATACCTGCATCTTTTACAAGGCAGGTAATCAGGTCTTCATTTTCCGCCATCTTCTTGAGAAATTCCATATGTTCTAGATCGTCGCATTTCACAACAACTTTCTTTTGACCCTCTCGATACCACTTATTGAAAAATTTAT
>CAYNQI010000168.1:0-2187 GCA_964399335.1 uncultured Thermoplasmata archaeon | reverse complement strand
CTCTGGAATCGATGAATTCATAGAAATAGAGAACAAATGGCTGGAGAGATGGGAGAACAGCGATATTTACCGCTTCGACCCCGACTCAGATAAACCCATATTCTCCATAGACACACCTCCTCCGACGATCTCGGGTAGGATGCACATAGGCCACGCCTTTTCGTACACTCAGATGGATATGATCGCCAGGTACAAGAGGATGAAGGGTTACAACGTGTTCTACCCCTGGGGTTTCGATGATAACGGTATAGCCACTGAACTGTACGTAAAAAACGAGACAGGAGTGGACCCCAAAGATGTGGGAAGGGAGAAGTTCATAGATCTGTGTTTGAAGGAGAGTAAGAAGTTAGAAGACGATCTAGAAAGAAAATGGAAAAGGGTCGGGACTTTCCCAGATTACGATATATTCTACCGCACCATCGATGAAGGTTCCAGGAAGACGTCACAGAGATCTTTCATTGAATTGTACAAGATGGGACGGGAGTACAGAAAAGAGGCTCCTACTTTATGGTGTCCACATTGTGAAACCGCTATATCACAGGTGGAAACCGAAGACCTAGAGAAGGGAGGTATGTTCAACGATATAACTTTTGATATAAAGGAGGGTGGAGAATTAACGATATCAACGACCAGACCTGAACTACTTCCTGCCTGTGTAGCGGTTTTCGTCCATCCGGATGATAAAGAAAACTCTCATCTCATAGGAAAGACTGCTATCGTACCCCTTTTCGAACAGGAGGTACCGATATTAGAAGACGATAAAGTCGACATGGAGACCGGGACCGGAGTAGTCATGTGCTGTACCTTCGGTGACCAAACCGATATCGATTGGTGGTACGCCCACGATCTACCCCTCAGGATCGCTATCGACGAGACCGGACATATGACAAAAAAGGCCGATGAGTATTCAGGTTTGGACGTACATGAAGCTAGAAAACATATCTTAGAAGACCTAAAATATTCTGACAAATTAGGAAGGCAGTGGGAGATAACTCACGATGTCAACGTTCACGAAAGATGTGATACTCCTATCGAGTTCCTAGTCACTAAACAGTGGTTCATCAAGTACCTGGACCTAAGAGAAAAATACCTGGAAGTCGGAGAAGACTTGAACTGGTATCCGGAACATATGAAGGTCAGGTACGACAACTGGGTAAGATCGCTCAAATGGGATTGGTGTATCTCCCGACAAAGGTTCCACGGTATCCCTTTCCCTGTTTGGTACTGTAAAGCGTGCGGTGAGGTCAAACTGGCCAAAGATGAACAGCTGCCTGTCAACCCCCTGGCAGATGAACCCATAGGTAGTTGTGAGGAATGTGGTGGAAACGAATTCGAACCAGAAGAGGACGTTCTCGATACCTGGGCTACATCATCTTTGACACCTTACATAGCTACTAGATGGATAGAGGACTCACAGCTTTTCGACAAAGTCTTCCCGTTCACCTTCAGACCCCAGTCCCATGATATAATCAGTTTCTGGGCATTCAACACCATTGTCAAAAGTCTGTTCCATTCAGAAGAAAAACCCTGGGATGATATACTGATCCACGGATATCTCATGCTTCCTGGTGGTAAAGCGTTCTCATCTTCTAGGGGTATAATCATAGATCCGGAAGAGATCGCTGAAGAATACGGTGCCGATGCCATCCGATACCTCAGCGGTTCAAGTAGACCAGGTGAGGATGCCGAGTTCGAGAAGAAATGGTTGAAAAGAGGTCAGCGGATCAGGACCAAGTTCTGGAATATACAGCAGTTCATCAAAAACTCCATCCAAAGCAAGATAGAGGATGTACCTGAATTGGAAATTGTAGATAGATGGTTATTGAGCAAATACAGTAAGGTCGTTAAAAATTCAACCAAATATATGGATAATTACCGGTACGATAAAGCCCTCAAAGAGGTCGAATACTTCCTATGGCACGTTCTAGCAGATCATTACATAGAGATGATCAAACACCGGATATATAATAAAAAAGACAAAGCAGCTGAGTTCACTCTATACCATGTAGGTCTAGGTCTGGCTAAGATGTTAGCTCCTATAATGTGTTTCATCACCGAGGAAGTTTACCATGAAAATTATAAAGAATTCGAAGGAAAAGAGAGCATCCATGTCACTTCGTGGCCGAAAGAGATACTCATCGATGAAGATGCTGAAACCCAGGGTGAGATCATAAAGGATATCATCGC
>CAYNQI010000167.1:0-2200 GCA_964399335.1 uncultured Thermoplasmata archaeon | reverse complement strand
CCCCTAAGTTTTTACAACGTATAATCTTCTCTTCTATCTTCCAGGAAATTGATAGTCCCTTTGAAACCTTCAGTGATGGCCGGATTAACGGTACCAACAGTTACACCTTCTTCACCGCCGGTGCTGGCCGCCGCTTTTCCAGTAGGTTCAACTATCCTGCTGCCGCCGAAGTATGCGTATTCTTCACTGGCACCGATCCTGTTGGCTGCGATCACCCATACTTGGTTATCCAAGGCCCTTGCGGAGGTCGCTAGATCCCACTGAGGTCCGAAGGGGTCCGGCCAGTTCGACGGGATAAGAAGAACCTCGGCACCCAGCAAAGCTAGGTTCCTAGATAATTCTGGGAAAACGGCATCATAACATACCATCAAACCGAGTTTGCCCAGATCTGTATCGACCACGGTATAGTCCCGGCCAGGAGTTACAAATTCCTTTTCTTCAAGGAAACGGTGCATCTTTCTATGCTTCCCTATGATTTCTCCCTCGGGACCTAACAGTACTGCAGTATTGTATAGATCTCCATCAAACTTCTCAGCCATGGAAAACACGACAAAAACTCCGTTCTGTTCAGCAGCCTCACCCAATAATTCAGTGCTTTCACCTGGGATGGATTCAGATAGCTCATCTGATCGATCACTGACCAATCCTGTCGGAAGATATTCAGGAAGACATACCAACTCCGCGCCTTCACCTGCGGCTTTTTCTATCAATCCGATAGCTTTCTTGAGATTCTTCTTTATATCTCCGCCTTCAAAATCCATCTGTGCTACAGCAGCTTTGAATCGCCTCATAATCTCTTACTCCTTTTACGGGTTATAGCATTACTTAGTAATAGTTATAACGTTGTTAATAACTCGTCTATACGTGATACGACATCAAATATCTCATCGGGACTTTCGACCAGATAATCGGCCTGTTTCAACTCCTCCATTTTCCCATACCCATACTTCACGCCTATACTCAAGATGTTGTTCTCTTTTCCAGCTTCAAAATCGTGATGCTTATCACCGATCATGATGTAATCGGAGTGATCGTTTTCTTGGATGATCTCTTTCACAGCTTCTGCTTTGTTATCGTGCTGTGAACTGCTGACTTTCAGATCAAAATAATCGGATATACCGGTCACTTCCAAAACATAATCAACGTACTCCTGACTGCCGTTACTGCATACGGCCAACGAGTATCCATATGAACGCAGCTTCTCCAACATCTCCTCGGTCCCGTCGAACAGTTCACCGTGTTTATCGACGTTCTCCTTCTCCCTTCTCCAGAAGATATCCATGAAGTCGTCCAACTTCTCCTGATGTCCTTCCATAACCTTCTCGGAGAATGTCGACGTGGATTCACCTAAAAGAGAGATGATCTTATCCTCACCAACAGATGGGATACCCAATTCGTCCAAAGTTTCTTTAACTGCTGGTACCACGGAATCCCTGGTTTTAAACAACGTTCCATCGAGGTCGAATATCAACATCGTTTTCCGGCCTTTATCGCTCACATCATCACCATCATATAGAACCCGTTCATCTTGGTATTATTAAAATCTTTTTTCCAAATTGACATCATCCTCTAAGAACCCACCAGATATCGCTGCCTTGGAACCCGCAATTATTGTAAAATTTCATTGGACCATCTTCACGATACTCCCCGCTTACAGTGGTGAACTCAACATCGCCGTCCACCCGACGGAGCAGTTCGTGCACTAGCGCTTTACCGAGACCATACCCCGAATATTCAGGGAGTACCTGTATCCATTCCAGAGATGCCTCGGGAACGGTCACATCGATCTCAGCGATACCCAGCCCTACGTAATCTTTCTTCTCTTCGTCAAAGACCCAAACCCAGAGTTTCTCATCGAAGACCTTGTGTTCAGTCCAGCCGGCAACTTCATCGGCGCTGGGTTTTAGATCTTCATAACATCTACCTATCAGATCGGATACCTCTTGACTTTCCCCACCCGTATCAACGTCTTTAAAACTAAAACCATCGGGCAATTCAGTTTTTAGAACTTCTTCATGTGTATAGATTATCCGAAAGTAAGTACTCACGTTAGAAAATTCATCGAAGGGGACCTCATCCCGGTACTTATCGTGTAAAAGCATGAATTTAACATCCTTAACAAATTCATGATCCAACCGGAATTCATCTTCTCGATCCTAGTTCTACTAAGAGATATTGGGGAAAAGCCCTCTAGAAAAAT
>CAYNQI010000166.1:0-2208 GCA_964399335.1 uncultured Thermoplasmata archaeon | reverse complement strand
CAAGTTCCTCTTTTTTTAATATCTTATCGGATTCATTTATCTCTACTTCGTACTTATCTTTCAACCTTTCAACAGCATCACCAGGCAAATTTCTTGTTATCAGAACTCTCATCTTATCACACCTGTTTGGAAAAGACAATCCATCATATTACATTTTTTGGTGCTATCATTCAGAATTGATCTTACGATAGTAGGGATATTTATGTCTTATCTGCGAATTATTTCGTTTCATATTTTATCACCTTTTTCAGCTTTTTCGAAAAAGTTACCTAAAATATATGAACGAACTCTTTTTTAGAATATCTCTTCAGGAGTTCTTAGACCTAAACTGAAGTGAGGATTGATCTCATTATACCAATCAATAAATTCGTTGATAGAATCATATCTATACCTATATTTTTCATAGGTGATCCTGTCAAGTTTTTAGTGATTTCAGCCTTTTTGCATTGATTTTTCAATATTAGATAATAAACAGGGTAGAGATCACATGTTTTTTGAAATATATGATATCACAAAAGTTTTGACAGCCTCTAAAGAATCCAATATATATATCCATAATATATCATATTTCATTAGAGGGAAGAGTTTTTATGAAAAGCCAAAGGAAATCGAAATCTCAGGATAAAAAGCTAGGATTTTCTAGACTATTAGTTCCTATGATCGTTGCAGTAATAGTTATCTCAATGACATCAGGGATAACTGTAGCTTTGAACGTAGAAAACACATCTGCAAATGAAATAGATGAAGAAACAATTTCTATTAATGTTGGGTTTGAAAACGTAATCGATATGGGACTTATCGAAGAAGTGAACGGGGAGATAGACGGCAAGATGGAAAATTTAAATGCGGTTTCTTTTGATGTCCCGTACGGTATCGGAAACATGATCCTAGATTCTTGGGAAGAAAAAAATCATGTAAGATACGTAGAAAAAGATAAAAAGGCTTTTATTAATCCTGAGTGGGATAGCAACAGTACAGAGGGACAGCAAACTATCACCGCCGGAGAACAGTGGGGGGTCTACCGTATTAACGTACCTAAAGCCCATGATTACAATAAAGGTGAAGGAGTTGACGTGGCCATATTGGATACAGGTATAGATGCTGACCATAGCTCATTGAATGTAAAAGGAGGGGTTGACTATGTTGGTGATAATGAACATTTGTCAGATCCCCATGGCCATGGTACACACATGGCGGGAATCATTGCTGGTAATTGTAATGAAGTTTTGGGGACCGCACCAGAAGTTAATCTTTACTCTGTTAGGATAGTTGAAGAAGATGAGAGTTATACGTATTCCAATCTTGCTGCTGGTATAAATTGGGCATATCAAAATGACATGGAAGTTATATCGATGAGCCTCGGTAGTGGGGAAACAGAAAATATGGTAGAGGATGCAATAGAAGCTGCTTATAACGGGGGAAGCCTTTTAGTAGGATGTGCAGGTAATCAAGGTGGAGTGATTGGAGAAGAAGAGTCTTTATTAAACTTCTATCCAGCTATGTACGACGAGGTAATTGCAGTTAGTGCGATAAATGAAAATGATGAACTCTGGGAATACTCCAACTATGGTAAACCAATAGAACTCACCGCACCCGGTGTGGATATATATTCCACGTGGCCTGATGATGAGTATAAAGTAGATAGCGGCACCTCCATGGCGGTCCCTCATGTTTCTGGTGTAGCAGCGTTGCTCTTCAGTAAAGCTGACGCAGACACTTCAAATGAGGATACTTATATTAGGAATCAAATTAGAGATGACTTAGGGGCCTATGCTGAAGATATTGGACTAGATAAAGAATACCAAGGATATGGCCTAGTTAACGCGTCTGATTCATTAAGATATGGTGGCGATCGTAATTTAAATATCTTTCATGAAGAAGATAAGGGGAGTGTAACTCCAGAAGGAACTACTAGAGTATATACAGGCCAGGAATTGCAAATTGAAGCAATACCAAACACAGGATATTTGTTCGATAAATGGACCGATGGAGACGGGAATGATATAAGTTATGATAATTTTACTACTATTGTAGTGGATGATGAATTGGGAGATATATGGGCCGAATTTAAAGAAGGTCGTGTACTTGAACTAGCCGCCGGTGATAATGGCACTACAAGTCCTATACCAGGAACTTATACATACGAAGAAGGTGAAGAAGTGAATGTCGTAGCATATCCGGATAATTATTATGACTTAGACTATTGGG
>CAYNQI010000165.1:0-2230 GCA_964399335.1 uncultured Thermoplasmata archaeon | reverse complement strand
GAAGAAGAAGTTGAGGATGAAGAAGAGATACCCACAGCAATGTTAGCAGGAATCGGGCTTATCATAATAATCATCATAATCATAATAGCTGTTATGATGATGAAGAAAGGCGGTAAAGCACCAGCACCGATGGAAGAAGAAGAACTATTCGAAGAGGAAGAAGAATTCGGTGAAGAAGAGTTCGGTGAAGAAGAGTTCGGTGAAGAAGAGGAACTATTCGAAGAGGAAGAAGAATTCGGTGAAGAAGAGGAACTATTCGAAGAGGAAGAAGAAGAATTCGGTGAAGAAGAGGAACTATTCGAAGAGGAAGAAGAAGAATTCGGTGAAGAGGAAGAACTATTTGAAGAAGAACAAGAAGAATTCGACGAAGAACTCGAAGAAGAATAAACACACAACCCCAAAACCCTTTTATTTTTTGTTTTTTAATTCTTTACAAACCTTTCTTTGAATTAGCTTAAGCTTTTAATCTAATACTTTTTGAATTACTTATCTTGGGACTCCTTTAGTTTCAAAATCAGTATGAATGATATATCATCTCATATCTAAAATGTTCTGATCAGCTAAATTATCAATTCTAATTTATCATAGAGAATAAGATTAGAGCAATATACGTGTCTTAACCGTACTTGTAAGTAGTTAAAATCTTCCGCCCCAATTCCCTATTACCATGCTGATCAATGATTCATTTTGACTTTTTAACATCTTATTAGAGAATATTCTAGACTCATCCTTGGATAACTTTTCTAAGTCTTCTTGCACGTCTTCTACTAACGGTCCAAGGCTATCTTTATTTTCTACGTAAAAAATGTACGGATCGACATCAAATTTTTGAGCAACCTCTATCTCATTCCATACTAAATACATCAATTTTTCAGAGATCGCCATGCCCACGATCTTATCCGCTTTTTTGATCTTTTTAACGGGGTTTATCCTTAGACCAAATTCAGATGGATTGATTACCTTTACAGAGCGATAATCCTCACTAAAAGCTTCTTTTATGATCTCTATACAACGATTTTCAGTCTTGGTCCTGTAAGTAAAGGTAGGATGACTAAAGTAGACTTTCATAACACATCGACTCCCATATCATTCTTCTTTCCCCCAATCGACGCCCATAAAATCAGGTTCAGGATCTGATCCTTCAGCTTTTAACTTTTCTTCATGCTCTTTCATTTTTTTTTCGACTTTCATCTGATATTTTCCTTGATAAGTAACCACTAAACCGGTGATAGTCAATATAAAAGCAGGGATCGACAATAAACCATAGGGTTGAGTTCTATATGTTATCCTTTGTTGATAAGTCAAATTACCCTGTTGTGTGTTAAGTCGGATCCATTTTGCTTGATTATCCAATTCGATCTCTTTGGTTCCATTGAAAGGTAATGTTATATTTTTCAACACTTCAAAATCATTATTTTGAATAACGACAGTTTGGTTTTGATTCACATCCTCATCGTTATCATCAGGATGGAATTCCATTTCGATTGACGAGTTTGCCTGCTGGAATCTAGTTTCCAGCATATCGGCTCCTCCTGCTGTCAATTTTTTTTCCTCTCCCTCGAACACCTCTGTTTGCCTCTGTATCGAAGCAAATGCTAGAATTATAGCTGTTACCATAAGAAGTAAACCGATAAATAACATCGACCTTTTTTTCAACTTCCTTTTGATCTTGTTTGATTTCATGATTCAAACCTTTTAAATGGTTTAAACATACATCTGAAATGATAGTTTTTATAGTTTTTGCCTCCTAAGAAAGGATTTTTATTCTTCTGTGGAGGTAGTCTTATAGGGTTGATAGGAACTACCACAATAGTTTTTATGTCGTTGGTATATTAAGGGGATATGGTCCCTATAAATTCGTATGATACATATAACGAACCTAAACACAGGAGGGCATCTTGATGTTCGAGATCAATCACCGAGATGGACTCGCACGTATATGTAGTTTTGAAACAAAACATGGTAAGATCGAAACACCAGCTGTAATGCCTGTAATCAATCCTAACAAACTCGTAGTATCACCTAAAGATTTAAAAGAGGAGTTTGGGGCTCAAGTGCTGATAACAAATTCATATGTTATCAAGCAGAGTGGTGAACTACACCAGCGAGCTTTAGAACTAGGTATCCATGATGTTTTAGATTATGATGGCCCTATCATGACAGATTCTGGAACTTTTCAGGCCTATGTTTACGGGTCAGTGGATACAAGTCCAGAAGAGATATTGAAATT
>CAYNQI010000164.1:0-2233 GCA_964399335.1 uncultured Thermoplasmata archaeon | reverse complement strand
CCTCCACCCATCCTTCCTGGGTAATTCCTGTTCTGAGTGGTTATACAAGTTTCACCTTCAGCGAGTAAACCCTTGTCAATGCCGGGACAGGGTCCGCAGCTGGGGTTCAATATAACAGCACCGGACCTTACTAACTTCTCGATAAGTCCTTCTTTAAGAGCCTTTTGCTCGATGCGTTTAGAGGCTGGAGTGATCAGCAGCCTAACATCGGGATGGACTTTTTTGTTCTCAAGAACTTCAACCGCATCCCGAAGATCACTTAACCTTCCGCTGGCACATGAACCTATGAATACTTGATCGATGGTTTTTCCAGAAACTTTTGAAAGCGATTTTACATTATAGGGCTTGTGTGGCACCGCTACAAGAGGTTCCTTTACCGATATTTCAACTCTTTTCACACACCTTTCTTCTTCCGATAATGGTAGCTCTATCCCAATTTGAATATCGAACTTTTCTAGATATTTTCTCGTTGTGTTGTCAGGTGGGAAAAAAGCTGCCTTAGCACCGGTTTCAGCTGCCATGTTTGCCACGGTCAATCTATCATCCATTTCCAACTCAACTTTATCATCGAACTCTATGGTCTTATAGTTGGCGCCGTATCTGACCTTCTCCAGCATCGATAATGCGATGTCAGTCCCGTTGTTTCCCTGCAATATATCTACTCGGATCGTTTCAGGGACTTTAAACCATGTTCTACCTTCTTTAAGTATCTCAACAGTATCGCTGGAACCAAATCCTATACCGAAGGCACCTAGTGCACCATAGGTGGTGGAATGGCTATCTATTCCGGCTACTATCTCTCCCGGTAATACTCTGCCTTCACACATGACCTGATGACAGATACCTTCAAATTCTACATGATCTGCTATACCCTTTTTATCCACGAATTCTCTCAATTGTTTTACAAAATTTGCTCTTTCTACAGTACTTGGAGGACAAAAATGGTCCACGATACTAGTCACTCTATCTGGTTCCCATATATCCTCACCTTCCATATCATCGAAGATAAGCGGGGCATTACCGTCGTGAAGCATCACCCTGTCTACTTCTTTGACAACGAACTCTCCTTCATCACCTCCAAAGAAACGTTCTGAAACTGTTTTATCCTTCATTATTCACCTTTTACTTCACTGACAAGTTCCCAGAACCTATCCTCTGAGAAACCCAGCATTTCACTGTCAAACTCCTTTTTCTTCTCCAAGAACTTGTCTATATCCAGTTGTCTATGTGTAGTTTTCTCTTCTTCTATCTTATCGAGGACTTCCATTATCTGTTCATCAGTCAGAGAAATATTTTTTGAATTCAGAAGTTCCTTGACATTTGTAGGTCCTGAATGCTTTCCTAAGACGAACTCCCGTTCTCTACCCACTTCTTCAGGAGAGATCGGTTCGTAGGACTCTGTGTGGGAAAGAACTCCGGATACATGAACTTCACTCTCGTGCCTGTAAGAGTTATACCCGGATATGGGTTTCTGCGGTGATAGATAAACTCCAGATTTCCTTTCGACCATCTTTGAAAGCTCGTATAGCATGGTTGTATCTACACCGGTATCGATATCGAACAACTTTTCTAGGATCATAACAACTTCTTCTAAGGCAGCATTGCCTGAACTATCGCCAAGTGAATTTACGGTTACAGTGGGGTAGTTCACTCCCGCCTGTACAGCCGCTATAGTGTTCGCCACGGCCAATCCAAAATCGTTATGACAGTGGACTCCCCATCCTTCCCCCCCGACTTCGTCGATCAGTTTTGATGTAAAAGAATACATAGCCCCAGGTGTGATGGAACTGGCGGTGTCACAGATTATCAAACGTTCAGCCCCTCTTTCTCTGATCTCCGAGAGTAGTTCGATGACAAAGTCTAGATCTGAACGGGTTGTATCCTCACTTATGAAGTCAAAATCAACACCCCTCTGATTTATATAATCAACAGCTTCAAGCACCTCTTTGAAACACTCTGTTTCGGTCATGTTTTGTTTATAATGAAGATGAAATTTGCTGGTGGTCGAAAACATGTAAAGGTTCTCAACTCCAAGGTCTATTGCGGCATCGATATCCTCCTTTTTACATCTAACAGTAGCGCCTATCTCGGCATTTAAACCGGAATTGGCCAAGGCCTCGATAGTTTCTCTTTCTTTCTGGGACATCATGGGGAAACCAGCGTCTATAACTGATATTCCGGCATTGTCCATGAGTTCCGCTAACTCCATCTTATCTTCCAAGTCGAATATCAC
>CAYNQI010000163.1:0-2282 GCA_964399335.1 uncultured Thermoplasmata archaeon | reverse complement strand
GGTCTCAGCCATGAAGAACCAAGGTGTTTCACCTTCAGTCCATCCTTGAATACCCAACTCCTTCCATTCTTCTTTGACTTTCACCACAGATTCCTCAGCTCTTTTAGATAACAGACCTAAAGAATTTCCGTTCAGATAGACTGTACTTTCAGGTATGTAAAATTCATCTCTATATCTTGATAAAGGATCTTTATCGTCCAATTTGAGAGAGTACTCTTTTGAAGTATCTATCCCTTTTTTCATGGTATCTGTAAACTTTCGATTACTAATCAATTTTATGCTCCAGTGGTAAACATTTCATAGAAAGTGTCTGAATCCTATCAACCCAGCAAAAGCGATAACAGAAAGAACTACGAGTCCAAGACCGTAGGAACCCGTCAAAGCTATCATGACTCCAACGCTCACCGGACCCATCACCCCAAAGGTGTTAGCGATGCCGTTCATCAAGCCGGTTGCAGAACCCAGTTCATCTCCATCTATATTGCTCTGAAGTTTAGTGAAGAACAGAGGAGGAGCTAACTGCCCGGTTAAGAATACTAGAAATAGTAAGAAAATAGCCATCTCAGAACCTGGTATCGGTGAAAATGTAAGGATTATTATCATCGATCCAGAAGTTAACAGTGAGAACATGATTATCCCATCTGCATTTCCTTTCAAATCACTCACCCACGATCCTATCAACATACCTAAAAGTGCTCCTATATAAGGTATGGCGGCCATGTACGCATTATCTCCCAGGTTCAAACCGGTGGTCTGCTCAAGGTATGATGGCACCCAAAGTGTGGTACCCCAGAAGACCGTGTTGACCGCTGTAAAACCCACGGTTATCTGTCTGAAATCGTGGTCGTGCAGAAGTTCTTTGAAAGCCTTCATAAGATCGATGTCCTTTCTGACAGTTTTACCAGGATTGTTTTCAGAGTTGGGCGAATCCGTGATGAAAATGAATATCGGTACCGCCAGGAAAAAACCGATGATCGCCACCATATAAAATGAGTACTGCCAACCCAACCCATGTATCACAGGACCCATGATGATAGGAGATATGGCTATTCCTATAGGTGCTCCGATCATGAAGATCGAGTTCGCCCTTCCTCTCTCTTTCACTCCGAACCATCCTGCGATGACTTTGGTTGCCAAAGGATACATCACTCCCTGGGACAGACCTAGAAGCATGCGGGAGAGTAGGAACAGTATGTAATTATAGCCGAAGAAAGCTCCCAAGAACACGGCTAGAGAACACCCGGTCATAGAACCAAATAATATGATCTTAGAACCATGTTCGTCGATCTTGGGACTGAAAAATATGTTCGAAAAGCCGTAGGGCACCATGAAGATTCCCATAAGAACACCTCCAAGAAAACCCTGTTCAGCCCTTGACCACACGAGCTCTCCACCTATCTCATCAAGAGCCACGGAAGTACTCAATCTACCCATGAATGCAACTAGGATAGTAAAAAACAGTAAAGAAAGTATGATCCATCTGTATTTGGATGGAAGGTCGATGTGAAGTTTATCGGTTTTCATTATATGCCAGGAGCAGACCAGCTCACTGTTTAAATTTTTGGTTTTAAAACAAAGAATCATTATGACGAGACCCGTCGACTTCCAGTCCCTCTTCCACTAACTTCAAAACTTTACTCTTCTCGTCAGGTAGTTGATATCCCTCGTAATCCATATCGAAGAGTAAACCTCCTTTCTTGTTCCTCCAGCTGTTCCAACTGTGGTCGAAGCAGAGTTTTGAATTAACGTCGAGTTCATCGACTATGATCTTGATCTCTTCCAATCTCTCATGAGGTGAGTTGACTTGGATCTCACCCTGTTCTATCATCTTGTAGATATCACTCCCGGGATAAACGTAAAGTGGACGCATCCTGATGTAGTCTGGATCGATCTGGTTCAGGACTTTAGCTGTGTTCAGGGCATGCTGTTTGTATAATTCCTTCCCACCCAAACCGGGCATAACGTACTCGGAGAGTTCGAATCCAGCTTCCTTGGCCTTTTTCCCACCTTCGATATGCTGTTCTGCAGTCGCCCCTTTTGAAACAAGCTTGAGCACTTCATCGTCACCACTCTCCAATCCCACGTGCAGTCTTGTCAATCCAGCTTTTCTGATCCTTTCCAACTCGCTCAGCTTCTTTTTCACTATGGTATCCGACCGTGCATAGGAAGTGATCCTCTCGATAGATGGAAATGATTTCATCAAATATTCCAATATCTCTACCAGTTCATCCGTAGGCATTATCAGGGAGTTCGAATCCTGAAGGAACACCGTTTTCTCACCG
>CAYNQI010000162.1:0-2298 GCA_964399335.1 uncultured Thermoplasmata archaeon | reverse complement strand
GACCCCACCAGCCGCCGTTCATAATACGAACACGCCACCAACCGCATATCATAATCCAAACAACGGTTGGTGCCCCGCCCCTCCAGTAATCTAAAAACATCTCAAGGCTCAACCCAAGATACATTACAATATCCGGTTGTTTTTTCATTTCCCATTACGAGTTACGGTTGGTACTTCGTACACGAGTTACGGTTGACATCAACCGCATATCATAATCTCTAACAACCGCATATCGTAATACCCCTACCCTTTATCGTTACAAAAATAAGACTCATCAAGTAAGATCATCTTATCTTTTTTCGGAACATACGCCCCTTTCTTCCAGCTCCAGTTATCAAAAAAATTTACACTACAAACTTCAGTAAAAAAGAGAAGAAATTTAGTATTTGGCAAGCTCTTTCATCAGTTCTTTATTCTTCTCTAAACTCTTTTTGATGAGTTTTCTAGTTTCTGGGTCGATATCCCTTTCCTTTTTATCGTCTTTCTCTTTCATTTTATTTCCTTATACTATTTACTTACCTACTTACTTATTAATCTTTTCTTGCATTGTTCTTCAACCAGATTTCAATATCCTTAACACTCATCTCGTCTTTAGCCACTTTCAAACTCAATTTTATACCTTCCTCTGTTTCTATATCTAGATAAAATCCGTTCTTCCTTAAAAATATATCCGCACATTCGATCCCAGCTCTCTTATTGCCGTCGATAAACGGATGTCCAGATATTATCCAATACAGGAGTTTTGCTGCACCCTTAAATAAATCCTCCTTCGCTTCGAGATCGATATCATTGTTCAAGAAATCAGAGATGAATTCTAAGTCCCCTTCATATAATATCCCACCCTCTCCACCGCTTTCATTGATTATTTCCTCATGAATTTCTATCATCTCATCTACAGAGAGGTATTCTATTTTTTCTTCAATCTTTATCCACCTTGAAGAACCATTTAATCTCATTAAAACTTACTTTAATTTATAAGTTTCCGAGGAAGACAACTCCCCCTCAAATCCATACTTTTCAATCACCAACTAAATCAGTATGTTCAAGGGAAACGAGAGCAGATGTATCGGCGACAATGGAACTCATAACTCACCTTGCTCTACCTTCTCATCGATCTTATCTTTGCCTTCCTGCAGATGTTTGACTATGAATTTTACATCTTCTGCATCCGCTCCCAGCAGTTCGTTCAATTCCTCTTTAGAGATGTGGCCTTTAGCGTATTCTAATGCGATAGCCTCCCTCAGATTAAGGGTTTCTTCCTTCACGGCACGGGCTATCTTATTTCTAAGCCATTCACTCCTGGAAACGTGTAGAACCTTGGTTATGGCATCTACTTCCTCGAGTAGATCTTCATCCAATCTCACGTTCACTTGCGTTGACATATGTTATACATTAGGTATCAATTGTTATATAAATATTCTGCACCCTCACAAAAACCATTCCTCTACACCAACCGCATACCGTAACAAAATCCGAGAATATATTTAGGACCTTATTCTACCCCCTCGTTCATCATGAAAGCTAAGGCCTGCCCAAACTGCAAAGGAGAAAGTAAAGTGATCAAAAATGGTCTGAGAAGCACGAAAAAAGGTGCTATCCAGAGGTACTATTGCAAAGATTGTGAAACATCATTTACCGATTCGGGTACACCGCGGACCGAATATCCAGAGAATGTCATCCTTTACACA
Source organism: uncultured Thermoplasmata archaeon (assembly GCA_964399335.1). Taxonomy (GTDB): domain Archaea; phylum Thermoplasmatota; class Thermoplasmata; order Halarchaeoplasmatales; family Halarchaeoplasmataceae; genus Saliniplasma. Next base: position 610 of record CAYNQI010000162.1, on the reverse strand, counting down.
CTCCAGCAGTACAACAAAGGATATCCAGTAAAGATGGCAAAAAAGCAGACCGGTAAAAAATATCAGTATTCTCCACCAATGAGCACTATTTATTCCTGGATCGACCGCTACAAAGACACCCTCACCTTCCTCAAACTCAGAAAAAAGTACAACATAGACCCCACCACTCTTACCACCATCCATAATTTCCACCACCGCCAAGTTTACCCCTTCACCTACCACCATCTCAAACTGAACATACATTCCAAGCAGCGCCCGGAACTCCGACGATACATAAACTGGATAGAACGTTCCTTAGACAGAGACATGTTTCTATCTGGTCCTAGATGTTCATCCTTAGATGTAGATCACAACACTAAACCGGATGAAAAACAAAACATTGTTCCTGAGCTTACCCGCTTAGCCCTCAACTCACAACCAAAAAACTCGAATAAGTCTCCACATGAGATCGTAGAACAATTCTTCCTGATCAACGATTCAACCACAGTAGCTACCGAACTTCCAGTATTTATACAACCTAAAGAAACAGACCTAAAATTCGACAAACCGATAACTGGCCACATCGACCTAGTCCAGATCAGATACGACAACCTCTACATCCTGGACTACA
>CAYNQI010000161.1:0-2299 GCA_964399335.1 uncultured Thermoplasmata archaeon | reverse complement strand
ATCATGGTAAAACCACTTTGAGTGATAACCTCATCGCTGGTGCAGGTATGATGTCAGAAGAACTAGCAGGTAAACAATTGATGTTAGATTTTGATGAACAGGAACAAGAAAGAGGAATAACCATAAACGCAGCAAACGTTTCTATGGTGCACGATTATGAGGCAGAGGAATATCTCATTAATTTAGTAGATACTCCTGGTCACGTTGATTTCGGTGGTGACGTTACCCGTGCGATGCGTGCTGTCGATGGAGTTATCATAGTTGTATGCGCAGTTGAGGGAGTTATGCCTCAAACAGAAACTGTGGTTAGACAGGCTATGAAAGAAAAGGTCAAACCGATATTATTCATCAATAAAGTTGACAGATTGATAAAAGAATTGAATGTTACTCCTGAAGAGATGCAGCAGAGATTCCACAAGATCATCAGAGAAGTTGATCAACTTATCACAAAGAACGCTCCTGATGAATTTAAGGATGATTGGAAACTTAGTGTTGAAGATGGAACTGTAGCTTTTGGTTCAGCACTTCTTAATTGGGCCATTTCAGTTCCTTACATGCAGAAGAAGGATATCACATTTAAAGATATATATGACCATATCGAGCAGGGAAAGGAGAGAGAACTGATCAAATTAGCGCCACTTCACGAAGTACTGTTGAACCAGGTTATAAGACACATGCCGAATCCCGTTGATGCTCAAAAGTACAGGATCCCACATATCTGGAGGGGAGATGAAGAATCAGAAGTTGGGAAAGCTATGATCAATCTCGATGAGAACGGTCCAACTGCGATGATGGTCACCAAGATCATAATGGATCCTCATGCAGGGGAGATCTCGGTAGGAAGGTTGTTTAGTGGAAAAGTCAAAGACGGTATGATGTTGAATGTAGATAATATTCCAAATCCAAATCGTGTACAGAGGGTTTCCTTGAGTGTAGGTGCAGATAGGATCACAGTCGATGAGATCAAAGCAGGCAACATAGTTGCTATCGGTGGATTAAGGGATGCCATCGCAGGTTCAACTGTTAGTTCTATAAAAGATATGGTACCCTTCGAAGAGATGAAACATTTCTCAGAGCCGGTTGTAACAAAAGCTGTAGAGGCAAAAAATACAGCAGATCTTCCGAAACTTATCGAAGTGCTTAGATCTATTGCAAAAGCAGATCCAAGTATCAGTATTTCCATCGACGAAGAAACCGGTGAACACTTGATATCCGGTATGGGAGAACTTCATCTTGAAGTTACTGAGCACAGGATAAGAGAAGAACATGGCGTACCTGTTACTTCTTCTGAGCCTATCGTTGTTTACAGAGAATGTGTTGAAGGACATGGAGGAGTGTTCGAAGGTATTTCACCGAACAGGCACAACAGATTCTACTTCGAGGTCGAACCTTTAGAAGATGAGATAGTAGAGGCCATCGATAAAGGAGATATCAAAGTAAAGGGTAAGATCAAGAACAAGAATGAACTTGCTAAAGAATTACAGGAACTAGGTATGTCCAAAGACGAATCTAAGAATTTCCAGTCTTTCTTGGATGATAATGTACTATTAGATATGACAAAAGGTATTCAGTACCTACATGAAACCATGGAACTGATAGTACAAGGTTACGAAGAAGCTATGGAAGAGGGTCCTTTAGCTAGAGAGAAATGTAAAGGTATGAAAGTAAAACTCGTTGATGCAAAACTTCACGAGGACACAATCCATAGAGGTCCAGCACAAGTCATACCCGCAGCTAAGAACGCTATATACGGAGCTATGTGCCAGGGACAAAGGCTACTACTCGAGCCTAAACAGAAAGTTTTCATCGACGTACCTTCAAAGATAATGGGTAATGTTACAGTGGAGATACAGCAAAGACGTGGAGAGATCCTTGACATGACTCAAGACGGTGAGAATACAAAGATTGAAGCAAAAGCACCTGTTTCCGAGATGTTCGGATTCTCCGGAGATATCAGAAGTGCTACAGGCGGTAAAGCTCTATGGTCTACAGAACATGGTGGATTCGAAAGAGTACCAAAGAATCTACAGAGCGAGATCGTAAGAGAGATCAGAGAAAGGAAAGGATTGAATCCAGAACCTTTCAATGAGTCACATTACTCAGCTTGATCAAAGCGAAACTTTTTAATAACCCCTTTTTTTCTTTCTTTACTATGTCAAACCCAGAAGAACATTTGATAAGTCACGACGTATTGAGTCTTTTGTATGCTTTACTAGCAGCTATAGGAATCGCTATATACTTATCATGGGGTATCATGTTCGGTGTATGGTGGGATGTAGGGTTGTATGCAGTTACCGCT
>CAYNQI010000160.1:0-2315 GCA_964399335.1 uncultured Thermoplasmata archaeon | reverse complement strand
TCATGGGTTATGACGAAGAATTGAACCTACCTTACGACGTACCCGGTAACCAGTATATGCGTCTTGGTGGAGAACAGTTCTCGACTAGTAGAGGAAAATTCGTTTCATTACCGGACGTTTTAAAGAACTTCGACGCCGACGCCATCAGATATTACATCACGATGATCATGCCCGAACTTAAAGATACTAACTTCACCTGGGAGGATTTCGCAGAGAAGAACAATTCAGAACTTGTCGGTAATTTAGGAAATTTTATCCATAGAGTTTTATCCTTCACACACTCCAAGTTCGGATACATCCCACAAGCCGGTGAACTGAACGACAGGGATGAAGAGATTTTGGAAACAATTCAAGAAAAAGTGGGAAAAGTAGGTAGAAACCTTGAAGGCAGAAGATTCAAAGACGGATTGAAGGCACTGCTAGAACTATCTAGAGAGGGTAATCGTTATTTCAACGATCAAGCCCCTTGGTCTGAGATCAAAGAAAATGAAGAGAGGTGCAAAACCACGCTGAACATAGCACTCAGTATCGTTAAAGCTATATCCGTGGCAGGAACACCTTATCTACCCAACAGTATGGATGAATTGTGGAATTTATTAGGTGAAGAAGGTAGTATTTATGAAGCTTCATGGGGCCAGGCATTCGAAGATTTAAAAGTAAAACATGAGTTAAAAGAACCTGAACCACTTTACAAAAACATAGATTTGAGTGATATGATGACTGAAGATGAACTAAAATCGGATTTAAGCAGACTAGACCTTAGAGTTGGAAAAATAGAAAAAGTGAAAGAGCATCCAAATGCTGATAAGTTATACATCACTAAGGTTAACGTCGGTGATGAAGAACGGACACTAGTAGCGGGCTTGAAACCATATTACGATAAAGATGATATGACAGGGAAAAAGGTACTAGTTCTCATGAATCTAGAACCGGCTAAATTGAGAGGGGTAACATCTGAAGCCATGATGCTAGCAGCACAAGAAGATGACACCGTTTCACTTTTAGAACCAAAAGGAGAAGTTGGTGAACAGATCAAAGGTTCTAAAAAGGGTGCTGAACAGATATCTTTCAACGATTTCCAAAAGCTAGATTTAAAGGTAGGGAAATGGAAAGAGGACAAGATTTTTGCTGGACAACAACTCAATCCATATGAAACTGAAAGATTCGACGATACCGCTGCATTTTTGATCAATAATGGAAAAGCTCTAGTTTTATCGGATACGGAAGGGCCAGTTAGTTTAGATAAGCAACTAAAACCTGGCAGTAAAATAATGTAACTTCCCTATCTTAAGGTCTACCCCGGATATGCGTGATTAAATATGAAAGAAAAAATAAGGGTGACGAAGGAAGATTTCTCTATAGATGAAATGAAAAAGGAGATAATAGGTGACGATGCTGGTGCATTGGTAGTTTTTAACAGTGTTGTATGTTCAACTAACAAAGGAAACAGGGTTAAAAGTGTGGAAATACAGAGATACGATGACATCACCCTCAATGAACTCAAAAAAGTGAGAGAAGAGGTTATCAATAATTTCAAGATAGACGATATTTACATAGTCCATAGGTACGGATTGCTAAAAGTTGGAGATAATATAGTTGGAATCGTAGTAACTGCTAAACACAGGGACACGGCCTTCGATGCATGCCGATACTCTATCGATCGCTTGAAGGAGATAGTCCCGCTTTGGAGGAAAGAAGTGAAGATAAGTGAGTGATATCATGGGACAAAGAGAGTGTAAAAGAGCTGCTCCAGATGATATTCGATGTAAAGTTATCACCGTCGCCGATAGAAGGGACAAAGAGACTGACGAATCCGGGAAATTGATAATAGAACTTCTAGAAGAAAATGATCATGGAGTCTGTTCATATTCGATAATACCCAAAGAGATGAACGTTATTAAAGAAGAACTTAGTACGAAAGACGCCGATGCGTATATCTTGAACGGCGGAACTGGGATAAGTAGTAGGGACGTAACTCCCGATGCTGTAATTGACATTGTTGACAAGATATTACCCGGATTTGGAGAGATGTTCCGAAGTTTAAGCTATGAAGAGATAGGTTCTACAGCCTATCTTAGCAGAGCTATCGCAGGCGTGAATGACAAACAACTGGTTTTTGCTCTACCCGGTTCTAAATCTGCAGTAAAACTCGCTATGGAGAAACTGATACTCCCTGAACTTGGACATCTTGTTTATAAGGTGAATAAGTGATGGATGAAAAGTCTTTCTATGCTTCAGATGGCTGTAGCCTTCCTGTGTATGCGGGGGGAGGGATTTGAACCCTCGGATGCCTGTGCAACAAGGTCCTAAGCCTT
>CAYNQI010000159.1:0-2318 GCA_964399335.1 uncultured Thermoplasmata archaeon | reverse complement strand
GTAATACTCTAACTAAAAGCAAAAATTGTAAATATATACATCAACTTATGTTTATACATATGTTCGAGAATATACTCATAGCTACAGATGATTCAGAACTCATAAAAAATGCCATCAAATATACGGCTAACGCTTTTCCAGATTCACAATATCACTTGTTGAATGTAATATATACCACTGAAAGAAGTGTTCCAACAACAGATGTTCTGATGGAAGATCTAAAGAAAGCTTCTAAAAAGGCAATCCGAGACGGAATAGAAATATTACACGAGATGGGTATAGAAAAAATTAAAAAAAGTGTTAGAGAAGGAGTTCCAAGCAAACAGATATTGAAATATTCTGAAGAGAATCACATCGATTTGATCGTGATGGGAACTCAATCAAAATCAGGGATTCAGACCCTAGAAATAGGTGACACGTGCCTCCATACATTAGAAAATACCTCGATACCAGTCCTTCTTTTTGACTCTATAGTGGATATAATCAAGCCTAAAAAAATTCTTCATCCAACAAGTGGAAGTAGATATTCCGTTGAAGCAGGTTACCTTGCCATCGAAATAGCGGAACACTTTGAGGGAGATCTAAAGGTTTTGTGTATACGTGGTGACAAAGAAACTGAAGCCTCTTTTAGAAGACTGCAAACTTTCGCCAAAAAGAATGATGTTCCTTTCAAGATAGGTATCTGTACAAAAAAGCCAAATAAAGATATAGTAAAAGAATCCAAGAGAAGGGACTTCGTAGTGACTAGCCGTGGGAGACCCGGGTTGAAATACAAATTAAGAAAGATATACCCTCCATTGGCCCTTGGAAAATTAGAAAGGGAGATCATAGTCGAGGCTAAAAGGCCGGTTCTGTTCGTAGGAGACTAATAATTTATTTTATTATACTCCCATATCTCGAACTTTCTCCCAATTGTTCTTCTATCTCCATCAATCGATTGTATTTTGCAGTTCTTTCAGACCTTGCTGGAGCACCAGCTTTTATCTGGCCCGATGATAAGGCCACTGAAAGATCTGCTATGAAATCGTCACAGGTTTCACCAGATCTGTGAGATATCTGGACACCATATCCGTTTCTAAATGCCATGGATGCAGCATCCATAGCTTCCGTTAAACTTCCGATCTGGTTTACTTTCAGTAATAAACAGTTACATGCACCTTTTTCTATACCTTCCATGACCAATTCTTGGTTTGTGACGAATAAATCGTCACCTATGATCTGTACCTCATCTCCTATCCTATCAGTAAGTTCAACGAATCCAGACCAATCATCTTCAGATAACGGATCTTCTATAGAAATTACGGGATATTCTTCTATCAATCTTCCATAAAATTCTACCATCTCTTCTGATGTAAGAGTTTCTCCTGCAAAATGATAAGACTCGTTTTTGTAGAATTCTGAACCAGCACAATCTATGGCCAGATCCACAACCTTGTCATAGCCAGTTTCTTCTAGAGTTTCTAAGATCAATTCTAATGGTTCGAATGGATCTTTTAAAGGAGGGGCATAACCGCCTTCATCACCTACATTAATTGCAGAATTACCATATTTAGAAACCAGTTTATCTCCCAATTCGTGATAGACTTCTGCACCTATCCTTACAGCTTCTCGAATATTTTCTGCACCAGTCGGTGCGATCATGTATTCTTGTATATCAAGTTCATTCCCAGCATGTTCACCACCGTTCAATACGTTCATAAAAGGAACGGGCAATAATACATCGTTCAATCGTCCCAAATAGCGGTAGAGTGGTAGTTCGCTGGCATAGGCACCGGCTCTAGCAGCAGCCAAGGAAACAGAAAGGATGGCATTTGCACCTAGGTTACTTTTATCATCAGTACCGTCGAGATCAAGCATTATCTTATCGATTTTGTATTGATTCCTAACATCCATACCTAGCAATTCAGATGCTATAACTTCATTCACATTATCAACGGCTTTTAATACACCTTTACCACCATATCTCTCACCGATATCTCTTAATTCAAGTGCTTCCCTTGCACCGGTTGAAGCTCCAGAAGGGACTGCTGCAGTCCCTCTAGAAATTTCAGTAATAACAGTAGTTTCAATTGTAGGATTGCCTCTAGAATCAAGAATTTCCCTCGCCGATACATCTATTATTTCATACATTAATAACACCATGTTTTGATATTTGCATTACATATTTCATAACTGATATTTGATAGTAACGGGTTTGAGTTAGCTATTTTGAATAATTAGAATTTAAGGGAAAATACAATAAAAGAGTTATTATATACCATTCTATGAACGGCAAAATCCCTGTAGCAGAGCCGTTAATAGAGGAGGAAGAAAAACGT
>CAYNQI010000158.1:0-2334 GCA_964399335.1 uncultured Thermoplasmata archaeon | reverse complement strand
GAGGAAGATAATATCAGTGATTGTCTCGACTCACTTGTCAAGCAGACCTACAAAGATTTTGAACTGGTGGTTATAGATGATGGGTCCACTGATGATACATTAGGTGTAGTGAGAAGATACAGTGATAAATTCAATTTGAAGACACACCGGACAGAGCATATAGGATTAAAGAAAGCTAGAAAAGTAGGGGTCAGTCAGTCCAGCGGTGATATAATCGTGAACGTTGATGCCGATGAGATACTTGAGCCTGATTTTTTAGAGAATATTCTAGAACCATTTAAAGATGAAAATGTAGGTTCGGTAGGAGGTGTCATTAAGTCATTCGGTAAAGGATGGGTAACCGATGGATACGGAACACTCAATGAGATCTTTTACAGCCTGAGGGACGAGGGAGAAGAGGCTGAGTGGGTTCAGGGAGGGTGCTCAGCTTACAGAAGGACTGCTCTTGAAGATGTAGGAGGTTTACCCGCTGAGAAAGTTAGTTTGGATAAAGACACCTCTTGGAGGATGAAGGACAGCGGTTGGAAAGTGATACTAAAGAAGGATGCCGTGGTTCACCATAAAGATCCACAAACTTTGAAGTCGGTTATGAAAAGAGAACATAAAATAGGGAAAAGAGAATATCATCTCTTGAAGAGGCACAGTTCTAGGTCAAGTTGGAAGGAGGTTTCTAGGTTTTATCCGCTTTGTGGCATAGTCTTACTTGGCCTATCTATCTTCTACTTGCCTTTATTGATATTATTGGCAGTCGGTGCACTATTGACTTATTTGACCGTTTTTTACATGGTCGTAAAAAACATCGAGAACGCTAAATTTGGTACTTCACTAAAGTCCTGGATTGTACTCACTTTTATCAATCTAGCATGGAGTATAGGTTATTTGAGGTCTGCTTTTGGATCTTGACTAATAAGTTATCAAAGGGCTACCAATTTTTATATAACAATTACGAAATCTAGTTATAGCAATCCATGGCAGTGAAAGATAAATTTCAGGAATACTTCGAATCTTATCCAGCCCTCTACAGGTTGTTAGCTAGGGGTTACTTCATGAAAGATCAGTTTGTTTACGGACTTAAGAATCCCGGATCGATAGGAAAAAAGGTGGTCAAAATTGATCCTGTAGATATAATCGATCATTTCAAGGGAGATAAAAAAAATTATTTTTTCGGATATTATGATAAATCACCTTGGAGTTCCTCCGAAAGGTATCTGCTTTTTCTTTCCACTCCCAGAATAGAAAGACATCCAACTGTCAAAGATGAAGCGGAAATAGGTTATATCGATCTGAAGCACAATAAAAAACATGAAGTGGGGAAAACCAGAGCTTGGAACTGGCAACAGGGGTGTATGTTAAAGTGGTTGGATAACGAAGAAGATGAACCGATCTTTATCCATAACGATTTTCGGTCTGGTAGATTTGTTTCTGTTATCAGGCATATAAAAAAGGGTGAGATGAAAGTGGTACCATTTCCTTTTTATGATGTCGATTGGAAAAATAGAAGGGCGTTATCGTTAAATTTCGAAAAGCTGCATCATCTTAGACCGGGATATGGGTATCATGCTGGAAAGGAAAGAACGAAGTTTCGTAACGAAGAAGTGGATGGGATCTACGCATTGGACCTGACAAATCAGGGAGTAGAATTGTTGGTATCTTTAAGTGATTTGGCTGAAGGTCTTGATGAAAAGGTAAAACACCATTGGGTTAATCATATAGAATTCAACCCAAGCGGTAGTAGAGTCGTGTTCTTCCATAGGTATCTATCTAAAGGGATAAGGAGAACACGTATGATGACCATGAACCCAGATGGTTCTGATATCTACTGTTTAGTCGATGGATCATCTTCTCATTTTACTTGGAAAAACGATGACGAAATCCTAGCATATGCCGGCCATCCTAGTGATGAATCTAATCATTATTATCTCTTTAAAGATAGAAGCGATAAGATAGAAACCGTTGGGAAAGGAGTTTTATGTGAGGATGGGCACCCTTCATTTTCTCCTGATGGCGATTGGCTTCTAACTGATACATATCCAGATAAAGGGGGGCGTAAAAAGTTGATACTTTATGATATGGATAAAGATGAAAGTCATATCATTGGAAAGTTTTACACGCCCATAAAATACAGGCTGGATCCGTTGAAAAGCGATCTACATCCACGCTGGAATAGAAGAGGTGACAAGATCTGTATAGATTCTGTCCATGAAGGACGTAGAAAAATGTACATAATTGATTTGAAAGATTTTTTGTCTTAGTGAACATCGGACCAGAAAAGTGACCAGTTTTTTTCTTTTCTTGTATCTATGTTGTCGAGGTAGAAATCACTATGATCTACTG
>CAYNQI010000157.1:0-2334 GCA_964399335.1 uncultured Thermoplasmata archaeon | reverse complement strand
CGGAAGAAGAAGAACCGGAAGAGACTGAATCGGAAGAAGAAGAACCGGAAGAAGAAGAACCCGTTCAGGTGGTCGAGGCCGTTCTCTTCTCAGCAGGAAGACCGTTGACCGTACCCGATATGGAAGAATCTACGGGTATACCCAGAGAAGATATAAGACAAGCTGTTAAAAAGCTTAGAAGGATGTATCAAAACAGAAAAACCGCTTTAGAGATCAATAAGATCGGCAGGAAGTATTCTCTTCAATTGTCTCAAGAATACAATCAATATGGTATGAAACTCATGGATGAGGATATACCCAAACCCATATTGAAAACAGCGGCTCTCATAGCCTATTATCAACCTGTTAAACAGAGTGAATTGAAGAAGATGATCGGTAGTCAGATCTACGAACATGTGGATAAGCTACAAGATATGGATCTGATACTGGTGGAAAGGGACGGTAGGACATATTCCATAAGAACGAGTCCTAAATTCCAGGAATATTTTGGTCTAGAAGCGAAAGATAGGAACGAACTGAAAAGATTGATGGCAAAAAGAGCAGGTTTAGATCGGTAAGATCACTTTTTTAACCTTGTGTGTATCCAAGAAAAGACTCCCATCAATCTATGATATTCTGATCTTTTCGTGGTAGCTCGACCCAATAGCTTTCTGAACATAACTTCGGTCTTACGCCTTTTATGGGGCGGGTATTCAATCTGTTCTAAGATGTTTGAAAAGAGTGATACCAACCTTTCCCTTTCACTTTCTTCGATTTTTCTTTCAGAGATATCATAGGCATCCGTATCATCTTCACGATTCTTAAAGATCTCGTAAAGGATTACACCTACTGCATGAGAGAGATTTAAGATCGGATAAGTTTTCGAAGAAGGTATATTTATCAATTTATCACAATAACTCAATTCTTCATTTGAAAGGCCCTTATCTTCTCTTCCAAATAGTATCGCTATACGTCCATGATAATCACAGGTGTTCTCAGCAAATTCTTCTGGAGTTTCAGCTTTCCTTAAGAACTCTTTTTCTTTTTCGCTGGTGATCCCTGTAGTTCCAACAACTAGGTCGAATGAGTTTAATTTCTCTAGAAGAGAATCGATCTCATCGAATTCCCTTAGGATGCTTTTTGCATGCATGGCCCTAGCTAGTGCTTCATCATCGATCTCTGGAGGATTCAAAATAGATAGGTTTGCTACATCAAAGTTCATCATCAATCGGGCTATTGCGCCTATGTTTCCCGGTGTTTTGGGTCCTATAAGTATTATCTCGTATTCAACCATCTAAGATGTAGAAATTAATCAAATATATAATAGTTGGTGGTGATAGTAAAATGAAATTAATATATCAAATCATCTGGATTTCTTGCAATGTCAGGGTATATGTAGGTTTTCTCTTTCATCAATACCAAATCGGTCTGTTCTTCGTTAGTTTCTTCATCAAGTATTTCCCTAATCTCGAATCCATAAGACAGCATTATTGGATATGGTGCTAGATAGGTGTAAGTTATGATATACCTACCTCCCCTTAACCTGTAAATTGCTATCCGGCCAGGCAAACTCGTTAATTCTTCAAGATCAACATGCTCTTTTACCTGCTCAGGTAGCCATATACTTGGGTTTTCTTCCATCTCTTGAAGTGCTTGGTCTGTATTGTAAGTAGGTGCGATCCTTTGAGAGACTGGATTTGTCATAACAGGGTATCCACCAGGAACGTGGGCTCTCTCGCTTTGTATATTTTGATCTAGAGTTACTGAGGCTGTAAAATTCCAGAGGGGAAGGAATACTAAAATCAAAATCAAGAAAAGCACTGCAAATTTGTTAATTTTCTTTAATATCGATATCATTTTTTTGTACTTTTCTTCATGTCTTGTCCATTGTGCATCCTTTAAATAATCTAAATAACTGATCTCTTGTTGAATATTCCAGATAATCAATACAATGGCAATCGGTAAAGCCACGATGTATATTATAGTGAGGAATATAGATTCCATATTAACAATGACTAAAACAAATAACATTTAAACGTTTCCCATATAATGAAGGGAACGATAATTATAGTTAATAATTTATTTAATAACATTCTTTTATATTGCTATAACGTTATATATACACTGGCTATTGCATATTAATTTTTATATATAACTCTCTTTAGGTACGAATCTACATAAGTTTTATATATCACATAATGTTTACTCTGTGTGTAGAGGACGATAAATCATGAAATGGAAAAAGATAATGAGCGTGCTAATCGCCGCTGTTTTCGTTATGAGTGGCGTAGCTGTGGTCGCAAATTCTGCAGAAGCAGAATCACAGTACGTCCAGCGAATAACACTGGAGGTTAG
>CAYNQI010000156.1:0-2338 GCA_964399335.1 uncultured Thermoplasmata archaeon | reverse complement strand
TCGTTATGGATGATAGATCGTAAGTTTCCCTTTCTGGGATAAGAAAATCAATGATACCGAGAACAATGATGCCTAAGAAAAATGCTAGAACTGCAATACCCTCTCCAGCACCTTCGAAAGCTTCAGGCAGCAGTTCCATGAATGATATGTAAATCATCACTCCACCGGCAAAACCTAGACCTAGAGAAAGGTATACCATCTTCGGTTTTTTGATGAAGTAAGGAGTCAAACCTCCGATGCCAGTCGATATACCTGCAAAAAAAGTTAACAGTAATGCCTTCCCTACGATCCCTATCTCCATGTCAACAGATAATTAATATCAACTTATAATAATTTTTCCTATTTAGAGCCGAAAAACTACGTTTATAAAAAATAAAAAAAATGGTTTTACTTAAGGAATTTTGATACGAACGGTGATGTATCTCCTCTTCTCAGGTAGTGTCCCGAAGGACCTTCTCCTAGGAACTCTGAGAACCATGATTCGTGCTGTATTTCCTCGTGAAGTATAGCTTGTGCTAGATCATAAGTACGATGATCCTTACCTGCAGTCATGTTGCAGATCTTAGTGTATTGTCGAACAGCGCATCTCTCAGCCTCGACTAGAACTTCCATGATCTTCTTTACATCCGAAGTATCCTCCGGTAGATATGCTGGTGGACATCCGGATACGTCGTGGAAATCCTTCATATCTTTGGGTAACTCTCCACCCAACTCGTATATCCTGGGTATCAGTGCTTCGAAGTGATTCCGATCTTCGATCCTCGCCGTTTCAGCTATCTCTTTCAACCCTTCACCTTCCAAACCTATGAGATTCACTCTGAGGATCGTGTAGTAATAGAACGTTGTCAATTCAGCTGCCGCGTTCCTAACCAACAGATCAACGAGTTCATCCACATCTACACCTGCATCTTCTACCATTTGTCTTGTTACTTTTGCCATTTTTTCAAACCTCCATCGTCCCTGTGATGGCCATTATGGTGTTATGTTTACTTAAATCTTTGTGTAAAACGAATGTGTCAACTTCTTTGATCTTAGGACTTTTGAATCGCCTCTTGACCTGATACTGATTTTCTGGCGAATTCGAACTGTTCTGTCAAACCGCCAGTATCCAAAACACTTTCAAACATCAATGTTCACATTTAAAAAAACATAATTGAAAACATGAAAAGACTTGCTGTTAGGTATATCAGCATATGATTTTTTGAAAAGTACATTCATTCAACACCTCCATCGTTCGTAACGGTGAATGATAAGTCAAACTCGTTATCTTCTAGGGTATCATAATCCCATGGACCTTCCTGCTGTTCGATAACGAACCGAACAGTCATACCCACCTCGTCTGTTTCTTCGCTTACGTTCAATCTGATTTCAGAGGTGTGATCTTCACCGGCTTTTATATCGTTTTCAGTGTGAACCAACTCGTATTCTTCATTAGGACTCTGACTTCTAACATATATCTTAGCATCATACAGGACTTCTTCGCCCCCTGGATGATTCTCGTATCGATAAGATAGGTTAGGTTTTACATAGAAATCGTTATCCTCTGCGTCGGATTCGGAGGTGTAATCACTGGTAAGATAATGTTCTTCATCCGTTTCAGCTTCGAAACCAACTATCTCCGAGAATAGGTCAATATGTACATGAACGGTTGCTGGTACTTCTTCAGATAATCCTCCAAGTGTAGCTTTTATCTCCAAGGTCAAAGGTTCGCCCCAGTTTTCTCTAAGTATCCCCCAATCTAACACGGTTTCAAAAATGAATTCGTTCATGTGTATATAAGATCCTACTCTATGTGCAGGGTCTGTTTGGGGAGGATATTCCGAGATCGATTCATTATTTAGCATGGTTCGCGTAAGTAGGAAATTTGGATGAGAATTAGGTTCTGCCATCTCTAGCATAAGAATATCAGGTTCAAGTTCCTCCTCTAGCATTCCTTCTACGATAATTTTCAAATCTATTAATTGTCGGAAGCCACTTGATCCAATAAATCGAGGTACAACGTGTAATTTTATATAACTCTCGTTGTTGATAGATGTAAGTGCAGTTGCTGGGTCAGCTGGATAATTTTCCGACATTTTTTCTTCTGGTAGATACTCTATGCTTGTTTCACCAAATCCTTCATCCACTTCGATCCTTTCTCCCTCATCCCGATACCCAGCGACTATCATCGTCACTACAAGCATCGCAATTATAGGCAGCACCATCACACGTACTTTATTCTCTTCGGAAATACTTCCGGGGATATTATCACTCTCGATAAGATATAATGGAACACTCATATATATATATATATATATATCGGTTTTTTATAATATATTATAAGTATTATTTAAGTTAA
>CAYNQI010000155.1:0-2342 GCA_964399335.1 uncultured Thermoplasmata archaeon | reverse complement strand
ACAGCCCTCGAGAACTAGACCTTACAATCGATATAATTGTCTATGACGAATATGATGACTATATCGATTCTATAACCGAATATTTTATTGTTGTAGCAGGTGAAAAATTTGAGGGTGTGCTAGAGGCCGACATCGATGAAATACCAGCATATGCTGAGATAACATTTATAGATAACAATACAGGGATGGAATATGAAAAGGAGGTTGATGTCGATGAGTAAAGAAGAATTTAATAAACATCCTATAAAAGCTTCTATATTTATGATTCTTTCATTGATCTTCTTTATAGGCTTAGTTTGGTTTGGAGTTTCTATGGCTACTACGGAAGTTCCTGACATGGAACACGTCTTCCAAAATACAGCTATGTATGCAGTTATGTTAGGTATACCACTTGTTATTACCATCGGCTTGACCAATTACTTTGATAAGGGTGATAAAAAGAGACTAATTTTTGGTTTGATAAGCACAGGCGTACTAATCGCCTATTTCGTGATGGTATTAGGAAGCATCAATTTAGGCTTTGAAGGCGAAGAATTCACATACACATTGACTATCACAGGGATAATCGTTCTGACAGTTATGGCATGCGCTGTAAGGGGAATTTTTTATGCATTAGAATTCTATATCTATCAGAAAGAAATTAATGGAAAAAAAGCACAAAAAGACCATCAAAGTGAACCTCAATACTATTGAATAACATCAACATATTTATACCTCCTTTTTGTATGCGCAAATATGATAGACGATATCAAAGTTACTCAACATATTACGAAAAGATATTTTGAAGAGTTTTCTAAACATACTGAAAACGATGTGGCCATAGCTGGAGCGGGGCCAGCAGGTCTAGTAGCAGGCCGTTACCTAGCAGAGATGGGCTGCAAAGTAGTTATATTCGAAAGGAAACTTTCTCCAGGTGGAGGCATGTGGGGAGGAGGTATGGGCTATCCTGTTGCTGTCGTTCAAGAGGAATCCGTCCAGGAGCTAGAAAAGGTTGGAGTCAATATCCAAGACGAAGGAGACGGGTACTACACTGCAGATTCGATAGAATGTGTCAGTAAACTTCTTTCAGCGGCTATAGATGCAGGTGTTAGATTATTTAATCTTGTAACAGTAGAGGATGTTCTTTATGAAGAAGAAAAAGTGAATGGATTCGTGATTAACTCTTCACCAATCGAATTAGCCGGTCTCCATGTAGATCCAATAACCATCCGAGCTAGGGCTTGTATCGATGCAACTGGCCACGATTCAGAGGTGTGTAATATAGTTCAGCGTAAAGTTGGCGCTTTAGAAACGGAACCTGGAAAGATAGTCGGAGAGAAATCGATGTGTGCAGAGGTCGGAGAGAAAACAGTAATCGAAAATACCCAGAAAGTATTCCCAGGATTATGGATTACTGGTATGTGCGCTAATGCAGTGATGGGTGCACCAAGAATGGGACCGATCTTTGGAGGTATGCTACTTTCTGGAAAAAAAGTGGCTGAACAGATTCATGAGGAACTTGGAAAATAGGGAAAGTAATATAAGAAAGAAATTTCTAATCTTACTAGTGTTTCAAAAATGACTACTGAATATGAAAGTGAGACTCAAGGGGATATCGGTCAATTTAACAAATTGAAAAGTATGCAGTTCCCTAGAACAGTAGTCGTGGGTAACAATGCCATCAAAGAAGTATCAAAAACAGTTGGATCTCTAAAACTAAAAGAGAAAGCACTGGTGATCTGCGATGGTACTACTAAAGATATCGCAGGAGAAAAAGTCCGTGAATTATTAGACGAAAAGGGTTTTGAAACGGATATATATGTCATCGAAAACGCTTGTCAGAAAACAGTAGATAAGATAACAGAAAATTCAAAAAACAAATATGACTTTTTCTTAGGCGTCGGTGGTGGAAGGTCAATAGACGTAGCTAAATATTCTTCATATATTTTGGATGTGCCTTTCATAAGCGTGCCTACCGCAGCATCTCATGATGGTATCGCTTCTGGAAGAGCGTCTATAGACAGAGATGGGAATAAAAATTCCGTAGCTGCACAATCCCCATTAGCTGTAGTTGCCGATACAAGCATAATTGCAAACAGTCCATATCGTTTGTTAGCATCTGGGTGTGCTGATATAATATCCAACGAAACTGCAGTTTTGGACTGGCAGTTAGCAAAAAGATTGAGAAACGAATCTTATTCACATTACGCTGCAAACCTTTCTAAGATGACTGCTTCATCTTTGATAGACAACGCAGATAGTATAAAACCTGGATTGGAAGAAAGTGCATGGTTAGTGATCAAGGCGCTGGTAAGCTCTAGCGTTGCTATGAGTATAGCTGGATCATCAAGACCCGCAAGTGG
>CAYNQI010000154.1:0-2362 GCA_964399335.1 uncultured Thermoplasmata archaeon | reverse complement strand
CTCGATATGCTCAAAAGATTAGCTCCTGCTACTGAAAAAGTCACTAAGAGCAAAAAAAAGAGATACAGGATAAAAGATAACTTTTTCAGGTTCTGGTTTCATTATGTTTATCCCAATAAAGATCAACTAGAGATGGGGGGTCAAGAAGGTATAAAGGGTAAGATCGAAGATGAATTCAACGGATATATGGGAAGAGTTTTCGAGGACGTAGTAAGGCAGATCATCAGAAAAATAAATGGTAAAGAATTACTTGACTGGAAATTGGAACAGTATGAGAAGATAGGGTCATGGTGGGATAGACAGGGTAATGAGATCGATATATGTGGCATATCAAAGAATAAAAACCTATTAGGAGAAGTGAAATGGAGCTTATCTGATAAGAAAGATGTAGAAGCACTCTATGATAAGATGAGAAGTTCAAAATTGTATGATGGATCAGAACTCCTCATTGTATCTAAAGAGTTCACACCTGATGCAAAAAAGTGGTTGGTTGAAAAGGATCTTATTCATTTTTCTATCGAGGATTTTTCAGAAATATTTTGATAGGATGGGCAGGAATATATTCTGATAATAAGTATCAATGATACTAGCGGTTTGAAAATTTATGAATATGTATAATCTTAAAGTTTAAAAAATAGGATATGTTAATCATCAAAGACTATACCTCAAAATGGCTTTTCATAATCCTCATAGATTACTTTTTTTCTTAGTTCGTTCAATCTTCCTTCAAGATCCACTTCTCTGTGAGTTATACTTTGAGTCGCATCTTTATAAATATCTTTATTTATCTTACCGTCTGCAAGCTGTTCAGCAAGCGAGGTCCTTCTATTTGCTAAACGCTCCAATTTTTTCAATATGTCTTTGTATTCTGCAAAATCATCTTTCAGTTTTTCTAATTCATTTTTTGCCTTTTCTATATCCCCTTTCCCCATAGCTGATTCGATTCGGCGTGTATCTATCATGTTTTCCTTTTTCTCGAGGGATACTATTTCTTTTTCCATCTTTTTCATAACTGGCAGTTTGTCTTTTTGTATTTTTATCATCTTTTGTGCATGTTCTAAATCATCATTTTCTATGGCATCTCTAATCTTATTCGATTTAAGGAATCTGCAGGACTCCGCAGAATCTTTTAAGTTATCTAATTCATCAAATAATCTATCTTTTGAGAAAGTTTGAACAGAGTCCACAACAGGGGCTTCCTCTTCGGAATTTGGTAAATTATCATCTTCTTTAACTTGCTTTTCTACTTCATCACACTTGGAATTGGCTTCAATTTGGCTTATCATCATCGCCGCACGTTCCAAATCGTGATCATTTATAGCAGACCGAATCTTACTTTTATTGGTACCATTAGGTATGGAATCTAATCTATCAATTAATTCATTTTTTCTATCTAATAATTTCTTCAATTTAGTTCCATACTCTTCGTTTATCGTGCTCTCAATATTTTCTGCAAACTCCTCATATTCTTTCAATTTACCTTCTCGATATTTTTTATTTGCTTTTGAAAGCTTTTTTTCTAAATTAGCCACATCAAGATCATATTTTTTTAGATTCTCGATTTGCTCCTGTAAAACTTCAAGATTTTCTCCCGCTTTTTTGTAGTCTTTCAATAATTCTTTTATCTCTATCGAAATATTCTGAAGTTCGGAAATAGCCTCATCATAATCCTGAGAAAAGTAAAGGTTTTTGGCTCTATCTACATCGTCTTCAAATTCACTGACGTCAAATCCGAATTCTTTAAGGTTGGTTCTATCCTCTTTTATATCTGAGAGGGTTTCAAAATATTTTAATGCATTTATTCCTTTTTTATCTAATAATTCAGCAGTGATTTTATTATGTTCATTTTCTAAAATTTCGAGGAGGATCGGTTCTGTTTCTACCTTATCATTTATTTCTTCGAATACTATTTTAGCATTTTCCGCCACTTCATTATTATCAGAATTCATAGTCCTGATTAAAGGTGGAATTATCGTTTTTGGTTCTTTAATTCCATGTTCGATAAGTTCATCTATTGCTATACGTTGTTTTCTTTTACGTATGCTTCCAAGTTCAGATAATTTATTGTTGATCCATATGGCTTTGAGTTTGTCAAGAACTGGCATTAGATTGTTTCTATTACTTTCCTCCATATACTATCACTTTTATTGAATAACCCGAACTAATATTTTTCCTCTTAAATCAAATACTTCTTGAGGATTTTTCACCTAGTTTTATAGATGCCCTATTGAAAGAATCCTTTTTATAAATTCCTGTGAAATCTCGTAGATATTGTATAGAAAAACTTTAAATTTTCTAAAGATGTATCTTTTTGGAACAAGATGGAAGCTGAGTCTAAAAACATCTTCTTCCAGCCACCGCT
>CAYNQI010000153.1:0-2368 GCA_964399335.1 uncultured Thermoplasmata archaeon | reverse complement strand
ATCCAGATACGACTGATAAACAATGGTGTGGTACTTTACTCACTTCTTCGGAACCCTCTGATAACAGTTCTTTGATCTTTTTGACTGAGTCGATATCTCTCTTAACTTCTTCAACTTCTCTGATCTGAAACTCTTTTCCGTCGTAAAAGGGGCAGAAAGCGCATCTGTTCCAGGAACAGTTGCGAGTAGGTCTGATCAAAAGAGAACGAGATCCACCTTCACTGGGTGGCCTGATGGGACCTATCTCGAATGAATACTTGTCTAAATTTTTCTTTCCCATGATATCTTACTTTTCTAAAAGCTTATCCACACTCTTTCTTTCAATCCCTTCTATCTCATCGAAATCACTGTCTTCACTCAGTATTGTTGTCATCTTGGCTTTTTTAATAGATGCGAGATGGATAGCATCTCTCTGGTCTAGATCACAGTTTCCGTAGATGTTCAGTGTTTGGAATATTATATCCCTTTTCACATCGATCCATTTTATAGGTAAGGATAGGAACATCTTCGTGGATCTTAAAGCGTCCTTTTTACCGATTTCGTTTTGAAGGATCCATAGTACTTCATCTAGGACTAGATAGGAAGACGAAGCGTTCAAAGATCCGTTTTCGATCTTTTCTAAAACTTTTCTACAATTTTCTCCTAATTCATCTTTATCAAGTGTGGAATGGATGAATATGTTAGAATCGATATACATGTTCACACCTGGTACCTATCTTTGAGACCCTTTTTGATCTCCTGGGTGCTGATCTTTTTGTCATGTTTTTCAGCGATACTTTTCAACTTTTCAGAGATATATCCTTCTTTTTGTATCTTGATTATGTCACCTTCGATATCTATCAGCACTTTATCTCCCTCGTGTAGACCGAGTAGATCTCGTATGTCTTTAGGGATGACGACTTGACCCTTTTTCAAAATCTTTTTTTCTATCATCTTACCGTGTAGTTAAACATTAGTTTAACTGATAAATAAAACTTAGGCTGAAAACTTTAAATCATGCTTATAGAACAGCAACGTTTTTATCTGAAATGTGGATAAGGAGCAGTATGAAGTTGATAAAAAGCGCATTTTGTTTCATCATTTTAGCAGTTCTCATAGTTTCACTCGTACCAGTTCAGGGTTCATCGAATGAGAATCCAGTGGCAACTATCAGAACAAATAGAGGTACCATCGAAGTAGAGTTGTACCAAAACGAGGCTCCTGAAACCGTTGAAAATTTCATCAGATATGCAGAGGATGGTTTCTATGAGGACCTGATCTTTCACAGAGTTATTGAAAACTTTATGATACAGGGCGGAGGATTTTACTCGGGTATGGAGAGGAAGGAACCTACTTACGATCCGATCCAGAACGAGGCTGAAGAGAGTGGTCATCGAAACGAACGAGGGACCATCGCTATGGCTCGGACAGATGATCCTCACTCGGCCACTAGTCAGTTCTTCATAAATCAAGATGATAATGGATTCTTGGATTGGGATCAAGCACAGGATGGTTGGGGTTACTGTGTATTTGGAAGAGTAACAACTGGTATGGGTGTAGTAGATGAGATCGCATCTGTAGAGACCACAACAGGAGATGTACCTGTAGAGGATATCATCATAGAGGAAGTTACGATAACTAGTTCAGATCATGTCAATGATGGTGACGACGATACTAACGGAGAAGATGTAGTAAGCAACGGTGATGATACTAACGGAGAAGATGTAGTAAGCAACGGTGATGATACTAACGGAGAAGAAGATACTGAGTCGTTTTTCACAGATCCACTATTCTTGATAACCATCGGCTCTTTCATAGCAGCTGGAGGTATAATATTTGTACTTCATAATATCGATAAGAAGAAGGAACAGTGACCTAATGAAAATTGTTAGCTAACTAATTCACCTTTCTTTTAGAGTCATCTATTTAGAAACAAAAGGCTTTAATCACATAGCACACCTTCTATACCTATGGGAGAGAAGAATCACTTAGCCGGTGAGAAGAGCAGATATCTTGAACAGCATGCGACGAACCCTGTAGATTGGTATCCATGGTGTGAGGAAGCCTTCGAAAAAGCCAGGTCGGAAGATAAACCCATATTCCTTTCGATTGGTTATTCATCATGTCACTGGTGTCATGTCATGGCACATGAATCCTTTGAAGATGAAGAAGTGGCGAAACTGATGAATGATGCCTTCGTATCCATAAAAGTTGATAAGGAAGAAAGACCGGACGTAGATATGGTTTATATGGACTTTGCTAGAGCTATGACGGGGTCCGGTGGATGGCCGTTGAACGTTGTTATCACTCCCGATAAAAAACCGATTTATGCAGCTACTTACATCCCGAAAGAAAGAAAATACGGTCGTATGGGCTTTAAAGAATTGAT
>CAYNQI010000152.1:0-2403 GCA_964399335.1 uncultured Thermoplasmata archaeon | reverse complement strand
ATGCCAATCATGGATCTCTAAAGTTTGCCAAGTCAAGATCGGATATCCATCATTGTACCTTCCGTTGATATGCCATATGTCTTCCTCACCCTCATCATCGTATGGATTTCCAACGAAATCCCAGGCTTCACCTAGATCTTCGTTGGTTTCGGTGAATGTTGCAACATCTTTCATCTCTGCGGTGGTCTTACCTTCACCCCCATTGCTAGTCTCTTGACCGGAGCTTTCGGTATCCCAGAAAGAGTTCTCTATAGATCCTTCAGCGTCACGTCCTATGAGACCGCCTACCCTAGTAACATCAGCAA
Source organism: uncultured Thermoplasmata archaeon (assembly GCA_964399335.1). Taxonomy (GTDB): domain Archaea; phylum Thermoplasmatota; class Thermoplasmata; order Halarchaeoplasmatales; family Halarchaeoplasmataceae; genus Saliniplasma. The sequence continues at coordinate 2,098 of CAYNQI010000152.1, read as the reverse complement.
TGACTTCACCTGTAGAATAACAATTTATTACATCACCCCATTGTTCACCCACTAGTCCACCGACATTATTTTCTGTGCCGGTCACATCTGCTGTAGAATATGAATTTAAGACTAGACCCCGATTGAGTCCACAGATACCACCTAAACCACCTAGACCTTCTACTTCACCAGCAGAATACGATGAGATAATCTCGCCAGCATCTTGGTTTCGCCCGACTAAAACACCATTGTACCAATCATCTGTACCTTCAACCCTACCACTAGCAGATGAGTGCGTTACCACACCATCGTTGTAGCCTACTAGTCCACCTACTCTCTGTTCGCCAGTAACCTCAAAATCGACAAGATTGATATCCATTATCTCGGCACCATCAGTATAACCAAAAAGGCCGACGAATTCTTCAGTAGGCCGGTCTATATAAAGATCTAGGATGGTGTGACCATTCCCATCAAAAGTTCCTTCGAAAGGGTTAGATTCATCCCCGATGGGATCCCAACCATCTGCAGTATCCACCCAATCATCGTAACCAGCTGAATCTGATGTCAGGTCATTCATCAAAAGGTATGTAGAAGAAAGACCGTCATGTACTTCATTTAGATTGTTCCAATCATATATCGGTATTGAGAGATCGAGGTTTCCATCGATTTCATCGTTCCAACTTTCACTTTCATCCTCTTCTTCGATCCCAGTATGATAGTCTTCAGCACCAAATGAAACTACAGTGGCACTCAAAAACAATACAGTTGCCAAAAATAATACTCCAACTTTTTTAGATAATTTTCTTTTCAAACTTCCACCTCAAATATATAAATCACTTGTTATTCGATATAATTTAGATAGTATATTAAATTATTTATAACAATGTGAATTTATAAGTAAAAGATTAAAAAAATAATTATTATTAGTTATGAAATTTATTGTCGTTATACATCTGCTAAATTTTTAAAAATATCCAAACCCTTTACTTCAAACTCATCTACACCTAAGAAATTCATATACCTCTTTAGTTCTCTATAGAAGTACGGTTCGATGGTTCTTTCATCAACTTCTCCAAAGATATGAAAGTTCCTTATCTTCAATTTCGTTCCTCCACAGTACGGATCTAACACACCGATATATTCATCGTTGTACAATATCGGTAAACAGTAATAGCCGTATATCCGGTCCTCTACTTTCTTGTATATCTCCCAAACATACTCGTGTCCGTAGATTTTGGAAAACAATTCACGGTTCCAAAGAAGTGGGTCAAGTGGTGCTAAAAACCGTACATATGGAGATTCTAAACATGGAGGATCTTCCCACGCATCTCTATCCTTCTCCAAGGCATACAGTTCACCTTTCCATCCTTCGACTTCGAGTGAAAACAATGTTCCCTCCTTCACCAACTCGTTCAATACCCTTCGAGTCTCTCTTACACCACCCACACTTTTCCACTGGGCTGAGGCCTTGGATGGTGAAACCAACTTCGATGATCTTACTATGATCTCGGTGATCCTCTTTTTAGCTTCTTCGTCACTCAAAGCTTCACATTCTAAAAATTCTTCAGGTATCACATTCTCGGATAAAGTGTAATATTTCCGATCTCCTTCCCTGTGATCGATACTGATCTTCCCGGATAACCACAGACTTCGGAGCAGTCTATTCGATGTTCTTGTAGTACGCCAGCTGCCGATCTCGCTCTCACCCATATCTTTTAACTCCAGCGAACTCACAGATCCGTCTTCTAAAACATCCAAGATATATTCTACCTCATCACTGTACTCTTCAAACAGGTCTTCGAACTTTTTTTCCTGCTTCTCCATTTTGTTTTTAAACACTGGATAAGTTTCCATGGGAACGATAGATAACATCTTGCAGTAGTACTCGAAAAGTTCATTTTTTTCGTAAAGTAAATCATTAAGAAATTCAGGTCTATAATCTTCAACTCTACTGAAGAGTGTTAGATCATGATTTTTACCTCCTGGGTTTATAGGATCTACTTGTATACATCGTATATCTTTGAACAATTCTTCAGTACCTTTTTCACCTTTCTTTAAATTATTAAAACCATGAAGATGGCTTAAAACTCTACGAGCGTGTTCTGGAGTGATCTTCATG
>CAYNQI010000151.1:0-2434 GCA_964399335.1 uncultured Thermoplasmata archaeon | reverse complement strand
GGAGAAAACTATAGATGTTAACCTGAAAGCCTTCGAACTAGGTTACGAAGAAGGGGTTAAGAACTGGTAAATATCAGATCTTAGGCATTCTCACCGTATGCGATCCAGAGTAGTTCAAGTTCGTCAGAACCCTCTTCCTTTTTTACTATATGTGCAGTGTTCGGAGGGACGTGGACTGACATGTTTTTCTCCAGTTCTATCTCTTCATCGTCGATAATTGCCGTACCGGTTCCACCGATTACTGTGAATACTTGATCCCAAGGATCATGTTCGTCTTCATTTATCTGATCGCCCTTTTTGATAGAATAATATGCAGATCTGATCCCATGCCCGTAGGCTATCGGGACAGCATTACCACCGTGAACCTTTCTAGAATGTTCCTTACCCAGTTTGGTGATCGTCGGATATTCTTTGTTGAAGAAATGTATCAGAAAGTGGTACATCATCTGCAGTTTTTCAGCATCCATCCCCTGACCTTCCGGCAACCTAAAATCAAGTGGTGCCGGATCGGACATATTTGCTCGTCCAGCGGCAGTCATACCGTTCCATTTTCCGGAACTCAAATTTTCAAAAGTCTCTTCGGACATCACTAGTCCTATATCTCCCTGGTTTTCCATACCGGCTTCTTTGACTTCGATATCGTTCTTTCCCATCTCTACAAGATATCCATCTTCATCCCCGATCAATAAATGGATTTTACCCTTAAATTTGTCTGGTTTTTTAGCAGAATAAAAATTCGACATCTCCCTTAATTCTTCAAGTATATTCATAAATTTTAGAACAGTTTAAAGGTATTTAATTGATTCGAATTTGCATTAGAGGGTATTGATCAAACTTTAACTCAACAAAATTCGCAAAAGACTAAAATATATCTAACATTATTATTTACACGAAGATGGATAAAATCTTACTCATAGCTCCAAAAAGTAGGAGCAGCGGAGGGAGTGATATAGAAGCTATAAGAACACCTCTAACCGGGCTACTGATATTAGCCACTATTCTGGACCAGGATGGATACCATGTGGAATTTTACGACGAATCTTTCAAGAAACCAGATTACGATGATTTTCATCCGGATTATGTTTTGATCAGTGCTAGGAGTTCTACAGCGAATCGGTCGTACCGGTTAGGAGATTATTTTAAAGGAAGAGGAGTACACGTAGTTCTAGGCGGACTGCATCCTTCCTTCAAACCCAAAGAAGCGCTGCAGCATTGTGATACCGTGGTTGTAGGTGAAGGTGAAACTGTTATTAAAAAGATCATCCAAGAGGACGTTAAAGGGATAGTACATGCTGATAAGTTACTTGACTTAGATTCAATACCGCTTCCTGATTACGATCTAGTCAATGGTTTAAAAAATCCAAAAACAGTTTCACTGTGTGCTTCGAGGGGGTGTCCATACAATTGTAAGTTTTGTTCGTTAAAGAACATGTTCGGCAGGAAAGTCAGGCACGTATCGAATGAAAAAGTCGTAAAATACCTTAAAAACTTCGAAAATTTGAAAACGCTCTGCTTCGACGAACCAAATTTTTCAGGAGATAAAAAAAGAGCTTTGGATTTGTTGAAGAAAATGCATGAACACGGTGTACACCCAAAACGTTGCTGGGTAAGTGTTAGTATAGATGTGGCGCAGAAAGAAGAAATTCTAAAATGGTGTAATAAGGTTTCCGAGTTCAACTTCGTTATCGGTTTGGAATCTATAAATCAGGATGTGCTGAACTCTTATGATAAAAGGCAAGATCTAGAGACTAACATAGAGTATTTAAAGACCATCAAGGACTATGGCATCAAGGTGGAGGGATCTTTCGTTTTCGGGAACGACTACGATACGAAAGGGTCCTTTCAAGATACCGTAGATTTCTGTAAGCATGCTGATATCGACTTCCCGGCCTTCTTCCCACTGACACCTTACGTTGGAACAGAAGTTAGAGAAGAGCTTTCTGACCAAGGTCGTATATTCACTGATAACTGGGACTGGTACGATAACTTACACGTAGTTTTCCATCCGAAAGAGATGAGTGCCTACGAACTGCAGATGGGTATCATGGATTGTTTTGATGATTTTTACTCATCCCGTAAGGGATTCAAGCATCTGTTCAAAGGTGAATTATTCTACGGTGGTGTCAGTTTCTATCTTATGCATCTCTTTAGGAAGATGAAAAAAGAGAATCAAGACTTTTTAGAATTACTACAAAATGTTTCAAAGTAAAAATAGGTAAATTTATTATGGATATAAGCTTCATTAAATTCAAGGTGATGATTTGAAAAGACCATATATAGTTTTAGGAGTTTCAGCTTCTATTGATGGGAGGATATCTTTAGGTCCGAATAGGACCATGATGGATATAGATGAACGAGATTCGGTTCTAGGAACCAAGAAAGAATGGAATGACTTTGCAAAACAGATGGAATTCATCTACGACTATGATGTATG
>CAYNQI010000150.1:0-2469 GCA_964399335.1 uncultured Thermoplasmata archaeon | reverse complement strand
TCACCGGGATTTTCAAAGACCTTCGAAAACATCTCCATTGCATCTTCTCTATCGTCGGGATGAGCAAAATCTATGGCTTCAGCCCCAATGAGTTTGCTAGGGTCCAATCCCGTTATTTTATTAGAAGGATAACTATGGTATTTCATCTCACCTTTTTCATCGATCACTGTGATATACGTGGGAGTACGATCAAGATACCTCTCTTTCCGCTTCAATTCACGTTCATATTCCTTTCTTTCAGTGTTGTCCTCGACCAATCCTATACCTGAATTTATCCGACCGTCTTCATCCTCGATGCCTTTAAGAAAAACTTTTACATCGATCGTTTTATCCCCGGTCACAGATGTGTATTCCCCTTCGTAATATCCTTCGCCCTCTTCTAAAGAAGATCTTATCTCCTCTATCAACTTACCATTATCGAGGTCGTTCAGCATGTCGAGTCCTATCAGAGCCTTTCTAGAAGAGCCTATTATCTTCACGAACCTATCGTTGCATTCTGTTATGATCCCTTCCCCGTTATAATGAAAAGCCCCTATAGGAGAATCATAAAAGATCTTTTGGTATTTTTTGCGGCTTTCCCTGAGATTTTGATCAGACTCTTTCAATCTCTTTTTTGATATCCCATGCTCGTACCCATGTTCTATCGCTTCGACCAATAATTTATACTGAGATTCTGGGTCGTCACTTTTCTGGATGTATCTATCTGCACCTAAATTCAGAGCCTCGATGGCAACTTTTTCTCCGCCTTGACCGGTGAATATTATGAAGGGGATGTATTCTCCTCTTTCTTGTCTGATCTCCTTCAAGAAATCTAATCCGTCCTTACCAGGCATCCTGTAATCGGAAACTATCACGTCAAATTTGCTTTCATCTATCATATCAAGAGCTTTTTCTGCAGAAGATGTGGATAGAACTTCTACATCTTCGGATAACCTTTCCAAATAGATCTTTGCTTGGTCTTGTAGACCTGTTTCGTCGTCAACGAATAGTATACGCATCGATTCACCCATGTTTTAACTAACAATATAATGTGAGGGAAGATATATAGAATTATTCATTAAAAATCAATCTGTTTGGTATCTCTTCAGATGCACGTCGAAACGAGCACCGTCCATATCGGAATCTTTCATTTCGATCTCTCCACCGTAACTTTCCAACAAGTTTTTCACCAGGAATAGACCCAGGCCTGTCCCCCTGTCCCTGTCGGTGGTATATCCCTTCTCGAATACGATATCCTTTTTATCATCTGGTATCCCTTTTCCGTCGTCTTCTATAATACATAACACTTCATCATCCTTAACCTCTCCAGCTATTTTTATCCTGGTGCCTTCAGAATGTTTGATCGAGTTCTCGATAATATTGTTAAAAACCTCCTGAAGCAGGGACCCACCTTCTACTTTACACTTTACCGATGGACACTCCAGCGACAGTTCAATCCCCATCCTTTCAGCCATCGCTTCATTCGACTCGACAGTATCTTTGATCGTCGAGACGATATCTACGGGTTTTGTTTCCTCTTCTTGGGCATCAAGAAGAAGTCTCACTTTTTGTATCAGATTTACGCTCTCTTTGTTCGCTGTGAGTGCCCCTTTGACCATATCTTGGGAATCTTTTGAAAGTTCCTCTTCTCCTTCTTCCAGTAATTGAAGGTATCCCTGGACAGCCTGCGCTTTGTTCTTTATATCGTGTCTGAGCAGTGAGTTAAGGAACTCTTCCCTCTCCTCGACCTTCTTTCTTTCAGTTATATTTATAACGATACCGGCAACTTTTTTGTATTCATCCTCCTGTTCTGTTATGCCCCCTACATCTCTGAACCATATGTAATCTCCATCGCTATTTTCTATCCTGTACTCGACTTCATATCTTTCCGCTCTCCCTTCTAGATGATCTCTCATCGCTTCCATCGCTCTCCCATAGTCTTCTGGATGTACAAGTTCCGTGAAATCTTCATAGGTTTGAAATCTCTCGGGATCATATCCAAGCATCTCAGCTTTTCTATCGTTGAATCTCACTTCTCCTGACGGAAGTTCCATCTCCCACCATGCGAGATTTCCAGTGCTCATCGCTTCTTCTAATCGCTCCTTATACAGTTCCAATTCTTCCTTCAATTCCTCTCTATCTCTCATGATTTCACCTTCCTAAGATGAACGGTGAAACCGGCTCCACCGAGTTCAGAATCCTCGACTTCAACACTCCCACCGTAACTCTCAGCGATCTCTCTCACCATGTATAAACCCAATCCGGTTCCAGCATTCGTTCCACTTTTGAACCCCTTCTCAAATATCTTTTCTTTGATATCGTCAGGTATGCCAGAACCATCATCTTCTATAGTCACCATACATTCGTCCTCTTCAACTCGGATACTGACCTTTATCTCTTCGCAATCCGAGTGTTTGACGGAGTTTCCTACCAGGTTGGAGAACAACTCTTCCAATAATGCACCGCCTTTCACTTTACAGTCACATTCCG
>CAYNQI010000149.1:0-2494 GCA_964399335.1 uncultured Thermoplasmata archaeon | reverse complement strand
AAAAATGCAAAGAATATACTCAGAGCACTGACCTGTCCAAACTGTGCTAAAGGTGGTATTATTGCAAATGAGAGTATACCGAATCCTACGATAGTTGTAGCTGCTGAACCGAATAAAGCACTACCCGTGTGGCTTGCTGACACACATAGAGCACATTCTGGGTGTGGAATGTTCTCTGTTTCCTCGTTGAACCTCTCTGTAAGATGGATGCTATAATCTATTCCAAGACCCACTGTTATAGCAGCGATGGTGACCGTCACTGGATTGAGAGGGATATTTAAGAAGTACATGGCTCCGAAGGTCCAGATGATCACGAAAACAAGAGGTAGTATAGCTACTGCTCCAAGTAAGGGACCTTTACCCAGATATGAATAGAGTACTGCTAGGATCAGAAGAGCTATTATGAATGTTATGATCAGTGTTTGTATTTGCCCTTGATTTATGGACTCGAATGTAGATTGACTGACTATGGGACTGCCGGTGATCAACACTCTGTCCATATCCAGTTCTTTGAATGGTTCAGCTGCTTGCTCCATATCTTCCTGGGTCTCAGAGACTTTTTCTTCATCCTGAGTATCTACAGGTACCCTTATCAGTAACCCAGTGAACTCGTTGTTCTCTTGTTTCAAAACACGTATTGTGTCATCACGCCGATGCTCCATCATCATGTTGTAGATGGTGATTATTTCCTCTTCGGTGATGTCATGATCTTCGTCAGTGGCATTCATCCATAGTTCTGAGAAATGGTCATGATCCTCGAATCCTCCCTGGAGGTACATGGATTCACCGACCTCATAAACAGATTCTGGGCTCCGAGCACTAACAGCATAGTCACTGTCCATGGCCCTTCTCTGAACATTTTGAACATTCCTAAATACCCTGGGGTCCGTTACGTCACCTTCTACCAGTATGTAAACCGTCTCCTCACTGAAGTCGAACTCCCTGACGAACATATTTACCGTATCAGTGACTTCTAGGTCTGAAGGTAGAAAATCAGTAAAACTGTACTCAGCTTCCAACTGAAGGCCACCGTATGCACCTACGGAAGTTATGAGAAGTACTACGATCACCACCTTTACAGGTGTCCTTGCAGCTATGGCACCCAGCCCCAATCCATTGTTCACACAGTCTCTATCTGCTTCGCAGAAAGTCTCTGGTTCACCTATCTTGGACCAGAATTTTTTGCCGAAAGTACTTTTTTTATCTTTTTTCTTTTTGGAAGGTCTCTTTTTTACGATATCTTTACCTTTCTTCTTCCTTCTATTGTCGATGATGGTCTTGGCCGCTGGGAAGAAAGTCAGCATCAGGATGAAGGCACTGACTATACCTATGGAACATAATATTCCGAACTCCCGGATTATAGATATATCGGAGATCAAGTTGCTCATGAATCCTACAACAGTGGTGATCGTCGTTAATAGTATCGCGAATCCTACTGTAGCACCAGTTCTTGTAACGGCCATGTTCACATCTTTTCCCTCATCCAGTTCCTGCCTGTAGCGTGATGTGTAATGTATGCCGTAATCGATCCCGAGACCTATGATAAGGACCGGAACCGTGGTCATCATAGGGTTACCTAGATTTATACCCAGTAAGACACCGATACCGTAAACCCATATCACAGCCATGACTAGAGCTATAAGATTCAGTAATGTATCTGTAACACTCCTGTACATCAATCCTAGAACGACTATCACGAAGATGAAAGCCATTGGCATCAATAAGGCGATATTTCTTCCAGAAGCTTCGTTTATCTCTTCGTCTATCAGTGCATTCCCAAATACTCTCAATCTATTTTCATCACTTTCTACGTTTCTAGATATGCTCTGTAATTCCTTTTCTGCATCGAGTATCTCTTCGTCCGTAGCATCGTCTTCGATAAAGACACTCGAAATAGACTTAGAGGCAGATTGTTCACTTCTATCGTAGTCTTTGGAAAGCAGGAAGGACATTATATCTTCTAGGGGGATGAATTCGTTGTCATAGAGCTCATCCAGCATACCTGGATCGTACTCCTCAAAGTCCAAACTTTCTATGGGTCCTTCATCTAATTCGATGGTCCCACCCTCGAGTATCTCCTTTAACTCAGCAGGGGTGAGTGAAGAAGCTGTTTCGAGCAGTACCTGCTCAGGGTCAAACTCCATAGGTAGGCCATCCTCATCACCCATCTCAGCGAACTCTTCGATAGCCGTCTGTATGAATATGGTCTGGCCGATCAGTCTAGCAGGTGTCAGGACTCCCGTTGGACTTTCACCGGTAGATCTCAGGATGAGTTGGATCTTATCTGAATCCAATATGGAACCTTCAAGCTCAGTTTGTATAACAAGTGGTTCTAGAGCGAGTACATTATTATCGGAAACCGAGATCACGTTCACCTGGTATCCTTCATCACCATATTCTTCTCTGATCATGGCGTTTGCCTTTGCTATCTCAGTGTCCGGCTGAAAATCGTCATCACCGGCTTGGAATTCTATTTGGCCTAAAAAGGATGCTA
>CAYNQI010000148.1:0-2511 GCA_964399335.1 uncultured Thermoplasmata archaeon | reverse complement strand
CCATGATCTCTGGTTTTTGATCGATCTCCCAGGCCTTGGAAAAGTATTCCAGTGATCTTTCGTACATACCTCTTTTTTTCAGAGCTTTGGCTTTGTAGTGGTAAGCTGGTTGATCCTCTTTGTACTTTAAAGCGTCGCTGTAAGCTCCGATGGCTCCTTTGAAATCCTTCATCTTGAAGAGAGCATTGCCTCTCAGTACAAAACCTTCGAATGAGTTCTTCAACTCAAGAGCTTTTTTTGCAAAGTTTTCAGAGCGTTTTGGATTCGAGTTTAGAAAGTAAAGTGATAGTTTAAGGTAAAGTTCGTGGTCATCTAAACTCAGTATGTAAGAACTGTCGGCATCTTCTACCCGGTCCGCCAGTTCTTTGATGTTATCTGGAACGTCGAGTTCTTGATCTAGTTCTAGATTTATCTCTACGTTTTCTAGAGCAGTTTTTAGTTTATCCTGAAGTTCTTTGTTCATCTACACTATCCCTGAAACTGTCCTTATAAAAATTATTTTTCATTGTTTTTGGTTTAGATGTGATGATTTTTGTTTGATCGGATAGATTTAAAAAGTAAACCATGTATATCTAAATCAATGTGTATGTACTGTGTCTTAAGGGTATTGACACTTTCAGCTATTATCTATTTTATCAAGGTCAAAGGAAAGTTTGTTCTGAGAAAGATCACTTTAGGTAGATATGGGGACTAGCTGTGTTTTTAATATATAATCATTAAATAATAGACGAAGGGAAGTGGTTTTTTTTGAGTTCTATGCTTCTTTCATCTTTCTTTCAGCATATTGGTCAGCAGCTTTTAGTGGTGTGATATCCTTTCTTTTAGCTTCTTTATACATCGTTAGAAGTCTGTTTTCGATACCTTTGGTCTCCTTCTTTGCCTTCTCTAAAGTATTCCCTTTTAATTCGTTGTAAACCGCTAACAGGCCACCGGCGTTGATAACGTAATCCGGGGCGTAAAGTATCCCTTTATCTTTCAATATCTCTGCATGCTCTCTTCTATCGAGCTGATTGTTGGCAGCTCCCGCTACGATGTCGCATTTTATAGTGTCGATTGTATCGTCGTTGATAACTCCTCCTAATGCACATGGTGCGAATACGTCGCATCCTTCACTGTATACATCGCTTGGATCGACTATCTCTAAACCTTTTGCCTCCATCCTTTTTAAGGCGTCTTCATCTACATCACTACCTTTAACATGAGCCCCATCCTCTAGAAGTTTCTCTGCTAAAGTACTACCTACTTTCCCTAAACCTTGGATGAGAACGGTTACATTTTCAAGATCGTCCGCATCGTAGTCTTCGTGTTCTTTAAGTGATGCTTTGATTCCGTAATAAACTCCTTGAGCGGTTATAGGAGATGGGTCACCGAGACCTTCTTCCAGTCCTACGACATGATCGGTTTGACCAGCTACTATAGCCATGTCGTCTGTTACCGTGTTAACATCTTCTGCGGTGATATATTTTCCACCGAGTGCATCGACTGCTTTCCCGTATTCTCTGAACAGCTCTTCACTCTTCTTTTTGGGGTCTGCCATGATAACAGCTTTGCCACCGCCGAGAGGCAGATCCGCTGCAGCCGCTTTGTAAGCCATACCTTTAGATAATCTTTTGACATCTTCAAGTGCATCATCTTCTGAATCATAATTCCAGAGTCTGGTTCCTCCCAAGGCAGGACCCAATGATGTATCGTATATGGCAATTATCGCGATAGGTTCTTCCTCTCCAGGAGTCTCTAAATGGGCTTTATATACGGCTTCATAATCTTCGACATCGAGCTTTTCTAGCTTCATATATTCATCTCCTCAGATTTGAGAAAATTCAGTCATTATATAATATTTTGGTCAGTATCATGGTGTTATCTGGGTGATGGCATCGATCTAAATTATTTTGCCCTCATCTGTTTTTGAGATTATCCCTCTTTTTGCAGTGGCTGTTAAAAAGGTTTCTAGGTCATAGACATCTATACCCTTTTGGTTGGCAACAGTTCCTAATCTAGAATCATCGGTTAAAAGGACTTCATCTCTGTTCAAAGCAACACTTAAGCATCCGGCATCGGTATGAGATATCCCTATCTCTTCGTTTGCTAGTTCTTCTTTCTGATACGCTTTTCTATATTATCTTCTAGTTTGCGTAGATCTTCAACAGCCTGGTCGGTAAGTACATCGTATTTGATCCGTGTATTTCTCTTCGTATTCTTCTAGGGATGTCAGTTTTCCTTCTGCTTCATCCTTCAAACCTTTGGCGATCTTTTTCCTTAATTTTTCATCCACCATAAGTTCTAATGTTTTGATTCGTTGTTCGAGTTCAGCTATCTTTTTTTGAGTAGCTGTATCGGTATATCAGTACTAATCGTCACTCAAATCCAACGATATTTCTGTGCTTTGTTGTCAATAAATAACATTTTTGTTAATTAACAATAAACAAAACACATATATAGGCCATGATACCCTAACCTTGATAAGATGGATCGACTGACTATCATCAAACGATTAGAATCTTCGAGTATCGC
>CAYNQI010000147.1:0-2514 GCA_964399335.1 uncultured Thermoplasmata archaeon | reverse complement strand
TTTACAGAAATTACCTGGGAGAAGGTAGTTCTGTTTTCAGAAGGTTGGACAAAGGGGAGATAGAACCTTCAGATCTTGGATTTGATAGCTATCCGGAAGTTAACAAGAAATTGGACCCCCCCATAATAGACTTCAGTACCAAATACGAGAAGTTCGACCGTTACTTTAAGAATTTAGATGAAGTAAAAGAACACGCAGGTTTTGATGACGAGATGATCGATGTCATCAAAGAGAAAGCAGTAGAGGTCAATGATTTCATAAATGAAAAAGCTAAAAAGCTGGGATGGAAACACTTAGATGGAAAGATGGAAGTGGCTTTAGATAGAAATGGAGAACTGATGTTAGCTGATGTTCTAGGAACCTTAGACGAGGATCGTTTTGAATACAAAGGTGTGAAGCTCAGTAAACAGATGTTGAGAAACTACTACAGAGGTACAGAATGGGCTGACGAGATGGAAAGAGCTAAAGATGAAGATCTACCAAAAGAAGATTGGCCAGAACCACCTAGACTACCTGAAAAGTTAATCGGGTTTGTTTCCGACATGTACAAAGCAGCATGCAACGAATGGACAGGAAAAGAGCACTTCGATGTAAAAGATCTTGATGAACTTATAGAAGAGGATTATAAGGAATTGAAAAAACAGGGACTTATCGAATAGAGCTTTAAAGTCAAAAAAACCTTTTCAAACCTATTTTCTTTGTTATTTATTCGATTTTTCGAAAAATATCCGAAAGAGTTTTTAATGAAGATAATTTCGAAACATCGCCTAAAGTCATGGTGTAATAAATCATGAGTGATGATGAAGAACGGAAAGCCGTATCTGAATTCGAAGTAAGAGAGCTTATAAAGAGGTTCTATAAAGAATATTTAAGACCGAACCTAAAGGTATACTTACCGATACAAGTAGGTCATGTAATAACTGCTCTTTTAACCTTGATTCCACCTTTGATACTTCGTACTATAATCGACGATGCCGTACTAGACGGCGATGTATCTCAGGTGATCACTCTTTCACTAGCTGCTTTGGGGGTATTTGGAGCTATAGCTGTGGGGAGAGCTCTAAGGAGCTATTATGGCCACAAGACCGCCCAGAAGATAGTTTATGACATGAGGAACGATCTTTATTCTCACTTCCAAAATCTCCCGATGAAGTTTCATGATAACAAAAAGACAGGTGAACTCATATCTCGACTGATCGATGATCTGAACAGACTTCAAGAGTTTGTACATCACGGTCCTGAAGGGATGTTTACAGCTATTACCCGTGTCACAGGAACGTTGATCATCTTATTCTTTTTGAATGTACCTTTGACTCTAGTAAGTTTAGCTTTCGCCCCGCTCCTTATAATCTACGGCTGGGTATTGATGCGCAGGATGCACGACGCCTTTAGAGACGTTAGAAGTAAAAAGGCTGAAATGACCGATAGACTAGAGGATAATCTTTCTGGCGTTAAAATTATCAAGGTTTTTGCTAATGAACTGTTCGAAAGGGGAAGATTTGCAGAAGATAATATCGAACATTTTGAAGCTAGAAGAAAAGCTGTCAAGTATATAAGCATTCTAGGACCTGGTGCTTATTTCTTAAACAGTTTAGGTTTAGTATTGACACTGGGGTATGGAGGTTATCTTGTGATGGAGGGTGTTTTAACTGCTGGAACTTTAGCGGCCTTCTACACCTACCTATTAGGTTTCCGAGGTCCGATGCTCAGATTGATCCACATAAACGAAGGATTGAGTCGTTTCCTTGCATCCATCGAGAGATTCTTCGATCACATGGACATCGATCCAGCTATTTATCCAAGATCGGATAAATCCAATTCAGAAAACATCTCACCTAAGGAGGCAATGGATCAAAAAGAGGATACTGAAGGAAAAAAATCTATCTTAAAAGGTGAAGAAAGAAGGGAGTTGATTCAACAACTAGAAGATGTTGACGAAGAAAGGGTAGAGAAAGAAAGATCCGGTAGAAAAGCTCCTATTTCTGGTAAAGTGACTTTCGACCATGTTCATTTTTCATATCAGGAAAACGAGGTAGTTCTAGATGATATCCATTTTGAAGTCCCTGCTAAAAAGTCTGTAGCATTGGTTGGTCCGAGCGGTTCTGGCAAAACGACCATCGTAAGACTGATCCCAAGACTTTATGATGTTGACAAAGGATCTGTCAAAGTTGATGATATCGATGTTAGGGATTGGGATATAGTGGAATTACGAAATTCCATAGCAATGGTTCTGCAGGATGATTACCTATTTTCAGGGACTATAAAAGAGAACATAAGTTATGGAAGACCAGATGCTTCAGAAGACCAGGTTTTAAAGATGGCTAAGGAAGCCAACGTTGATAAGTTTGCCGAGGAGATGCCCGACGGTTATGAAACGAAGGTTGGTCAGCGAGGTATCAAACTATCAGGTGGACAAAGACAGAGGATCTCCATCGCCCGTGCATTACTTAAAGACCCAGAGATATTGATACTTGATGAAGCGACTTCTTCTGTTGACACCCACACTGAAAAACT
>CAYNQI010000146.1:0-2527 GCA_964399335.1 uncultured Thermoplasmata archaeon | reverse complement strand
CTATGGTTTCCTTTAACCTCCTTAAACTACCGGCTTTTTCTATCATTTCAGCATCTGGTTCTAAATATTCTATCAAAGAATCTGCTAGGGGAAGTACCTCGTTTAAAAGATGTCTCCCCGATATCTTCTCCAGCATATCGATTCCACGTAGTATCTTATCTTGAGTTTTTTCTCCAAACCCTTTGATCTTACTTATCTCATCTGCCTCGGCCATGTCCTTCAGTGATTCAAGATCAGTAACATCCAATTCTTCATACAATTTCTTCGCTTTTTTTGGACCTATATCAGGAACCTTCATCACGTCGATCAGTCCTTCAGGTAATTCCTCTTTAAGATCATCTAAATACTCCAAACCTCCGGTTTCGATGATCTCGTTGATCTTCTCCTCCATAGCTTTACCAACGCCTTCGATACCTCTAAGATCATCTTCTTCATAATAATCTAGAATATCCTCTTTCATGGACTCGATATTCCTAGCGGCTTTACGGTAGGCTCTTGGCTTAAAATCTACACCCTCTAATTCCAAAAGGTCCGCTATATCGTAGAAAATTTCAGCGATCTTCTTATTTAACATACTAAATAGAAGGCTTTTTTACACTTTAATCTTTTTCATAGAACTATGTTTAACTATTTTTCGACTAACTTTTCAATTAACTCCTTGATATCTAATAGATGTTCTTCCAGATCATCCAACTTTTGGTTGATCTGATTTAGATTTTCTTCCGAATAGATTTCTTTTTTAGTATCTATCTCGGGCTCTAAAGTCTCTTCAACATCAGCGCTTTCCACGGGTTCCTCTTCTACATCTGTTTCTTCAAATTCTTCTAATTCTTCCTCATCTAAAGGTTCATCTGCCTTTTCGATGTCATGCCCCATCTCATCATTTATATCTTTAAGTAGTTCTAATGAGTACTGATATTCCCCTGAGTCAGCCTTCTGTTTAGCAGTCTGTAATACCCTGATATAGTGATCGATATCTAAATCTAGATCTTTCAATTGCCTGATATTAGACTTACATTCATCGATCTTACTGTTTATTTCTATCAAAAGTTCGGATTGTTCTAGAAATTTTTCGATATGGTATATCCCTTTCTGAAACTCGCCTTTTTTGCGTGCCTGTACTGCAGAGTTAACCAATCTTTTTAACGAACCTATATCCAAATCAATCTTTCTTAGATGTGATAATCTTTGTCGGGCAGAAGGGAATTTATTGTCCAATTTATTTTTTAAATCGTAGTGGTCCTGGATATCGTCTAAAAGTTCTTTTAATTCTATAATCCTATGGGCATACTCCCCTTCTTCAAAACTAACAAGAAGTTTTTTGAGGTCCTCTTTATATGCAGTCTTTACTTCGCCTTCATTAAAATCACTCAATAGATCTCTGATCTGGTCAACAACTTCTTTGGCTTCTATTAGCTCTTTACCCTGTTCAATGAGATGCTCAGCTAGATCTAGAGCTTTAGGGAGATTACATTCATTTCTCGCAGTCCTCATCTTTTTAAATCCTTTTTTGAACTCATTTAGATTTAGGTTAGTCTCCCTTACATCTTTTAGTAGATCTTTAACTTCCTCCACCTTGCTATCTAGTTCATCATCTAAACCATGCACTTCAATGTGTTTTACCATTTCATCAGCTAATTCACTTTTTGTGGAAAAACTCTCAGGATTTTCAATACCTATTTTTAGAGCTATGTTATTCATCTCTTTTCTTGTATTCTCACGAGTGATGTCTTCCGCTTTCATAAATAACCCGCCTCTTTTCTTCAATAAATTGGATTGAATATTGGGATTTCTAGTATATACAACGTGTTATTTATAACTCACGATATAACTCATCAATCATTATAATTTTACATTCTATTATCAAACCGGATAAAATTTAAATCATATCTACGAGTTTTTATCAATGCTTAAAAAATTCAGGAGGTATAAAATATGGAATCTACTCCCGGTATGGTTGAACCTTTAATCAGTGAGAAGATGAAACTGCGTGAGCTAAAAGTCAGCGAACTTCTAAAACAGGGTGATATCAACCAGGCTGTAAAAGCATCAAAAAAGATACGTCCATTCCGTTTGACCGGCATACTAGGTGACTTTCCACTGGATGTTATCGAATCATTCATGAGTGAGATGGATAAGGTTAAAGCAGCAGATGTGATGAATCAATTTCCAGAAGAGTTTGCCGGCGATTTGATCATGTCCATGGAAGGCGATATAATTCTAGAAATCTTCAGCGAGATGACCAGCGACGAAGCTGTAGATTTTTTTCCGTATATCACCGAGGAAAAAAAAGAATTGATATTATCATCATACACTAAAAAAGTAAGAAAAGATGTTGAAACTCTAGCTCAATATCCAGAAGACATCGTCGGTGCACACATGGAACAAGATTTTATCTCAGCTTATAAAGATACTACTGTCAGAAAGGCATTGAGGATAGTAAGAGATGCTCCCGAAGAGATAGAACACACCGATTACATCTATATCACAGAAGAGGATCGCACTCTTTTAGGTCTAGTCACGTTCA
>CAYNQI010000145.1:0-2531 GCA_964399335.1 uncultured Thermoplasmata archaeon | reverse complement strand
ATTATCTACTAGGTCTTGCAAAACTCCGTCTCCGATCAAAAAGAAGCCACTGGAGTAATCTTCATGATAGCTCGTGATGTTTTCGATGTTTCCTCCATTCAATGTATCTGTATCTTTTGTACCAGTTATCCATACTACGGTGTTATTCCTCCTCATCCTTTCAACATCAGGTCCTTCCCCATTTGTACCGACTTCAAAAATTTCGTAAACTAATCCGAGTTCATCGTATATATCTGCTATTTCTTCTGTTGTAGGACCTACCTCATTTTCGCCCTCATCATCGACTATCAAACTAGTAAAGTTGACATCAACGGTCGTATCTCCATCTTGATACCTGATATCGTTGTTATGGGTGGTAGTTTCTTCAACTCGGTTATATGGATCGACTATTATCAACAATTCATTTACTCCAACTTCTTCTGCAACCCATTCGAACTCCACTGTTGTGATACCACCGGCAGGGAGTTCATCATGTGTTACATGGATCTCATCATATACTCTTCCATTTACTTCAAGTATGACATCTGTTGATAGCGGTTCTGGACTATTATTACGTATTACACCAGATACAGTAACAGTGTCCATGAAGTTTGGATTTGGATTATCGAATTCCTGATGGGTCAAAGCTAGGTCATTAGTTTCCCTTTCTGCAACATTTCCAAGCCAATCTATAACTTGAGTAGCTAATTTTGTCCTATGACCGAACTGTGATTCTTTGATAGAGTTGAAAAGCATGTGCTGGAAAACTGTGCGTTTACCGTTTTCATCTTCGTGACTTACAGCCACAGTATTACCATCATCATCTACCAACATATCTTCTCCTTCGCTGACTGAATCTAGATAGCTGGATGTTTCTGTCCCTTCATGTATATTATAAGAATCTTCTTCAGTAGTTGGTGGATTTTCACCTACTCCTGAAAGAGGTGAAACTATATCTCCAGAACCGGTTCCTGTAGCATGCAAGTTGTTTCGAATCCAATCAGAATTTGCTCCTAGATCTTCCAATATCCCATTTCCGATCAACCAAAGTTTATTACCCTCGTCCAAAAACTCTTCTAAATTATCTTGATCAGAATCAGTCAAGGTTTCTTCACTATCTTCTCCTGTCATCCATATAACGAGGTCATATTCTTGTAAATGATCTTCATAATTAGGACCGTCTCCACCACCTACAACGTAAGTGCTGTATTCTATATCTAATGCATCTAGTACATTTCTCATAACTCTTGGATCGTTATTTGTCCCATCAGCCTGAGGGACATCATCCACAAGTAATATCTTCGGATATACCGTGAGATTTCTAGAACCTATATCACCGATACCATTGGTAACATTAGTAGCATCCACGATTATTCTATGGGTTCCTTCACCATATATGGTGTGTGGCATCCTGACATCTCTACCTCCACCTGCAGGGAACCTTTCTATCGAGGAACCTATCTTTACTTCCTCGCCGTTAGGTTTCAAGTTATAGAAGCTTATATTGGCCTTAGAAGCCCCACCACCAGAATTATAGATGGTAGAGGTGATCATGATATCATCACCACTGATAGGATTCCTAGGTTCTGTGGTTATCCTATCTGGATCTACATTTAACTCTGCCTCTTCAGAGATATCTCTTTCTCCAACATTTAACACGATATACGAATCGATTTGGAAATTATTCTTAATCGTGAATTCATTTTCAGCAATAACCTCTACTAGATATGTTCCAGTTTCTTGATCATCATCTATTGCGATAGATATATCATATCGATTTTCCTTAAATGGCCTATAAAACCCAGATAGCTCCATGTCTTTTTCAGCCTCTTCACCATCGAATCCTTCAAGCTCTGATAGATCGATGGTAACGTTGGGCATATCTCTATAATGCTTATCGATAATATTCGCGTATATCGTAACTGTTTCACCAGGCTTCGCGGAATTGTCCCAGGTTTGTCCGTACTCTACGCCTCTCCTTCTGATAATAGGACCAAGTTGACCAGGTCTTTTTACGACTTCTTTCCACACTACTTGATTTCTATTCTCATCGATGATCATCAAGCTTACTTTTGTATCAGGGTCATCTAGTTCTTCATAAAGTTCCTTTATTTTTTGATTATCATTGGTTTCGTTGTCTGCATACAAATGATATGTATCACCTATCCGCCATTTTCCATCTTCTAGGTCATCTTCAATATCATCATCAGCATAAAATCTCAAATAATTGGACCTACCAGTTTCTAGATTATCACTCTCTATAACGATCTCAAGGTCTTCGGTATTAAGTGGTGTACCTCCAGTATTTGTTACGTTTAGATAATAGGCTGAATTATCTGTTTCTACAGCTGTGATATCGAAAGTCAATTCAAATTTTGTATAGTTTCTTTCATCAGGAGTATCCAAATTTTGGACTCCGATGAAAACAGAAGAGAACAATAGAACGGTTATGACTAGTGTTAAGATCGTTCCTAATACTTCGGAAACACCTTCGTCATCTTTATCCATTCGAAATCTTTCCATAGCCATGTATTAGTCCTCCTCCTCTACGG
>CAYNQI010000144.1:0-2531 GCA_964399335.1 uncultured Thermoplasmata archaeon | reverse complement strand
AGACTCAAGATCTATTCCCATAGGGGTCCGAGGGTTCAAATCCCTTCCCCCGCATACTCTAATAAAAAAATCTTTAGCATATATGTCTTTTATCGAACAGCTCTGGAAAAAGTATATAAGTAAAAAGAAAAGTGATTACGGTGATAAGATGATTAAACTTGGAGACTTTAAGTACACTAAACCGGTGATCATAATCGCCATATCTCTGCTGATCATCTCTTCTTCTGCATTGATAATTGAAAATGTAGAAGCTTCATCTGAAGAAGTACCGAGATGGGTCGAAGGAGATTATTGGGAGTATAACAGAACAAAGGGAGAACAAAGTTTATCATACACAATGAGAGTTTCTTCTGAAGAGGAGGTCATCGATATCGATGGAACTCACTTTGAATGTTATATGGTGAATTACACTTGGATAATTGAAGGTGTACCGGAGATGGAAACCCACTTCTACACAAAGGATGGCTTATCATTAGTAGCCCAAATGAGTGAGGATGAAACCTATGCTTATAACCCAACAGTGAATAGCATGGACTTTCCTCTAGAGGAAGGTAAAGAATGGACAAGTTCATATCTCATATGGAAACAACCCGAAGATGGTGGGACATGGACGCAAATAACTGAAGAACCGATCGACCGAAAATATATCATCGATGGTAGAGAAACAGTAAATACTCCTGCTGGAACTTTCGAAACATATATAATAAACATGACTCAGGCTGACGACCTCGATGGCAATAGGCACGTACTGAATTACTATTCACCAGAAGTCAATAACATGGTCATGGTTGAAAACTTTCAAATGGGAGGATTAACCGATAGAGAAGAACTCATAGAGTATAATCTAGAGGAAAGAGAAGAAGAAGAAGAAGAAGACATACCCTATCTGGGGGCTGGTGTTGTCTTTTTATCTATAGGTGCTTCAACATTAGTTTACCTATGTAAAAAGAAAATCAAGAAGCGTAAGTGAATCTCGGTTTCAATGATACTCGATGGGATCTTCTAATCCAGCTTCCATAAAACCTTTTAATCTTAATTTACAAGAATCACATTTGCCACAAGCTTTTATACCACCTTGATAACAACTCCACGTTTTTTGGAAAGGGACCGACAATTCATCACCTTTTTTTATTATTTCAGATTTACTTTTATCGATCAAAGGAGTTTTGATATCGATCTTTTTACCTTGTATACCTCTTTTTGTACCTTTTTTAGCCATCTTGTTAAAAGCCTTAAAAAATTCAGGGCGGCAATCGGGATATCCGCTGTAATCGACTGCAGTGGCACCGATGTAAATATTTTCAGCATCTATGCTTTCTGCATATGAGAGAGCATAACTCAAGAATATTATGTTTCTAGCAGGTACGTAAGTAGTTGGTATCGTATCTCCTATCTCTTCTTCATCAGATATCGGTATGTCGTCATCGTTAATTAAAGATGATTTTGCTATCTTTTCGAGTTGAGCATCTATAACAATATGTTCTTTAACCGAGTAATAGTCTGCTAGTTCTTTTGCACACTGGATCTCTTTATCGTGTTTTTGCCCATATTTGAACGTAAGTGCAAAGATCTCATCGTTTTCTTCATTAGCAATACCTAACGTGGTTGAAGAATCTAAACCTCCTGATAATAAAACCAATGCCTTTGACATTCAGAGTTTCCTCCTAGCCCATGCCCCCTGGCCCCTTGATTCGTCTACACCGATCTCGACAACTTTTATTGTATCTGGGAATTCGATATCTTCAATAACCTTCTCTAAAAGATACCGTGCTAGTTCTTCAGTAGTAGCCTGATCAATATCCAATAAAACCACGTCCTCTTCAGGAAATACGTATCTCTTACCTTCAACTTTAACTTCATATTCGTTATCCTTCTTTCTTAAATCATCCATACCTTCAGCCAATAGGACTTTATGATCAAGTTCATCTGCTATTTTTCTAAGCTTTTGCTTGAGAGGAAGGAAATCAAAGACAAGCCCTTTAGAAGATTCCTCCCCGAGTATCTTCGCATTCAGTGCATAATTGTGGCCATGGATTCGACCACATTTGTAATGTCCTGGAAGGAGGTGTGAAGCGGAAAAGCCTATATGGGCGTCCCAACCGTTTAACTCTAAACGTATCATAAAAATAGATAGGTAGGTCACTAAATATTATTTTTTCCATGTAGAGCGTATAATTAAAAAGATACAAAATTAAAGGTCGAAAAGTTATTTTATCATAAAAACGGTAAAAGATTAAGAAGTGGTATCGATGGTTGATAAGGAAAAAACTCGTCTTAATTTTATCAAGGGGGAATGGGTTGGAAGTCATTCAAAAGAAACTTTTGAAAATCGAAATCCAGCAAACGATGAAGATTTAATAGGTTATTACCAGTCTTCAAACGAAAAAGATGTGGATAAAGCGGTAAATGCAGCAAAAAGTGCTGTAGAAGAGTGGTCAAGGATCTCAGCAGCAGAACGTGGAAATTTCCTGAAAATAACTGCTGACCTTTTAGAAAATAGAAAGAAAGACCTAGTAGAAACTTTAACTCGT
>CAYNQI010000143.1:0-2536 GCA_964399335.1 uncultured Thermoplasmata archaeon | reverse complement strand
CTGCTCCTCATCGAGTATCTCTTTTCTTGAAAGGAGCTTTTTAACGGTGAACTCATCGACTTCTTTATGGGACAATTTCCCCTCTTTACCCAACCTCCTGATCAATTCTTCATCTCTACCCCTCTCTTTAAGTGCCTTTTTACCTTTAGATGTGATCTCTAAAAGGGTCTCACCATCTTCCTTAACTATCCTGACCCATCTCTTATCCTTCAACCAACCAAGTGCGATGCCTACTTTCTTCTTATCCAAGGAACTCTTTTCTTGAAGTTCAGATATGCTGCACTTTCCTCCGACCTTTTCTAGATATTTCAAGGCTTTCCTTTCCGGTAGGTCCTTCTTGGCCAAACTTTTCTTTGCGAGAGAGTAATATTTTATGATCTTCTCCTCAACATCAACTAGTCCTTTAGATTCAAGCCATGAAACAGCATTCATCACCTGGACCTTTTCATCGAAATCACCTTCTTCTTTTATCTCATCCGGTGATGCTTTTCCACTGAGTTCATCGAGTGCGAGTAAAGTTTTCTTTTCTAGATAACTAAGTTCCTTGGACATGATATTCTCGTAAATAATTCACACAATATAAGTTTTTAGAGTGTTAGCTCGATCTCAGAGTTAACTATCGAAGCTAGTTCCCCAGATCCTATCATCTTTCTGATACTCTTTATATCCTCATACAGAGGTCTATCCCGTTCTAACGGTTCGATCTCGGTTCGTATCTTATCGTAAGCTGCTTTAACACCTTTTCCAGGGTCTAAATCATGGAATTCTAGTGCCTGTGCCGCAGCTAATAATTCGATAGCCACCGTGTTTTGTACATTCTTCAAGATATCCTTGGCGTGCCTAGCAGCTATAGTACCCATGCTAACATGGTCTTCCTGACCTGCAGAAGTCGGTATGGAATCTACACTAGCTGGATGAGCTAAAACTTTGTTTTCCGAAACTAAGGAGGCAGCAGTATACTGGGCTATCATCATCCCGGAATTTAGACCGCTATCTTCAGCTAAAAAGGGTGGGAGTCCACTCTCCTCTTCGTACATCAGTTTATCAGTAGTCCGTTCAGAGATGTTACCGATCTCTGAGATGGCTGCTCCGAAGATATCCATAGCCAAGGCTATAGGTTGACCGTGGAAGTTACCCCCGGATAGGATATCTCCGTTCTTAAATACCAAAGGATTATCGTTGGCTGAGTTCATCTCGATTTTAAGAACATTTTCAACATAACTCATGGCATCGAAGGCTGTCCCGTAGACCTGTGGCATACACCTTAATGTATAAGGATCTTGGACTTTACCACAGTCTTTATGGGATGGGATTATCTCACTACCTTCAAGTAATCTTCTTAATATTTTGGCACATTTATTCTGTCCCGGATGAGGTCTAACTTTATGTATCCGTTCATCAAAAGCCGTAGATGTTCCTTTTAGTGCTTCTAAACTCATTGCACCGGCTATCAAAGCAGATTTTAAGAGGTTTTTAGAGTCGTGTAAAGCAAGTACTCCAATAGCGGTCATTACCTGGGTTCCATTGAGTAGAGCAAGTCCCTCCTTTGCCAGCAGTTCTACTGGTTCTATACCTGCCTTATTCATGGCCTCTTTACCCGAGAGTGTTTTGTCCTCGTAAAAAGCTTCACCTTCTCCCATCAATACAAGACTCATGTGCGCTAACGGCGCTAGATCACCAGAGGCCCCAACGCTTCCCTGTGAAGGTATAACTGGATGAACACCTTTGTTGAGCATATCGATGAGAGTATTGACGGTTTCGAATCTAATCCCACTGTAACCTTTTGCTAAAGTATTCGCTCTAAGAAGCATCACTCCTCGGACTACATCCTCATCTAAAGGATCACCTACACCACTTGCGTGACTTCTTACCAGATTTTTTTGTAGTTCTTTGGTTTTTGAATGTTCGATTTTCACATTGGCTAGATCACCAAAACCGGTGTTTATACCGTAGACCGTTTCATTTGAATCTAATTTTGATTCAACGATCTTCCTGGAATCTTCGATCTTAGTTAAACATTCTTCAGCTAGACCGACCTTTTCATATCCTCTAGCTACCCGATGAACGTCCTGGACGGTAAGTCTTTCTCCATCTATTACTACAGTCATCACTACAACACATGCTTAGGCACTACTTTAAAATTCTGCTTTCACAGGTTGATACCTTTTGATTTTTGGTAATTCCCTGAACGTTCTTCGTATAATTTATCACTACTTCGATCCAACTTGTGAAATACCATCTGTGCGAAGGTTTCTCCTATGGGTATGGTTATTTTCCTAGAGGTATTGTATGCGCTCAAAGTGAGGTTTCCTTCGAAACCAGCATCGATCATCCCAAACGATGCTAGTACACCTTTTCTAGCCCAAGTGGTTCTTATCCAAAGCTCTCCGGCTACTTCCGGTGGAAATTTCACGTACTCACGGGTTGATACCGCAAACCATGTTCGCGGTGGGATCGTAACTTCTCCTTTTTTTATGGGATCTTCACCTTTGACGGATATCTCTTCTATAGTTAAGTCGTATCCATTCGGTGTCAA
>CAYNQI010000142.1:0-2560 GCA_964399335.1 uncultured Thermoplasmata archaeon | reverse complement strand
TGTGGTATAGAAGCCCATCGAGATAGCGTAGGTGCTTTGAATATAGGGCTTGCTCGGGGAGGCAATATCCCTGCGGAAGTCATTAACAGGGCGATGACACGTCCAGAGGTGGTCTCGTGATGAGCATTTTCTCGCTTCATCAAGACCAGCGAGACGACTTTAAAGATTCATCCGTCTTTAGGCGGTGGAGCATGTCAACTTGTTATAATATATGTATTGTAGTACTATATGAAAATTCTCTTAATATATCTACAAGAATAATCGATCGGTAAGAGTTTTTAGCTTATCCTCATCTCCATTCTATCTTGAAGAAACAGTCATCTTCACCTTTATCCTCATGTTCTATAGGTTCAACAGTTCCTTCAGTGTTGGTAGAATCTAATGCACCTAAAAACACTCCCTTCCAAGCGAAACAGGTATATTCGGTGGTGACAACATCCCTCAATTTGGCAACAGCATAATTATCCCTTATATCTATCTCCACTGCTCCATAATTGAAAGTATCTTCGTAACTCTTTGGAGCTTTTTTCAATAACGTTTCGATGGATACGAATCTGACTAGATAAGATAACATGCCTAGATCCTGTATGGCATACCTAGCAGCTCTAGTGACATAATTTTCACCTTTTTCACCAAGGAACCTATGCATCTTAGAATGATATTCTATAGGGTACCAACTGGTGCTCTTGATGTCATCCATTTTAACTCCAACATATTCTTCGCATTCTTTCAGTCCCTTCACACCCCAGAACTTCTTGACAGCTTTAAAATATCCTTGGAGCAAATCCCCTCTAAATTTCTTTTCGGTCATGGATCTCACCAGTTGTAAACATAATAATGTTATCCGTAGTATATTTATTTTTACCCTTTTAATCAATTATTTTCTAATCGTCAGTTAAAGCGGATGCATCGACACCGGTATGCAGTGTATATCTAGGTCTTACCATACACAACTGGGTTTTCCTGGTTTTATCATCGAAGATCAAAGCTAAACCCCTTCTAAATTCCATCTGCCCTACCATCTCGTCCAATCCGTTTTTCATGTAGGACTGCTTGGCCATACCTAGTGCAGCTACATCGTCCCTAGCCGTCAAATTATGAGCTATTATCAGATCAGATTGCCTGATAGCACTGTCGTGGACGGCTGATGGTTCTTGGGTCGCCAAGATCAGTGAAAGACCTGGGTGCCTACCCAACTTTATCCAGTCGATGAGAGGTCCTGTTGCTAGAGTTTCATCTCCATTGGGTAAAAATAAGTGAGCCTCGTCTATGAGCATGTATATCAACGGATGGTCCTTGGTTATATCTTCATCGGTATCAGAATCGACAAGGCCAGCTTGACCCTGCATCTCAATGGTTGTGTACAGTGTTCTTTCCGCCATCTGTTTTCTTGCGAATATCGAAACGATCAGGTTTCTCAGTTCAAAATCCCCTATCCTTCCAAGGTAAGATATGTCCAGGACGGTGATCTTACCTCCTTCTGCTATATCCGAACCCATACCATCTTTTGAAAACAGTTTGAGTTCTTGGATCATCTGGAAGTAAGAGACCAAAGCTTCTTTAGTTTCTTTACTTTGAGAAGCTTCTTCGATAGTCGAGTAGATGTCTTGAAAGGAATAATTCTCTCCCTTGAGTTCGGTGATGGTTTTTTGAAGAAGCACTCCGGCTGGTTCTGTAAGTTTAAGATCAAAGAGGTTCATCCATTCTGATACGGTAACGTCAGAGAGTTTGAGTTTTAGTAGTTGATCGTTGAAAATTTCGTACCCTTTTTTATCAGCTTCATCGACAGCTATCTCTGGAACTAGAACTCTGACGATATCTTCGAAGGAATCTGGTTCTATGTCGAAGTCTTTCATCCGTTGGATCTCTTTTTGATCTGTATTTCTCTTCTTTAGACTATGAAAAACACTCATGGTATCGACTATGACCAAAGCCACACGACCTCTATGTTTTTCTTCCAGCTCTCCGAAACCCTCTGCTAGAACTCCTAGTGTGTAGGATTTCCCGGTACCTCTCTTTCCGACGACCAGCATACAGTGTGGAGAAACGATATCGAGATAGGTCTTACCCATCTCTTCGTATTCTCCGCCGGGGTAAGATACGTTCTTACCCAAAAAACAGCATCCTAAAGTTCCTATATCCTTTGACTGCCTTGCTGATCGACCTAGTATCTCTTGGATTTGAAGCAAATCGATGCCTCATTATTCAGCAGTTACGGTGATTACTGCAGTTCTAGTTATGGTAACATCACCGCTATATCTTGCGGTTACGTCGATCTCTCCAAAATTTTGATTTTCTGGCAAGTTGATATTAAAATTAAATGAAGCTTCTCCATCCTCATCAGTTGTTTCACTTTCTACAACACCACATCCTTCTAGAGTGACTGTTACTCCTTCAAGAAAATTTCCATTTCGATCATATGCTGTGACAGTGACAGATCTTTTAGTTTCCTTTATAGTGTTATCACTCAATTCGATACTATCCAATTCTGTCGATTGAGCGCCTGTCATCCAACCGACGATAATAGCCGTTCCTACTCCTGCGATCACAACTAAAAGGA
>CAYNQI010000141.1:0-2628 GCA_964399335.1 uncultured Thermoplasmata archaeon | reverse complement strand
GATAATTACCAAAATACTTTTTTTCAGTTTTTTCGCCTTCAGAGACGATAACTAGTACACTCCTGGGTTCTCTAAGATCGACCAGTCTACCCATGGTATTTCAACCCCCTTCTTTGAGGATCTTTTTATCTCCTATGAAGGGGATCGCTCCATATCTTCCCACTAGGTATCCTTTCTCGATATCTTTATCTTTTCTAGGGCTGAATTCTATCAGGGAGTAAAGGTCAGTGGAACCTGTTTTTGGGTCCATCTCTGTGAACCAGATCTGATCTCTTCGGAATAGGTCTTGGTCTAAAAGGTTAGTGTTATGGGTAGTGAATATGAGTTGAGCTCCGTTAGGGTTTTCTTCAGGATCGTGGAAAAGTTCGACTATAAATTTGTTAAGTGAATGATGGAGTTTTGTATCTAACTCGTCTAACACTAGAACGTCTCCGTTTTCTAAAGCAGTGATTATAGGTCCTATCAATGAGAAAAAACGCTTCGTACCTTCTGATTCCAAGAAAAAGGGTAAAATTCCCTCAACATCTTCTAACTCGTGTACTGTTTGGATCTCCATAGTTTTCAATTCCCCATCTGAAATGCCCAATTTTTTGATCTCGGGCGGTAAATCCTTTATCTTTTCTATGGGGACTGTTTTGATATATCCTTTTATATCTGATATACCAAAATCAGCCACATTCAATGCTTTTTTGATCCTTTTTTTGAAGGTTTCGTTGTTATCAAGTTTTTTGAAAGTAAATTCCGTGAGATGAGGACTCTCTTTAGGTCCGATCCCGTTCAATGTCTTGTCGAACCAATCAAAAACTTTCGAGGTTTTGTCGTAGTTGAATTGGGTTGAACTTGAAAGGTATAGAACGTTCTTACGTGTCCTCTTTTTTATGATCTGCTGTTCCTCCTTATCTTTGTTGAACTTGTACTCGTCGGTGTTTTGTCTTTCGAATATCTGTGATCTTCTTCCTTTAGGGTAATAATACAGATATTCTTCCGTTACTTTTTTTTCGGTGTAAGATACGCCGTAGTTGTATTTTATGCCGTCATGGATGAAGGTTATATCGAATATTGTTGGAGTGTTAACACATCCTTTATCGAACTGGAAGGGTTCATGGGGTAGTTCATCCCCTTTTTGATTATTGTGAGAACTTTTCACCAACTTTTTTAGCCTCATCAAGGCATCTAATACATTGCTTTTTCCAGAAGAGTTAGCACCGTATAATGCCGCAGTCTTCAAAAGAAGATAATCTTTATCCGCTCGATCTTTGAAATCGATCAGATTGTAGTCTAGATCATGTATATTGGTGGCTGATTCCATGCTCAAGGTCTGTTTCTCCTTCAAAGATTTAAAGTTTTCAACACTAAATTCTATCAACATGTTTTCCCTCATTTGTTATTAATTTCTGTAATTTGTGAATTTATCACAATTATAGCATGTTGTTATGTTTTATTTAAGTTTTTGTGTCAAACATTTTTACGATTCAAGCTTTCCTTAGTGATCCCCGATTTTTTTCTTGTGACCTATATCTAGCATTTCATGTAAATACATCGAGATAAAATAGGTGATAATGAGGGGGCTAGATGAGGAGAGAAGCCCTAATGATCAACGTTCTGATATAAAAAATCCGAATAAATCTGAGCACAAAGCTGCTCAAGATAACAGGGCTGATCAATCATATCCGAAAAAATGACAAGTGGAAAACCTTGTCAAAACCCATTTTTATTTTTCAGATGAAAACATCTTAAATCCCACTAAGGGAGGAGGCGGTGTAATTATGATAGATGGTGGGTGTGGAAGGGTGAGATCCCTCGAAGGTCTGATCAGGTTTAATTATATAAAATAAATTATTTATCCGTGTATCAACTTCTCAAATAGTTCATCATCCATCCAAAATCCTTTTTCCCTCAATTCGATCATTATTTTTTCTAGGTTTTGTATCTTGTTCTCGTCTGAAGCTCGGTCTAAGAGTCCTAATGTTCCCATGACCTTGATTCCATGTGTACGTGCTGTTCTTCTCCCCGAAAGGTCGTCGATGAGTAAAAGGTCCGCATCTAGATCTTTTGCCAACAGTATCGCTTCGCTCTCACCCTCATCTAGGTACTCCATCAGGAACTCTTTTGCTGTATCTTTTTTTACTTCTTTCTTTTTTATCCAGCTAGAAGTTTTTATCTCGCTACTTCCTGGTAGGTCTTCTTCGCTCGAAGTCAATTCTTGATACACTGCCTCGGGGATGTAGATCTCGTTAAAAAATACCTTCAAAATTTCTATCTGGTTTATGCGGGATAGATGTATCAATGGGCCTGAATCACTGACAATGATCATCACTCAAGCCTCTTCCAAGTCTCTCTGTCCTTTTCGAGTTCATCAGAATCATAGTTAAGAGGTATGTTCCTTTCCTTGAGAAGAGCCATCATCTCTATCTTTTTCAACCCGAGGATCTCCGCCGCCTTTCCCAACGAGATCACACCTTCTCGGTATAGTTCTATGATGAAACTTCTAGTTACTGTTTTGGATAGCCCTTTTTCATCTGTTTTGCAGATGTTCAAGATAGACCTGGGTAGTTCGATCTTTGTCTTTACGGTGTCCATGGGTTTTACCTATTATTGATATCTATTTGATGTTTATTTAAGTTTTCG
>CAYNQI010000140.1:0-2645 GCA_964399335.1 uncultured Thermoplasmata archaeon | reverse complement strand
TCTAGATGTCTCCTTACTGCACTTTCGTTTATATCCAGTATTTTTACTAGATCCAAAGCCGTGAGGTCTTTATCAAGTAAGTTCATCAGGATCGTTCTCCTCGTTTTTCCGATGGAGTAGCTTATGTTTTTTGTCATCATCGACCTTATAGAACACAAGCTTTATATACTTTACGCACATTATTGTGATTATAGTGTTTAAAAGGTGGAAATATGAGTGTAGAGAAGTTGACTGAAGTATTGATGGATTTAGCTGATGGGAAAATAAGTGAACAGAAAGCCCTTGAACACATAAAAGAGGCCACACCCACCGAGATATCCAGGGCGGAACAGAATCTATTAGATAAAGGCATATCAGAATCAGATCTTCAAAAATTCTGTAAAGTACATCTGAAAGCAGTGGAGGATGAAGTAGATGAGTTAAAGAGAGATCTAGATGACGATCATCCCATAAAGACTTTGATGCTGGAGCATGATGAGATATTGAAGTCTTTGGAGGTATTGGAAGAATTATCTGAACGGATAGAAGAGGGCCTCTCTGAAGATGATAAAGAGCGTTTGAAAGAGGCGGCACATCATCTTATAGAAGCCGAGAAGCATCACAAAAGAGAAGAAGATACACTGTTCCCACGCCTGAGAGAAAAAGGTATAACCGGACCGCCAAGGATCATGGAGATGGATCATGAGGACTTGTGGCCAAAGAAAAAAGAATTGGATAAGTTAGTAAAATCACCAGAAGAGAATACTAAGGAGATAAAGAAAACTATAGACTACATAGTTTTCCATCTAAGAGACCATATCTTTAAAGAGAATAATATATTATACCCCTCCGCACTTAATGAATTAGAAGATTGGGATGTGATCAAGAAAGAATGTGACAGTATCGGGTACTGCTGTTTCACTCCCGGAAATGAAGAATAAAGGGTGTTAAAATGGATACAAAATATGTTAGTGAGGTATTGAAGGATTACAATGATAGAAAAATATCGAGTAAAGAGACAATAAAGAAGCTCAAAGAAGCCACTCCACTTGATCTCTATATGGCAGAGGTAGCACTCATAGAAGAGGGTTTCAGTGGAAAGGAATTAGCAGAGATCAGTCAGATATATCTACAGCTAGTGGGAGGATTTTCGAGAGACGTTTTGAAAAATATAGAACCTGATCATCCTATCAGAAAGTTAGTGGAAGAACACGAGAGGGTCAAGAGTTTACTTTTGACCATCGAGACACATATGAAAAATGAAGACATTGAAACTGATATGGAAAATACTGTTAAATATTTTATAGAAACTATAAATGAGTTGCAGAAACACTTTGATAGGGAAGAAGATGTGATATTCCCCCGTTTGAACAACCTGAATAAGGTGGGAAGAACCATATTACTGGAAGAGGAGCATGGAGAGATCTTAGAGATGAGAGATGAACTACAAGAAGCTTTATCGGAAGGAACGGTTGATACAGAGGATGTTAAAGAGATCATTTATGATATCATAACGGACCTACGCATGCACACATTCTTCGAAAGTGATATGCTGTATCCGACTGCTTTAGATATCTTAGAAGATTGGGATGAAATAAAAAACGAATCTGATACGATAGGATATTGTGAATTCGAACCCATGTAAATATAGGAGGTAAAAAGATGGAAGAAAAATACGATGTAGTGGTAATAGGTGGCGGACCAGCTGGCCTATCTGCAGCGATATACACCTCTAGGGCTGATTTTGATACATTGATACTGGATGAGCCTGACAAATTGATAGAGAAGGTTAAAAGTATCGATAATTACTTCGGATTCCCTGAGGGAGTATCGGGCAAAGAACTTTTGGACAGGGGTAGAAAACAGGCTGAAAGATTTGGGACAGATATCAAAAATGATAGAGCACTTATCATCAAGATCCAGGGAGAAAATTATCTCATTAAAACTGCTGATAGATCATATCAGACCAAGTCATTGATTTTAGCGCCTGGCATACAACATAAAAAACCGGACCTTTCAGGATTGGAAGAATTCGAAGGTAAGGGTGTTAGTTACTGTGTTACCTGTGACGCACCACTTTTCCGAGGAAAACGAGTCGGCCTACTAGGGTCAGAAGACCTTGTGGCTAAAGAAGCCTTAGAACTCTATGAGTACACACAGGATATCGAAATATTCACCAACGATAGAGAACTAGATGTGAGTGATAGTTTACGCAGTAAGATCCAAGAGAAGGAGATCCCCATCAATACCGATAAGATCAAAAGAGTGAAAGGAGAGGATCGGTTCGAAGGATTAGTTTTCGAAGATGATGCTGAGGAGATGGATGGATTGATGATAGCTGAAGGAACCAGTGGTACCTTAGATTTCGCCAGAACTTTGGGCATCCAGATAGAAGATGATAGATTGGTCGTAGATCAAGATCAATTTACCAAAGTTCCAAGGGTTTATGCCGCCGGTGACTGCACAGGTGGAGCTAGACAGATAAGTGCAGCAGTCGGTGAAGGAGCTGAGGCGGCTGTCAATTTGATAAGCGAATTGAGAGATACCGAATATTTAGATTGGAAGCATTGATTTAAAGGTGAGATAATGTATGAAGTAAAGATAGATCAGGAAACATGTATCGGTTGCGGGATGTGTGTATCAACTTGTCCTAAGGTATTCGAACT
>CAYNQI010000139.1:0-2662 GCA_964399335.1 uncultured Thermoplasmata archaeon | reverse complement strand
CCACAGAAGGGGTGGGACCATGGACCTGGAGCCAAAGGTTATCATCCAGGTGAGGAGCCAAAGAAAGGTCTGGGCAAAACTCCGATAATGGTTCTACTCATGGTTAGTATGCTGCTGATAGCCGTTGCAGGCATATGGACTGCTTTTGCAGGAGTGCCAAGTTATGAGTTATTCGAAGATCCTACAGAAGATATAGATAGAGATGACTACGATAGTAACGAGGATTACCAAGAAGCAAGAGAAGATGCTATGGAGGAATGGAGAGACGACCAGGAAGACTTCGATAGGGGATTATTGAGAGCTCATAAGTTTGCAGGGATACTCGGATTTATCGGTCTTTTGATAGGTGGAGCTACTTCGTTATATGCCGGGTTTGGTAAGACTGAATTGTCCGACAAAGAAAAGACAGCCATGCTTATAGTAGCGGGATTATTTATCTTAGGCATAGTGATATTGATAAACCACTATATGTGGTTCAGTACACCGTTATTCACATGATGCGGCCACAAAAAAACCCTTCTAAAATCTTTTTATCTTTTCTACTAACAATCTTTTAGCTATACTAAATCCATCCCAAATCTTCAGTTTTGATTCACCCATCCTTTTATTGTATGAAATAGGTACTTCACAGATGTTTTTATCGCACATCAAGATGTGAAGACCGGCCTCGACCTCAAATCCTTTCCCAGGTATCTCCCCTTCTAAATTATCGACATTGATACCCCGTAAACCAGTGCATAGATCAGAAACATCTGTCCCATAAAGACCATTAGCCACGGATGTCAGTACTTTGTTCCCAAATCTATTTGTTTTAGACATGGCACCATCTTCAACATCTCCGGAGAATCTATTCCCAAGTACCATAGAACTCCCGTTCTCTAACTTTTCCAACATGTCCATGACCTTATCACAAGGATAAGACCCGTCACCATCTATCAAAAATACGTGATCACCTACACATTCCTCGAAGCCTCTGCGGACAGCTGATGCCTTTCCACCTTCTTCAAAATATACTTTTACACCATGATCCTTCGCTACTTTTCTGGTTCCGTCAGAAGAACCACCGTCAACGACCAGGACTTCTACTTCATAACCCTGACTTTCCAAGTCCTTCTTTGGTATATTTTCAAGGACTTGAACTATCCCCTCGACTTCATCGAGTGTAGGTATTATGAAAGATATTTTTTCCATATATCTATTCACCTATAAAATATTCAAAAGATCTCAATCCAGATAATATTCGATCTCGTAACTTTTCAAGTCCGGTCTGTACTTCTGGACGATCTCTATAAACTTTTCTTTTTGAGCTGATGCCAATGTCCCATAAAGGTCCTGGAATAGTTCCTCATCCTGCATATCTTTGACTATCAATCTTTTCTGAGCCTCTATCAACTTAGGTTTCCCACCTTTCTGACTTTCCTCCTTAAGGTAACGCTGAAGTTCGCTCAAAACGTCCACGAAGAAACCGATCTTTCGAGGTCTGTCAGGTCCGATGTTTCTGACCAGTCCACAATCGTGACAGAATGGATGAGGAGCAAGAGTCAGTTCGTTCTTACCTTGTAAAAGCTCCAGCCAATCTTTCTCTCTAGAGGTGTGCTCGCATAAGAGAATGCCTTCATCGTCGACTTCCTTCGTGCTATCCTCCATCGATAAAATTGAGCATATATATCATATATATAATTTGTCGGTGCACTCGAATATATAAACAAAAGCCATAAATAAATAAGATAGTATCATGTGATGATGAGTGAGATAAGTGAAATCATCGATAAAGATGGATTTCCGATAACATATGAGATCCCTTCACCAAGGGGTGGGGATGTTTCGAATTACATCGAGGAAGTTAAAAACTATGATTTTTTAGACCACCTAACCGCTGTAAATATCTGTAACAATCCAGTGGGGTTAGTTAGGATCGATCCAGCTCCCTATGCATATATGTTGAAAAAACAAATCGATGTAGAAACTATAGTCCATCTGACATGTAGAGATTCCAATTTGAGCGGTCTACAAAAGTGGTTACTGGGCGCCCATTGTTTGGAAATAAAAAATATATTGGCCATGAGCGGAGACGTATCCATGGGAGATTACCCTGCCGAAGAACGTGTAGGTCATATCAATTCTCTAGAACTGATAACAGGGATCAAAAATTACCTGAACAAGGGTAAACTCATGCCGGAACTTTCTTCCAAACCTTACAGGACAAGGAACAGATACATGAACGAGTTAGAAGAGTTAGAGGATCCTACGGATTTCAACGTAGGAGGAGTACTGATCCCAGCTAGAAAAAATGAAGCTAGATATGCAGTTAAAAAAATAAAAGCTGGAGCGGATTTCTTCCAGACTCAGATATCCTATGATGTAGAAGAGATTATCCAGAGCCTAGATGATATCGAAGAAAAGGTTGATGATCCTCCGAGTGTTCTAGTTTCAACTACACCTCTAAGCTCACCTTCGATGATGTCTACTCTCATAGAGTCCATACCTCAGGTCAACGTTCCAGAAGATGTAAAAGATAGATTTGTACGAACCGATGATTTTTCAAAAGAATCCATCGAGTTCACGATAGAATTCTATGAAAGATTGATAACAAGAGCAAAAGAAATCGGACTGAAAACAAAGATCGGTGCACATATCATACCACTGCAATCTGAGGAAAACT
>CAYNQI010000138.1:0-2669 GCA_964399335.1 uncultured Thermoplasmata archaeon | reverse complement strand
CTGTAAACTTCTTCGTTCATCAAAGTTATAGTTGAATAGGTATTATATATTATTTTAAGTCTAATAGGAGTAAGTCACGCGGTATTCATCTATTTTATTAGCCAATTCGATGATCTTGAATAAATTAGAACCGTGAAAACCCGTTACCTCTCTTATCGAATCAACATCATCGATCCCAAAAAAATCTGAATTCACCAATATCTCCATCAAGATTTACAACATCGATTATCAACACCGAATCAAGATCGTTCAAGATATGCAGAAGATCCATCTCTTTTAAACCTATATCAAAAAAAAAGAACGTTTGGAGGAAAGGGTTTTTGTTGAATTTCCTGAACCAGTTTAAAGTCCTATCCCGTCATCAACACGATATAGATTGCCTTACCGATCACACAGATCTTATTCATCTGAATTCTACATCGACATAATGAGTAGAACAGGAGATACAGGGATCGTATGCTCTTACAAGCATCTCTAGCGTCAATTCTATCTCATCTTCTGATTTCTCACCGATCATCTCTGGTACCAATTTCTCCATGTCATGCTGTATGTTACCGTGATTTTGATTGGTCGGAATTATACAGTTGGCTTCGGTACAACGTCCTTCATCATCGTAGGTATATTCGTGGAACAATATTCCCCTTGGCACTTCTACTGCACCGACACCAGTACCAGCCTTAGGTTCAATATCTGGTTGATAATTCAATCCTTGCTCTTCTATGCCCTTATCGAGTACATCATCGATTATATTCAAAGAGTCTTCTACGCTGTGTACTACTTCAACGAGTTGGGCTACAGTATTCATGTAAGGATTATGGCACACGGGAGATAGACCGAAATCTTCCGCTACTTCTTTGGCAAGAGGAGTCAAATGGTCATAATTGTTATTCAACCTCGCTAGGGCTCCGACCATGTAGGATTTACGGTTGTTCTTGGTATATTTGGCTGTGGACTGTGGGACAACATATTCGTTAGTTACTGATAAATAATCATCAACGGGAGTTATATCACCATCGGATGAAGCTATCTTACCGTCATAGAATGCATATTCATCTTCGTGTGTCAAAGAGATGAATTCAGTTTCTCTTTCGAAATCAGGGAGCGCAGAAGAAAGATCTTTTACAAAAGATGCGATGTCTTGTAAAACTGGAACCGATTCCTTAAGCTTTGTTTTCATATTCTCTAGCTCTAAAGGAGAAGGTAGTTTTGAGAACCCACCAGGTATCAATCGTCTAGGATGGGTCGTTCTCCCACAAGTGAGCCTAGATAACTCATTGGCTAGTTTGTGTACCGATATAACCTTCTTCACTTCTTCAGGATGAGATGAGGTTAATGGTATAACCGAACCTTCACCTACAAGGTCCGGAAGAGCAAGATAACCTACATGAAGTACATGGCTCTGCATGTTCTCTCCGTGAAGGGCTAGTTTTCTCAACAGTGTGTCCCGCTCCGATACTTCTATATCCATAGCTGCCTCGGTTGCTTTTAGAGATGTTAACGCATGCCCGATTGAACATATACCACATATCCGGGCAGTTACCTGAGCTAATTGTGTATAAGGCTTATCTTTAACGAAGGCTTCAAAAAATCTAGGAGCCTCCGAAACCTCCCACAAAACACGTTCTAATTCTCCTTCTTTGCCATTTACTATGATATTACCATGTCCTTCAACTCTCGTAACATGTTTAACTTCTAAATCTATATCTTTCATTCTGATACCTCCTTATTCAAAAGATCATATTCATCCATGAGTTCTTTAAGAATTTGGACATCTTCGTAAGAGAATACTTTGGTACCTTCAAGCACTTCTTCTCTAGTGAAGCCGTTCTCTTCAAAAGCCTCTAGACCAAATACTAGAACATCCCTATTACTCAATACACTAAAACAACTCTCACAAGGATCTCCATTTCGTGTACAGAATGCGTTACACCCTGCATGGGTCACTGGCCCCAAACAAAGAATTTCTCTAGAGAGGAAACAACCATCTTTACGGTTAGGACATTCTGAGCAAACTGAAACACCATCTATATCGTATTCGAAACTCAGATCTGCAAAATGACAATCGCCGCTGATACCACAGTTTCTACAGTCCTGTAGATGCTCGGAAAGGAGTAGTTCAAGTACCTCCCTTCTTTCATCGTAAACGACTTTATTCTTGGTAGATATTTCCATACCATCTGATGCAGGTAAAGAGCAACTAGATTCTAGATTTGGTTCATCGTTGTTCTCATCAACAATTTCGACTAGACACATCCTGCATCCAGCAGGTCTTTCTTCAGTATTTAGTTCATTTAAACATAAAGTAGGTATGTATATGTCGTTTCTCTGAGCTATATCATAGACCTTTTCCCCAGGTTCACATGAATACTCCTCGCCATCAATTATTATCTTCATAATTCATCCTCCTCTGAGATATCACATCTAAGACAACGTTTCGCCTCTTTTACAGCACATTCTCTGTCCATACACATTATCACCTCATTGAAATTACAGCTTCTTTCTTCAACAGGTATCGACTGTAGTTCCGACCGTGGTATATAGTGTTCATTATCTGGAGGAGTCATAGAAAATTCGTATTTATTGATACTTTGTAGTTCCTCCAATCTATCATGATCCATCAATCGAGCATCGATCTCTTTAGCAGCCTTTTTACCGTGTGAAACTGCTTC
>CAYNQI010000137.1:0-2670 GCA_964399335.1 uncultured Thermoplasmata archaeon | reverse complement strand
TACGGGCAAAAAATTGGAGACCTTGAAAACGGAGGACCTATGGTAGTCCCAGTTCATAGTCCGGTAAATGGAACTGTAAAAGATATTAGGAAATTAAAACACCCTATCTCACAGAAAAAAGAGAATGCAGTAATTATACGTACTGAAAATGAAGAAAAAAACCCGTTTTACGAACCTATGGATTTTAAAGGAACATCTAGGGAGAAACTTATAGAAAGGGTCAGAGAGGCCGGAATAGTTGGATTAGGTGGAGCGTCTTTCCCAACACATCTAAAACTTTCCGAAGAAAAGAAGATATCTCATCTGATTATAAATGCAAAAGAAAGTGACCCGAACTTAGCCTGCGATGTCAGGTTGATGATGGAGAAGGGCGAGGAAATGATAAGTGGTATAAAATTGATGGGAAAGATGCTGAAAGTCGATAAAATATTGTTTGCCACCAGGACTAAAGAAGGAGAAGTTCCAGGTTTTGAAAAGCTGTTGAAAAAGAATGGTATCAAAATCAGTAGGATAAGACCTAATTATTCCGTAGGTAGTGAAAGACTCTTAGTCAAAGAAGTCTTAGACAGAGAAGTTCCTTCAAAAGGTTTCCCTCCAGATGTAGGAGCAGTTGTTCATAACGTAGCTACAGCATACGCAGTATCTAAAGCTGTTTTTGATGGAGAATCACTAGTTTCTAGAGGATTAACCCTATATTCAAAAGAAACTGGTGGTAGAAATTTCTGGGTCAGGATGGGAACCCCAGTTGAGCATGTTCTAAAATACAGTGGAACCACTCCTGAGAAATTTGATAGGATCGCTATTGGATCGATAATGATGGGGCCCACCATACCGGATGCATCATACCCGGTTATGAAAGCTACTTCAGGTATCACTGCTTTTACTCATTCTGAGTCCAGTCCCTATGAAAAACAGAAGCCGTGTATCAGATGTGGATACTGTAACACTGTGTGTCCTGTGGACATATATCCAGTGCTCATAATGGAAGCTGAAAAAAGAGATGACAGTAAAATGATCAAGAAATATCACGCTGAAGATTGTATAGATTGCGGACTCTGTTCATACGTTTGTCCAAGTTTCATCAAACTGACACCTCATCTCAGGAAGGCTAGCTTGATAGCAAGTAAAGATTAATATTTGGATTTATCTTATGAGTCAGATTCCATAGATTGGTTCGTATTTCCCTTTAAGATAATCGATATAGAAGTCTTCACTCAAGCTTTCTCCAGTCAATCTTTTAGTCATCTCAGCAGCCCTGTATTTCCTACCGTGTCTGTGAATGTTTTCGTTTAACCAACTTTTTAAATCTCCAAATTTACCTTTAGATATCTTTTCTTGAAGGTTATCGATATCATTAACAGCTTTCTTGTAGATCTGTGCTGCATATAAGTTGCCTAATGCATAACTGGGGAAATACCCAAAATCACCGGATGACCAGTGAACATCTTGGAGTACACCTTTAGAGGGATCCTCTGGGACTATTCCCATGTAGTTATCCATCTTTTCTTCCCATACCTCTTTAGTTTCTTTAGCTTCCAATTCTCCTCTAAATATCGCCAATTCTATATCGAATCTGAGTGCTATGTGTAAATTGTAAGTTACTTCATCAGCTTCGACTCTGATGAATGTAGGTTCAACCCTATTGATCGCATTGTATATATCTTCTTCACTTTCTTTACCCAATACAGAAAAATTTTCTTTAAGTTTAGGATACAAAAAGGCCATGAACTCTCTACTTCTTCCTACGAAATTTTCCCACATCCTAGATTGCGATTCATGATATCCCATGGAAATCCTCTGACCAAGTGGATGGCCATAGAGCTCTTCAGGTATTCCCTGTTCATAAATGCCATGTCCTGATTCGTGTAATAGGCTGAACAGAGATGATATATTCTCATCGGTGTACCTATTTGTGATCCTCACGTCGTCATCCATACCGATTGTAAAAGGATGTACAGCTTCATCTAGTCTCCCATGTTCAAAATCATAACCGATAGTTTCTGCAAGGCCTTTACATAACTCTTTTTGTTTTCCTATATCAAACTTTTTATCCTTAAAAACACCTTCACCAGGAACTAGATCCTTTCCCTGAATATCTTCGACTATCGAAGCGAGTTTCTTTTTCATCGGATCGAATATATTCTTTATCTTTTTTGCAGTAAAACCGGGTTCGTAGGCATCTACAAGTGCATCATAGGGTTCATTTTCATAACCTATGTATTCCGCAGCTTCTTTTTTAAGTTCTACCTGTTTTTCTAGATAAGGTAAAAAGTGATAAAAATCGGATTTTGCTCTTGCCTTTTCCCATGCTGCTTGAGCCTTTGACGAAACTTTTGCCATTTCCTTGACTAGTTCATCTGGGATATTATATCTCCTCTCAAAATCTCTGGTCATTTCCCGGACGGCAGCCTTTTGGGTGTCGTTTAGGTCAGCTTTTACAGATTCTTTATTGAGTTCGTCAAGTACTTTCTTTAAGCGATCTGAAGTGAGTAATCTGTGATAAATTCGGTACAGATCAGATTTCGTTTCAGACCTTCCTTCAACTGCCCCTTTTGGCATGTATGTTCTTTCATCCCAAGCCAATAGATATACTGCATTGAGAACGTTATTTATCTCCTTGGATATCTCTAATAGATCTTCATATGCGGACATGTTTTTGGTTAATTGCAT
>CAYNQI010000136.1:0-2671 GCA_964399335.1 uncultured Thermoplasmata archaeon | reverse complement strand
TTGACGATAAATCTAAAAGAGAAAGAACTAGAGGAATTAAGATGATAGGACCTGCCAAGATAAAGAAGATCGCTAGAGAGAAAGAAGTACCTCCGACTACTGTCGAGAGAGACTACGTACAGAACTGCTTCTTGAGATCATTATATTCGAAATCAGATTCTCTATTATTCAAAGGTGGTACAGCTATACGCAAAGCTTTCATCCGAGATTACCGCTTCTCAGACGATCTTGACTTCACTTTATCAGAGAATTTAGACCGAGAAGAGATCGCTACATTAGTGAAAGATATAAAAGTCAACATGAGGAACGATGACGAGGTGTTTTTTGAGGATGAGACTAGATTCAAAGATGTTGAAACCGGCTGGAAGTTGAAACTCCGGTATACTTCCATACTATCTGAAAACATGCATATCAGGTTGAATCTAGATCTTACCGCACCCGAAAAGGAGACGATAGTCACTCCTGTAGAAGAACGTCCTTTGATTGATCCCTATCTAGATCAATGTAAAGTCGATCTTATGACATATTCATTGAAAGAGATAACTTCGGAAAAGCTCCGGGCATTGTGTGATAGAGGATGGCCTAGAGATCTTTACGACGTGTACAACCTTTGGCCGAGAGTCGAAAAAGCTGATCTTGAAAAAGTATTTCATAAAAAATGCAGGATAAGAGGTATTGAACCGACGGTAAATGAATATATCCAGAATAAGAAAAAGCTCCGGAGTGCCTGGTCAAAATCATTGGGTCATCAGTTAAAATCAGTGCCAAATTTCACAAGATGCTTTCAAAAGGTTCGAAAAATCCTAGAAGAACTCGATATATATTGAATTTCATCACTTATCTCCCCTAGAGCGCGAGCAGGTCTTTGGGGAAGGGAAGGCCAGCGCAGGAGAGGGCGGGGAACCGGTTGTATTTTAGAACTTTCACTCCTAAACAGCACCAGAATCCCACTAATTTTCGCAATCGCCGTCGGATATCAACCTCATCTAAAAGCCATAATATCTGATCCTAAATTCTCCGCAACCGCATAACGACCCGTATTTTTTGCAATCTTCGCCGGATCATCCCCGTTTTTTGCAAACATCGTGGACAGATATCATAAAGCGATTTGCATATTATACTCTAACCTCCTCTTCATTCAACTTTTTCCTCTCGGACCGAAAAATTAGTTATATAGTGGAATTCGTAACTTCTTTTAGGAAAGTAAACTTTCCTAAGACATGAGGAATCTTTTGATCCCTCAGTGTTTTGAACTAAGTTACGGGGTTCACAACTAGTCAACGACCTTCTAAAGTTCAAAAGGTCAGGTCATAGGCTATATATCACAAAACCATCTTTTTCAATAAAATTCTACACAATAATGGTTGATGACTCGTATATCATACAATAGGACTAAAAATTTTATTTTGATGTTTTATTTCATAGCAAATAAGATATAGAATTTTAATAAATTTTACATGTTTAAGACATACCAAGGAAATTCGAGAGGATGGAGCGATAGTAACAAAAATGCACTTTAAACGAAATCTTTTATATATGAGTTCGTTATTATTGCACATAATCATGTTGATAGGATCCGATCTGCGTATCCTTTCCGCACTCGACACCCCTACATCCATATCGGAGTTAAGTGAGATCACGGGATACAGTGTCAGTTATGTTTCAGAACGGATATCCCATCTCCAAGAACTTGAACTCGTTGCAGTATCTCGTGAAGGGCGTTCAAAAAAAGTGCACGCACTCCCCACCATTTTATTCGAAACCTATAAAGACCTCATTTCACGTCACTCCCATATCGATCTTCCCACTTTTATCTCTCCTTCTATGTTACAGGTATGCTGGTTCCTAGATAGACCCACCTCCGTCAGCGAGATGAGATCGAAACTCGAACTGAAACGACGACGTATCTATCAATTATTAGAAAAGCTACAGTCTAGAGGGTTCATCAAAAAGGAGAACAACAGATACGTGATCACAGACCGACTGAACGGACTCGTTCGGTTCGCTCAAACCGCTATCAGGTATGAGCATCAGCATCGAGCTGAAACCGATCTCCCCGGTTCAAATGTTGTCTGGAGTTCACCGCACGAATCTTTGGTCATACCAGCAGAAAAAAACAGCGAAAATATCACTGAGGATTCCAACTGGTATCTGACTGGAATCCCGCGTTTTTCAGTATACGGCCTCGACTTTTTTACAGCTAAACCCACTTATTTTTACTCTG
The DNA here is from genome assembly GCA_964399335.1 of uncultured Thermoplasmata archaeon. Lineage (GTDB taxonomy): Archaea > Thermoplasmatota > Thermoplasmata > Halarchaeoplasmatales > Halarchaeoplasmataceae > Saliniplasma. Next base: position 447 of record CAYNQI010000136.1, on the reverse strand, counting down.
AACTCAGAGACACATTGACCCCAGTCGATCTGATATCACACACTTTAATTATCGAAGCAGATACGCGAAACCTTAGTTTCTGCGCTCTATTGATGATATCTGAAAACATCTCTTCCGAACGTCTGAAGGATGTTTCTACATACTACGATATCGAGGACCTGGTGGATGCTCTGGTCACGTTCATTGAAACAAAAGGTGAAACTAGTCCTGAAAGCCTACCCGAGTGGGGGGAATTTGAATCGTTGGCAAAACAGTACGGGGTGATCTTATAATATGCGTGATTACCGCATCTATAGATCGATCATCTGGTACGAATATCACAGTGGAGTGAACGTGATACCCGAAGAGTTGAGATAAGTTAGCTTTCTTCTGAAAAACAGAAATCAGTTCTCCAACAAAAAGTCTTCTTTCCGAAAACAATAAAACTAAAAACGCTATTATCATAGT
>CAYNQI010000135.1:0-2673 GCA_964399335.1 uncultured Thermoplasmata archaeon | reverse complement strand
TTGGAATACTCTCCATACTTCAGAAAGATGGAAGAGATGAATCTGAAAAAGAATCAATTATTATCGGAAGCTAGATCCGTTGAGTTTTTATCACCTAACGAGTTCGAAGAGAAAGCCAAAGATGCAGTTGTTTTGGATACACGTCAAGAACTGGCGTTCGGGGCTGCCCATATTCCCGGTGCAATCTCGATATGGTTCGATGGAATCCCGAGTTTTGCAGGGTGGTTTTTACCTTTCGACAAACCTATACTGTTAGTGGATGAATCCGATGATCCCTCGAAAGCTCTAACTTTCCTCAGAAGGATGGGTTACGACAACGTAGAAGGATGCTTGTCAGGTGGTATGCTGTCGTGGCATATGGCCGGTAAGGAAAGTGATTCTATAAGTACTGTTAACGTCAATGATCTCTGTAAAGAGTTAGATTCTGGCGAGGAAAAGTGGATCTTAGATGTGCGCAGTAAAGAAGAACTGAAAAATGAAGGTGAGATCCAGGATGCGCATCATATCCACATCACCCAGATACCCGAGGATCTAGATAAGATACCTAAAGACCAGGACATCCACATCTTCTGCGGTTCAGGGCTCAGATCCATGTCGGCTGCGAGTCTTCTGAAGAGAGAAGGATGGACCGATGTGACCGTGGTGCTTGGTGGATTATCCGGCTGGTCATCGACGACTTGTCCGGTGGAGTTCTGAGCAGTTTTATAGGGATTCGATTTGTTCCACATATCTATCTGCGTCGAACTTCCTTCTTAACCCGTTGGCATTCATGTACCTGACTTTACCGAAGATCTCCCTTTCCTTCCATGCTCTATCGTGCTTTCCGAAACACCAGGCAACTCCGGTGTAACCGTTGGGGTCCCTTCCGTCGAGTTCGTATCTATCGTTCAAAGATAAAGCGATCTGGAAAGCTTCCTCAGGGCTGTCAGTCCATTCCATGATCTTCTTACCCCAGTACATACGCATGTACCCGTGCATCTTACCGGTCTTCAGCATCTCTTTCTGGGCGGCATTCCAGTAGGGGTCGTGGGTTCTTGCTTCTTCGAATTCCTTTTTCGAATACAAATACTCTCTTTCATCGTCTTCATGTTCTTTCAAAGTATCGTACGCCCATCCGGGAAGACATCTCAAAGAATCGTAGTTTTCGTTATAGTTGACAAAATTCATACTCAGTTCTCTACGAACGACCAACTCTTCAAGAAAATCTTCCGTTCCAGGACTTCCGCTGGACCTTACTTTCAGAGCTATCTGTACGGGAGATATCTGACCGAAATGCAGGTAGGGACTTAATCCGGAAAGACCGTCTTTAGTAGGGTCGTTGGATCGTTCTGGATAGTGGTCAAGTTTCTCATCTATGAATGTGTCTAATCTGTTCAGTGCTCTGCTCGTCCCACCTATATGTTGGTCAACGGGTTCTACATCTTCCATATCTAATTTGTTAAGGATCTCTGCGATATCTTTTATATCAAAGGTTTTAAAGTCAAAATCTAAAGAGGGATGTTCGAGTTCAGTTTCCTTTAACTCTTTCAAGAAGCGATCCCTTCGGTCTTGGATCTTAGGGCGTATGGTCCTAGCGGCATACTCTTCCTTTTCCGATGTAGTTTCCACGGGCACAACGACATCGCTCTCGATCTGAACGAAGGGACAATCTACTCTTTCAGAAACGTAAGACCTCCAATCTTTCAAGAACCGAAGATACGCTCTATCCGTCACCAGGTACGAAGATTCGTCAGCAATCTCAACAGCACCCTCTTTAGGGATCTCCTTTTTGATGACCAACTGGATACCTCTATCCTCCAAACTCTTTTCAACTTCTTTCAATCCCTCCAACATGAACTTGTAGTGACGTTCGTTCCCTTCTGGAAAATCATCGGTGAGAGCAAAATAAACTACAACAGGCAAACCAAGTTCGTTTCCCTTCTCTACAGCATACTCAAGAGCAGGATTGAAAACTGCTCTCTGTGATGACTGCATCCAGTAAGTGACAAAATCACCTTCTGATGGATCTTCATCGTTCAGCACAGATATCCTTTTTTCTTCGACCAAATGATCACTCCCTTCTAAAGCTGTAATCTCTATTTCAAAAGTATCGACACGATTTAAAACCTCTTATTAATATATAGGTTCGCACTGCGAGTGCACAATATTCGCTGTTTTTACGCAGTAACAGTGCATAGATTACGTCTTTTTTATGCACTGCGAGTGCAAACCCTTTCGTCCAATACTAACTCCAACACTATCTTCCTTTTCCATAAATAAGATATACCGAATTAACCATGTTATACGAACTGTATTCAACATAGGTGTTTAACATGAATCATGAGGGTTTAGAAGAATCACTACACATGGATAGTTCTTATCTGAGATTACTGGATCAAAAGGATGTTCTCTGTCTCGTGGATGGGCAGCATTACCCACCAGTCACGAAATGGACCATCGAAGAGATCGAGAAGATCGGAGCCAACATCGCAGGTATCCTTTTCTTAGGCGGGACGGAGAAGGTGAAGAACGCTGTTGAAGAGCTCGGTGGAAAAGGTAAGTACAAACTGTACATCGAGGAAGAAAAGAAGGGATTACCGCTGTCGCTGCTGGATCAAGCGCTCGATGAAGTGACTCCAGACATCGTTATCGACTTATCCGACGAGCCGGTGGTGGATTACGGCGATCGTTTCA
>CAYNQI010000134.1:0-2676 GCA_964399335.1 uncultured Thermoplasmata archaeon | reverse complement strand
TGAGTATAAGAAAAAGTAGAGATTTGTTCTCACCGGATTATATGGATCAAAAACCAGCCAAAGGAGCTGCTTACGGTAAACACCCGTTAGATGGATATCTGAGGAAAGATAGGATCCCGCACATATGGTGTCCAGGCTGTGGGTTGGGAGTGATATTGAACTCTTATCTAAGAGCTTTAAAAGATACAGATATAGCTCCGGAAGATACCGCTGTGATTTCTGGTATCGGATGCAGTGGAAGAGCTGCAGGATATGTAGATGTAGATTCATTCCACGTCACCCACGGTAGAGCGATCCCCTTCGCCACGGGTTTGAAAGTAGGTAATCGTGACCTTTTAACGACTGTGTTCAGCGGTGACGGTGATCTTTTCGCTATAGGTGGTAATCATTTCATCCACGCCGCTAGACGTAACGTAGATTTCAACGTGATATGTGTTAACAACTTCAATTATGGTATGACAGGTGGTCAGGCCGGTCCAACGACTCCAACTGAAGCAGAAACTTCCACGACTCCTTGGGGTGGATTCGAACAGCCTTTCAACTTACCTGCAGTCGCAGCTGGAGCCGGGGCCGTTTATGTCGCCCGATGGACTACTTATCATGTAGATCAACTCATAAAATCCATGGAAAAGGCGCTGAAAAAGAAAGGCTTCTGTTTCATCGAAGTACTATCTCCGTGTCCGACCGGTTACGGTCGTAAAGTCGGATTGAAAACCGGGAAGAAAACTATGAAGCATTTCAAAGAGAACAGTGAGGTCGATCACGATGCAGACCTCGCAGATGTAGCTTTGGATCCCGATGACCCCAACTCCAAGATAATAGTAGGTGATTTCGTCGATAGAGAAGCTCCTACATACCAAGACGTGCGAGGAAAGGTTTTTGAGGAAGCTAGGAAGAAACTGGAGGTAGAATGATGAAGAGAGAGATACGTTTCTCAGGATTTGGTGGACAGGGTATCATATTGATGGGACACATCCTAGGTAAAGCTGCGGTTTTGGATGGTAAAGACGTGACATTGACCAAGAGCTATGGACCTGAAGCAAGGGGTGGAGCATGCAGTACGGATATCATAGTTGGCGATAGTCGGATACATTATCCACAGGTCAGGAAACCAGACGTACTAGTTTCAATGTCACAATCAGCTTTGGATACATATCTTCCCAAACTTGAAGAAGATGGCATGTTGATCATCGATACCGGACTGGTGGAGAGTGAACGTGAACACGTAGGTTTACCCGCAACTAAGATCGCTGAAGAGGATCTCGGGTTGAAGATGGTTGCCAACATAGTGATGTTGGGTTATTTCACCGGTAAAACAGGATTCGTCGGTAAAGAGGCCATGGAAGAGGCAGTCGCTGAGCTTGTTCCAGAAGGTACTGAAGAGAAGAACCTGAAAGCCTTCAATATTGGATACGAAGAAGGTAAAGAGTGATCTAGCAAGGATCGATACCGTCTTCTTCTAGAGTGAAGAGGTAGAGGGCAAAAGAAGTCAACCAGTGCGAGCCCCGGTAATCTCTAGAAAAGGTCTGTTCAAGCCCTTGGACAGCGTGATCTTCAGCACTACTTAAAAAGATCTCTTTATATCTATGCTCGTCAGGTAGAGTTCTCCCGATACTTGATAAACACCATGCTTTTGAAAGGTTAAGTCCTACTAGATGGAACTTCATCAACTCATCGAGTTCAACTTCGAGAGGTTGAATTAACTGATGTTCAGTATTTATTTTGGGTATAAATCCGTCCAGCCAATCTAAGAATTCTTCCTGATCCAGGACTCTACGCATCAGATCCGCTTCAACAAGAGTAGGTGAAAGAAAATCCCAACCTACCGGTTCGTAATCTATCGGTGCGGATGTATCGTTCATGAAAAACTCTCTTGACTTATCTTCGACCCTTTTTTTTAGCTCTTTCTCGTTCATGATCACTGCATGATCCCAAAAAGCCTGTAAAGCAAAGGCTGAATTCCCGTGAGTACCGACTCTCAACGGATATTTCTGTTCTAAAAATCTACTATGTGCGAGTTCAAGGAGCTTGTTTTCAAGAGGTTCTAGATTTCTCTTCCATCTATTAGCCTTTTCATCATCCCACAGTTCCAACTCGATCATCAAACGCATGAACCATGCCCACCCGTACGGTTTCTCGAAATCCCTGTTTTCCTCGAAATACAGCTTTTCTTTTTCTGCTTTTTTAACTGTGAACTGCTTATCTAAAAGTTCGATGATCCCTTCTTTTCGGGGTGGATCATCGAATAATCGCAGTTGTCTAACCAAACTCCAGTGGCTGTGAACCGCAGAGTGCCAGTCGAAACATCCATAGAATATCGGATGCTGTTTTTTAGGAGTTTTGAATGAACCGGGAGAATTTAATGAGTAGATAAAGTGTGGATATTCCTTTTGTATGCATTCGAGAGTAGGTTTGGCCAGTTCTATCTGTAAATCGGTTCCTATCCAGTCTGATCTACCAGAGATCATTTCCTTGATGCTGTACTCCCTGAACTCGCTACCATTTGACATGGATATAGAACTTGATACCATCCTATAGGCTTTTTGCAAGGTTAACTGTATCAATTGTTTTTGTACTTATACCATGCCAGTAGGAACGTCGGTGATACGAACACAGATGCTAAAAATGCAAAGAATATACTCAGAGCACTGACCTGTCCAAACTGTGCTAAAGGTG
>CAYNQI010000133.1:0-2687 GCA_964399335.1 uncultured Thermoplasmata archaeon | reverse complement strand
ACCGACAATCCTAAATAGTATAATCTAGATTAACTTAATTATGATTAAACAATTCCTAGACAGGGAAAAGGAATTAAGATCGCTGAACACTCGCTACGAGTCGAACAGAGCGGAATTCTCCATAATCTACGGGAGGAGGAGGATCGGTAAGAGTCGGTTGATAGACGAGTTCATCCAAAATAAAAAGGGGGCTAGACTCCTAGCTAGGGAGGAATCAGAGAAGATGACCCTGGAGAGGTTCTCAAAAGACCTAGCCGACCTCTTCGAAGACGACACTTTATCCCATACAACCCTACCCGATTGGGACAGCTTTTTCGAATACATAACAAAAAAAACACAGAACGAGAGGTACGTTATAGCAATAGATGAGTTCCCATACATCGTGGAACAGAACAGCACCTTTCCATCGATACTTCAGGACTTCTGGGACCGTTCTTTACATCGAACACGTATCTTTCTGATAATCTGTGGCTCATCCGTGAGTACCATGGAAGATGTCATGGGACACGAAAGTCCGCTTTACGGCAGGAGGACTTCACAACTGCTCATCAAACCGATCTCCTTCGCAGACCTTTACAAAGAGATCGACATCGATCTGGAAAAAGCTATCAGATTCTATTCCGTGTTCGGAGGAACGCCCCCTTACTTCATCGAAGCCGATCTGAACAAACCACTCGAAGACAATCTGATCCACAACATCTTCCAGTATGACTCTTTCTTACTACAAGATGTTGAATTCGTTCTTCGAAGCGAACTAAATAGACCCCATCTTTACCTTGCGATCCTCACGGCAATCGCGGGTGGAAAAACCAAGGTCAACGATATCGTGAACCATACAGGAATACAACGAAGTAAGGTCGGTAGATACCTTTCGATCCTTAGAGATCTAAAACTGTTGGAAAGAGAGGTCCCGGTCACCGAAGACCGATCAAAGTCTCGAAAAGGCATATACAAATTGAACGATAATTTTTTCAAATTCTGGTTCGAGTTCATAAAGCCCAATGAGATGTTGCTAGAGAGGGGTAGATCTGAAGAGCTTTCTAAAAAGGTGATAGAACAACTTCCAAAGTACATAGGACCGCTTTTCGAAGAGATCTGTAGAGACTTCGTGTGGGACAATTTTGTCTACGATAAAGTCGGCAGATGGTGGTATAAGGAGCAGGAGATCGACATAGTTGCTCTGAACGAAGATAAAAACAAGATACTCTTCGGCGAGTGTAAATGGTCGGAGAACGTCAACCCCAAGGCAATCTATCACGACCTGAAAGATAAGAAGAAAGAAGTAAGATGGAGAAATAAGAACAGAGAAGAAGAGTTCGTGCTCTTCGCTAAATCTTTCCAAAAAGAACTTTCACGAGAAGACCTGACCTGCATCGACTTGAAGAAGATGGAAAGTGCTATGGGATGAAAGCAACCAACATGAAAGGTCATTATCGTGATAATGATGTTCACCAGGAATGTATATCAGAACTTACTCGTGAGTAAGTAAAAAGGATAACTTACTTTCAACAAGCTACGAATTTATCTCGATGCAAGGATCCGCATGTGCTGATGTGAATACATCCCCAGGTATAGGTAGTGATGGAACAGTGTATATAGGTTCAAAGGGTGAAAAATTATATGCTATCGGAGGAGTCGATGAGAAGGAAGAAATCACAGACGATACCGAAGATGAATCTGCTACCCCTGGATTTACCATACCGATACTGCTAATCAGCATCTTTTTGTTGTCGATAAACTCCAGTAAATTGTAACTCAACCACATATTGTACAATTAAGCAATACACTCCGTAACACACCTACAAAAATCCGAAACCACCATGTTATCACCCCCACTCTTGTATAAAACAGATCAGTCTATTTTAGATAGTTCTTCACAACTATCCTTACATCAATTCCGCTATCTCTTTTTCCATATCCCTCAACTCATCCATAACTTCCAACGCCTCACATCTCTCTTCAAGGTATCCGTAGTCCAACTCATCCTCCTGTCGAACGTAGATACCCTCCGCGTCTTCTATATCCTGCTCGCTGCCGTAATACAGCTTATTGGCGATAGTATCTTCAGGGGATGCTACATACATGGTGATACCTTCGAATTCTATTTTTTTACGGTTCTTTAAAGTCACCTTATCCTTCTGATCATAAACACCTTTTATATAGAGTCTGAAAAGAGAATCCCTTTCCTCTGCAGAAAAATGTGTCTGATCCTCAAAGGCCTGCTTCATATCATCAACATCAGAAAAAAATCCTTCCCTTTGAAGATAAGCAGCAAAATCCCTCATCTCAGCCTTATCGATCTTCACCACGAGGTCTAGGTCGACTGTAGTCCGTGGATTTCCATAGACGATGACAGCTATTCCACCTACCAAGACGTATTCGATATCATTGCTGTCAAAATATTCCACAACGGTTTTCAATATCTCTTCAATCTTTTTCAACCTTCGTCCTCCTATTGAGTTTTACAGCGAAATTGATCAGGTCAAAACCCATCTTCAGCGTTTCCTCCTCACTGAATTCCCTAGCCTTCAATGCCTCCCGTATGTTGTCCTTCCGTCGAGTTTTTAACCTATCATCCATCGATATAACCCTTTGAAATATATCGCGAATAGAATACTTAAAAGTTTGCGAAAATAAGTATTAGTAAATCACCACCTTCCTTGAGCGCAGATGAAAAAGGAGGATCG
>CAYNQI010000132.1:0-2690 GCA_964399335.1 uncultured Thermoplasmata archaeon | reverse complement strand
CATTATCTCTTCAATTATCTCTGCGAAATCATCTAGTGTTTCTTTACGTTCAGTTTCCGTAGGTTCGATCATGAGTGCTTCATCGACTATAAGTGGGAAATATACTGTAGGTGCATGGAACCCGTAATCAAGTAATCTTTTAGCGAGGTCAACAGTCTTCAATCCCTTTTCTCTAAGAGGATTACCAGACATGACAAACTCGTGTTTTCTTAAAGATCTGTAAGGTAAATCCAAAGTATCCTCCAATCTAGCTTTCAGATAATTACTGTTAAGGACTGCTCTTTCAGATATATCAGTTAGTCCATCACATCCTTCTCGGATAATATATGAAAATGCTTTGAGTAACACGCTCCAATTCCCATAAAATCCTTTTACTCGACCAATAGTATTTTCAAGACCATAATCTAAACAATATTTTCCTTCTTCCTTCTTGACAACAGGTACAGGTAGATAAGAACTTAGTTCTTCTGTAACTCCGACTGGACCGGCTCCTGGCCCACCACCACCGTGTGGCGTACTGAACGTTTTATGGAGATTGAAATGCATTATATCGAAGTTCATCTTACCAGGCTTTGTTTTTCCCATGATCGCATTGAGGTTTGCACCATCGTAGTATAACAACCCACCTACATCATGTATTATTTCAGCAATTTCTAGCACGTCCTCTTCGAATAGACCGAGCGTATTCGGGTTAGTCAGCATGAAACCAGCTGTATTTTCATTAGCTGCTTCTTCCAGTGCTTCTAGATCCACACAGCCATCTTTTGACGGGATCTCTACCAGTTTATATCCAAGCATCGAAACTGTTGCGGGATTGGTTCCGTGGGCTGTATCAGGTAATATTATTTCGTTTCGATGACTCTCACCATTGTTTTTATGATATTCATTTATGATCATCAAACCAGTGAGTTCTCCATGGGCACCTGCTGCAGGCTGTAATGTTACAGAATGCATGCCCCCTATATCTGCAAGCATCTTTTGGAGTTCATACATGACCTGTAAAGTTCCTTGGACAAAATCTTCATGCATGTATGGATGTATGTCGTTCACTTCTTCAGAAGCAGCTAAATCCTCGGTGTATTTTGGATTGTATTTCATAGTACAAGAACCCAATGGATAGAGTCCATTATCGATCCCGAAGTTCATCTGAGAGAGCCTGTTAAAATGTCTAACAACTTCATGTTCAGGTATATCTGGAATCTTCGGAGCTTCCTTTCTAGCTACCGACTCGGGGAACGGATTATCCTCAATTTTTCTTTCTTCAGCATGTTTTTCCATCAAGGGATGATTTGGATATTTAGCTTGTCTGTAAACGTAACTCATTCAACCACCTCCTCAAGGGTTTCTATTAACATGTCAATATCACTTTCATCATTCATCTCAGTAACAGATAGTAGGAGAGACGAATCAAGTTTCTCGAATTTATCATCAAGTGTTATACCTGCAAGAACGTTGTTTTCAATACCTTTAGATATGACATCTTCTGAATCTATCGGGGTTTCAACTGCGAACTCATTGAAGTATAAACCATCGAAGTAAGGTGCTGAAAAACCTTCTATCTCATCGATCTTCTCTGCGAGTTTATGAGCTTTTTCATAATTTGTTTTAGCGACTTCCTCCAGCCCCCTTCCTCCTTTCACAAACATGTAACAGGCCGATGCAAGCGCCATCAAAGATTGGTTGGTGCAGATATTAGATGTTGCTCTTTCCCGCCTTATATGCTGCTCTCTTGTCTGTAAGGTCATGCAGTATGCTGTGTTACCGTCGGAATCTTCGGTCTCACCGATCATCCTCCCGGGCATCCTTCTAAGATGTCTTTTTTTACAGGCAAATATACCTACGGTAGGTCCACCGAAGGAAGGTGGTATACCAAGACTTTGACTATCTCCAACTACTATATCAGCCCCCCAAGTTGATGGTGGTTCTAAAAGTGTAAGAGATAATGGAGATGTACCAGCGACCATTATAGATCTGTTATCAGTTTTTAGATCTTCAAATACCGATGTATCATCTTCTATGACTCCGAATACATTCGGTGATTCTACATAGAATCCTAAATTATCATCTGTTAATTTTTCCTGTAGATCGTCCTTATCTATATTTCCAGTGTTCTCGTCGTAATCAACTTTCTTGATTTTGATATCTGTGCCTCTCAAGTAGTTATGAAGTACTTCCCACTTTTCCCAGTGTATGTTCTCTGGCACGAGAAACTCTTTTCCTCTTCCCACTCTTCCAGCCATCAGAACAGCTTCTGCGAAGGCAGTAGGATAATCATACATACTGGTGTTGGCAGCATCCATACCGGTCAACTCACATATCAAACTTTGATATTCAAACAAGGCTTGAAGCATCCCCTGACTGATCTCAGCTTGATAGGGGGTATAAGATGTGTAGAACTCTGACCGACCGACTATCTCGTTTACAGCCGATGGGATGTAATGTCTGTATATTCCTCCTCCTAAGAAATTTGAAAAATCATCTAGGGTTCGATTCTTACTCAAAATGTCTTTGACGTATCTTTTGGTTTCCATCTCTGTTTTGCCTACATCGATATCGATATCATACCTAACTTCTGAAGGAATATCTCTAAAAAGTTCTTCTACTTCATCTAAACCCAAATATTCGAGCATCTCTTTTTCTTCGTCCATCTGCACACCGTTATCGAGATAGTAATCTCTCTAAAAAGCTTT
>CAYNQI010000131.1:0-2721 GCA_964399335.1 uncultured Thermoplasmata archaeon | reverse complement strand
AAAAAAACTCAAAGAAAAAGATATCCTAAAAAGAGTCGGGCCTCCCAGGGGAGGACATTGGGAGATCATGGCGGATTAAATTTTATCTTCGAGGATCAAGGGGTATCGCAAAAACATCTGAGGCCAGCAAGCCATAGTTCATCGTAATTTTCTCGATCAGGATTTCTAATCATGTATTCCAAAAACAACCAACAGACCCTGAACAACCTTTGATGTCTAAAGTTCCCGAGCAGGCCTTCGGGGAGAGCGAAGGCCAGCAAAGGAAACGTCGGGCGGGGTAAGTTGGCAGACCTCCCACAAAACACCTGCTATAAACCATCATAACGTTGAATAAACTAAATATTGATTTTCTACATAGTAAGGGTTAAATACAGGTATAATGTATAATTAGTATAAATATGACCAAGAGAGAAACTCTCTACCATGAATTGTTAAAAAAACAAGTAGTGGACAAAGAAGATATCGAAAGGATCACAAAGAAAATATTAGACCGCAAAGATGTTTCATACCAGTACATCTATAACGAGTATATCACTAAACTAAAACAAGAAGGCAAATTACTGCATCCGAAAAGATGTTTGTACGTCGCGGTCCCACCTACAAAGATAAACGATGAAAGTTTCACACCGGATAAGTACCTTATCGCATCGAAGGTCCAACAAGGATACTACCTAGGTTACCACACAGCTCTTGAGATCCACGGCTCTGCGTACTCGTATTTCAACGATGTGTACATCGTGGTCGAACCGAACAGAAAATTCAGGAGTTTCGAATTCAAAAATATCCTGTACGAACCAGTCTACAATTCTTTCCAGAAAGTCGGTTTACAAAAGATAGACCATAAAGGTCAAAAGATAGTAGTATCTTCACCCAGTAGAACATTCCTAGACTGTATCGATCGACCACAGTATTCAGGAGGTTGGGAGGAATGTCTAAAAAGCTTGGAATCGCTCCCAGGAGTTCGTACAAAAGAATTGAAGACGATTTTAAAGTCCATGGAAAAAGATATTTTATACCGGAAGACCGGATTGATCCTCAGCATGTTCGAAGACAACCCATATTATGAAGGTATTTTATCTGAGTTGAAACCGTATTTAAAAGAAAATATGGGGACATCAACTATATACCTTTCAGAAAGATCTGAAAGTGAGTTGAACCGGGAATGGATGCTGTATGTACCCAAGGGATTTCCAGATCTCCTTAGAGGTGTGTGATGATGTTAGACAAGGCCTACTTTGATGATAAAACGATCGAAAAGATATCCCGCATGTCTGATATATTACAAAGGATATCGTCTATCGATTACACTAAGGATAGGTTGTCACTCTACGGCGGAACGGCTCTGAATTTCTTACATTTTGATGGGATACCAAGATTGAGTTTAGATATCGATTTCAATTATAGAGATCAAGACACTGGCGAATGGTGGAAAGAAAGGGATAGGATAGATGACGTATTAAAAAGGATTTTATCGGACCTAGAATATTCTCACGATAGTATAAACATACAAGCAACGCATCCACTTACTAGATTTACTGTACATTACATGACCAAATTTAGTCAAAAAGATTCTATAAAGATCGAGGTCGGGTACATGAGACGTATACCCGTCCTCAAAGGTGATCAAATCAAAAAATTCAAGCATCCAGAAACCAGTCAAAAGATCGAATTGAAAACACCAAAATCTGAAGAAATATTTGGGAATAAATTTTGTACGCTGATCTATAGGTATAAAGATGAAACACAGATGAGTTCGAGAGATCTGTTCGATGTTTATAACATTTCGAATCACAATTTCGATCAAGAATTGTTTTTAACCAGCCTGTTAATTGATAGTTTTATGCGTCCAGAGCCTAGAATATACAAACAAGATATCGAAAAAATGATGGATCATGTTTCAATAGATGAGGAAATATCTAAGCTTGTGAGAGGTAGAAAGATACCAAAAGACATCAAGAAGAAATCAAAAGAATTTATTAAAAAATATATCTCTCTTTCAGAGGAACGATATAAAGACATGATCGATATCTTTTTTGATGAACATAGATTCAAACCACAACTCTTTAAAAATCATGACGAACTAAATCCATCAATCGAATCACATCCGTCGATATTGTGGAATTTACAACAGTTGGAGTAAACAAAATTATACCCTTGTGATCGTATTTTTCATCCAAACCAGATATAAAATCTCTATCGAACGTGACCAGAGCTCTTCCTTCTTCGATGGCTCTTTCCAACACACTCTCGTCACCTTCACCTTTCATCGACAGTCCTTTAACAGATACTGCATCGATCTCTCTAAGGTTTAACTGTTGAGTCAAATAGGCATGTTCTCGTCTAAAAGTAATTTGATTTCAGACATCAAGCGGTCTCCGCCTTTCTAGCCCTTATGATCTCCCTGATGGTCCTGGAATGTCCGTAATAGTATTTCAAAGCCTCCAAAACCTGGTCGGGCGTCAGATCCAATTCACGGGATATCTTCTCGACACTCCAATTCAACTCAGTATAATATCGAGCGATATCGGCAACCTGAACCCTTATACCTTCGATCCTTGGTTAACACAGGAATCAAGATTCCTGTTTTCGAGGGAATTTTATAAAATTCCCGTAGATTCCACCGACCACCCCTTCTGTCTTCACTATCTTAACGGACATCTTACCACATAAGGAATTGATTTCGAAAGTATTTAAATTTAATCTTCGATCACAGTAGGCATC
>CAYNQI010000130.1:0-2722 GCA_964399335.1 uncultured Thermoplasmata archaeon | reverse complement strand
TACAGGTTTTCCATGGCATCTCGAGGCTTCGCTGAGAGAATAGTGGAAAATCATAGATTTTCCATGGCTTCTTTCATCCGTCGGATGCCTTCCTGTATCTCCTCTAGCGATGATGCGTATGAAAGTCTCAAAAATCCTTCTCCCTGGCTTCCAAAAGCGGTTCCTGGAAGTAAACAGACTCCTGCCTCTTCGATCATGTAATTCGCTAATTCCTCGCTCTTCATGCCGGTCTCTTTGATGTTCGGAAACACGTAGAAAGCTCCTTTTGGATAGATACAGCTGAATCCTGGTACCTCGTTGAGACCTTCAACTATTGCTTTTCTTCGCTTGGCGAACTTATCCATGATATATTCCACGAAATCCTGCCCGTTCTTCAGTGCCTCTACACCACCTTTCTGAACGAAAGATGTGGTACAGGAAACAGCATCAGCTAATAACAGGTCCATCTTATGGATGAGTTCCTCGGGTGCTACAACGTAACCGAGTCTCCAACCCGTCATAGAATAGGCCTTGGAGAAACCATCTACCAATATGGTCCTTTCCCTGCACTCGTCCTTACATCCCGGCGAGTGATGTTCTAACCCATCGTACAGCATCTTGCTGTATATCTCATCAGATAAGATGTAAGCGTCGTGCTCTTCAGCCATCTCGGCGATGGCCGACACATCCTTTTTGGTCAACACTCCACCGGTAGGATTCTGGGGGGAATTGAGCAGTATCAACTTGGTATCATCGGAGATCCGTTCTTGGATGTGCTCCGGTGTCATCCTGAATTCATCTTCTTCATAAAGAGGTATCTGAGTCTTTTTGGCACCCATGTAACCGATCAAAGAATCGTACTGGAAGTAGAAGGGGTTCTGGTAGATCACTTCGTCGCCTTTTTGAACCGTAGCCAACAGACCAAAGAAGAGGCCGGGTTTAGCCCCTGGTATAACCATTATCTGCTCTAGATCTGGTCTAAATCCACGCGTTTTATAGATATCTTCCTGTATAGCCTCTCTGAGTTCGGGTATACCCATGGTAGGTACGTAATGGGTAAAACCCTCATCCAAGGCTTTTTTAGCGGCTTCTTTCACATTATCAGGTGTATCAAAATCGGGCTGTCCGATCTCGAAACGTACCATGTCACGTCCTTCGGCTTCCATCTGGTTGGCCTTGGTGAGATACTCTATAGGGGGTTCTCCCCTGAGTAAAGAGAAATCACCAGCCAGTCCTTTACCCATCTAACCACACCTATGGTTTCGGAATAGCTAGACCTTCGCATCCGTGTTCAGATAATTTCAGGTCAGGATATTTGTCCTGGATGATATCGTGTATTATCTCGGCATACTTGACTTTCTCTTTAGCGAAATTGGCAAGGAAATCTGGATCTGTCCATGGTTTATACATCCCTGCACCAGCTGCAAGACCGGAACCTGGTTCAATCTTGAAGTAACATGGTGAAGCGACTCTAGCCAAATCAGGTCCTTCATAGAATCTGTTGAATCCACCCATGGAATCTGCCAGATATATGTGGATGTCTATAGGTATGTCGATGGCTTTTCTGATCGATGCGAACATAGGTATGCTCAGATCCCCAGTCGGATTGAATGTTCCAGCTCCTAGATCCTCGAGTAACTTCCCACCAGCTGGATTGGCATGCCCTGCATAGATAGATACCTTGAAGGTCACATCATCTGGGATCAATCCTTTTTGCTTCAACTGATCAGCGACCCAAAGCATACCTTCATCGGTGACCAAGAATCCACGGAATCCAAAGTCGATACATCTTTTGATATCCTTGAATCCATCCATCATGTTATCGATGCCTCTCACCCTTAAACCGGATAAGGCACCTTCAGGTGTAGCGATCTGTCTGCCTGTATTCCAGCTAGCTCTAGGTCCTGGTGTTATGATGACTTCCATCTCTGATTCCTTGGCCATCTCAGCGAAATCCATCAACTCGTCATCTGTCAATAGGGTACTCCCCATCACGGTACTGATCAACCTGTGTACAGGTATGTCTCTCTTCTCCCTTTCTTCGATCAAAGCCCTTAAAGTAGAGGGTCTTTCGACACCTGATATCTCCATCCTGTAATGGCCGCCATCAACAAAAGTCTGTCCTGACTTGGGGAGGTCTTTGGGGTCTTCACTTGGTAAACCTATCTCTTCCAACGCATCTTTAATTTCTTTCATTTCTACCATATTATTTCACCATTAAATTCTCTATTATAACCTCTAAAACCACATAATAAACAGGGTATATAACATCTGCGAAAGACAGGTAAACTTACTTCAAACCCAACTCTTTCAGTTTCTTATCTGTAGGTACTCCTTTCTCATCCCAGCCTCTAGCTTTGTAATAATCTGCGAGCATCTTCCTGACCTGCTCTTCGGTTAAGTTCTCTCCATTCAACCCCTCGACTTTAGTTGGAGTCTTGAACTGTTCCGGAACGTGAAGTTCTTCATCTAGATCAGGTTTCTGTTCAAGGTTGAACAGTCTTTCTAGATTGTAGATCCTCTCTCCGGTCTTGTACATCTCTTCACCGGAGAGGTTCAAGTCGAAATGAGCGTTGATGAACCTGCTCATAAACTCAGGGGAATACACACTTCTGCCGGTCAATTTACAGGATCCGATGGTGTCATGTAATGTGACATAATTTTCTCTCCATGCAACGTATTCTTTTCCTTCGATAGATGCTCGGTCTTCACTCATGTCGACCCATTCACCTTTACCGTTCAC
>CAYNQI010000129.1:0-2725 GCA_964399335.1 uncultured Thermoplasmata archaeon | reverse complement strand
CCACCAGTGAACGAGGACAGGAGATAGAAAGTCATGAGTTAACAGTCGATATAATATACAAGCCCACCCATGAACCTCAGATAATTTCATACGGAGTTGGAAGAGAACTATCGGAATTAAAAGATTCGATAGATTTTGAGTTGAAAGAAGGAAATTATGTTTATTTTATCACCGAAGTAGACCATGGAGAGGATATTTCTTATGATGTCTATCTCGATATAAGTGAATTCGGTTTAGAAAAAGATAGAGTTGAAATGGTTGAAAAGATCGATGAAAATACTTATTATTATCGTTTTGAATATTCTGAAGACATAGAACCTGGAGAAAAATCAGCCTATATCTATGTAGAGGATGTTTATGGTCAAAATGAAACAAGTGGTGAAATACTCGTTGATTTTAGACATCCTGATGAACCATGGCCAATCTATTACTATGTAATTCCAATTATAGTTGTGATCGCTGTGATATTAGGACTAATATATTGGAAAAAACCAGAATATTTCAAAAAGCTTTCGTGGAATAATTTAAGGTATAACGATTTGTTCAAATAACAAATAAACTACCACACCAGTAATAATATAAGCTATAACATATTCAATTCCAGAAGAATTAAATAACCCTCTCGAATGTTCGAATTCAATGACTACACTTGTGATTTGTGAAAAGAATAACGCCGCATCCCGGATATCCTATTTGCTTTCCGATGGGAATCAAGATAAAGAATATTATTATAAAGTTCCATATTACGAATTTGATCGAGATGGTGAACATTTTATAGTGGTAGGACTACGTGGACATATTCTAGAATATGATTACCCTGATGATTATAATAAATGGTCTAAAGTCGATGAAGAAGAGCTTATAGAGGTAGAACCTGATAAAGAGATCAGTGCAAAGCGGATCGCCAACTTAGTAAAAAAGATGGGGGACGAAGCAGATAGAGCTATAGTCGCTACTGATTACGATAGAGAGGGGGAATTGATAGGCCTAGAAGCTGTCCGTTTGTTGACTGAAAAATATCCGGATTTAGAAGTGAAACGTGCTAGATTCAGTTCATTATCTAAGAGTGAGATCGAAAGTGCTTTTGGGTCCCTGGAAAGTCTTGATGAAAAACTTGCTGAATCTGCCGAGACCAGACAAGTTGTAGACCTCGCATGGGGAGCAGTTTTAACTAGATTTTTATCAAAAACCGCCGGTAGATATGGTAAGAATTTTATCTCAGCTGGTAGAGTTCAAACACCTACACTCGCCATAGTTGTTGATAAAGATGAAGAGATCGATAATTTCGAACCTGATCCATTTTGGAAAATAACTGCTCTCTTGGAAAAGGATTTTCAATTCGAAGCGAGTTTCGACGAAGATAGGGTTTGGGATGAAGAGAGAGCTGAAAAGATCTATGAGAAGGTCGAAAACGCAGAAACTGGTACTACTACATCTTTCAAAGAGAGTAAGAAACAGAACAGACCGCCAAGCCCGTTCAATACTACACAGTTCGTTTCGGATGCTAATAAGTTAGGTTTGAGTCCGGCTCAGGCTATGCGCACTGCTGAGAACCTATATACAGAAGGGTGGATATCATATCCAAGAACTGAAAATACAGTTTATCCAAAGAGTTTGAACTACCGGGAACATCTTAAAAAATTAACAGATTCTGAATTAAGTGACGAGATCGAAGAGATCCTAACTCAAAAGAAGATCACTGCGACCCGTGGAAAGAAACAAACCACCGACCATCCACCGATATACCCTATCCGGCCTGCAACTAAGAAGCAGTTGAAAGGTAGAGATTGGAAGGTATATGAACTGATTTTGAGAAGATTTATGGCTACTTTATCACCTAATGCTGTTTCAAGGTCTAGACGGGCAGAATTTGATATCGAAGATGAAAAATTTTTTAGCAAGGGTTATGAGATCATTAAGCAGGGATGGAGAAAATATTACCCATATTACAAAGTGAACGAAACTAAGGTTCCATCCCTTTCAGAAGGAGATATCGTTGATGTCAAAGATGTAGAATTAACTGAAGACGAGACTAAACCTCCAAATAGATATTCACAAGGATCATTGATCAGAAAGATGGAAGATCTGGGGTTAGGTACGAAAAGTACGAGACATAATATCATCCAGAAATTGTTCGATAGAGGTTTCTTATCAGGAAAAGTACCCAGGTCCACTCAATCAGGTAAGAGTGTTGTCAAAACCTTAGAAAATCATGCAGAGATGGTCACCAGGGCTGAGATGACTAAAACATTAGAGGAAGATATGAACAAGATCGCAAAAGGTGATCAGGATATCGAAGACGTTATCGAAGAATCTAGGGAGATGTTAACTAAAGTGATCAAATCTTTGAAAGAGGAAAAGGAAGAGATCCGGAAAGAATTAAGAGAATCATTTAAAGAACAGAACGCAGTGGGAAAATGCCCGGAATGTGGTGGAACCCTTCAGATAAGGAAGACCAACAAAGGAAGATTCGTAGGATGCTCAGGATATCCTGATTGTAGAAATACCTACAATGTTCCAAGATCAGGGAAAGTAAAACCTGCTAGTGGTGAATGCCCCGAGTGTGGTTCACCAAAAATAATGGTTTATCATTACGGGGATACAGAAGAGTTGTGCATCGACTTGAATTGTAAATATTCTAAAGACAAAAGATACAGAGGACCATGTCCCGAATGTGGAGGGGATCTTAGAGAGATGCGTTCATATCGTGGAAAGAGGTTCCTAG
>CAYNQI010000128.1:0-2726 GCA_964399335.1 uncultured Thermoplasmata archaeon | reverse complement strand
TTTGCATGCAATATAAACTGTTATTTTGATAGAGATGTTGACATATTGAAAAAGAAAAATCTTGCTAGATCCATTGATACCTTGGGAGTTTCAAACGTTAGAACTCTCATGATTTTCGAAACTATCGTTATCTCCATATTGATCGGGTACTTTTTCTTTCAGGGATATCCGATAGTAGCTCTACTAGCATCTATTGGATGGTTTTTTGGATTTGCATATTCTGCTGACCCCATCCGATTAAAGGGTAGAGGTCTTTTAGGTCCGATACCTGTCAATCTGGGAGTTTACGTACTTCCCATATTGGCCGGTCACCTCGTCATGGATAAGGATCTATCCCCGGGATTTTTATTGTTTGTAACAGGCTATCTTTTGCTGAACTTGGGCATAAATCTTGTCAATGTTGCAGAGGACTATTACGTCGATAAAAAGAGCGATATTACGACTATAGCTCACAAATTAGGTATAGGTAAAACCCTACAAACTGCCTCTTTGACTTCTTGGGTAGGTGGTGCGGTGATCTTCCTCACACTATTTCCTTTGATCAATGACTTTTTGACTGGAACCATCTTTATCGTCATGTTTATCGCTATCATTTACACATCCATGGACATAACTTTGATTATTTTTTCAAAAGATATCCATAAAAACGCACAAAAAAAAGGCAAAAGATTACCTCTTTATTTCATATCTACCCGATATCCCATGGTTCTTCTGATGCTTTTTTCACTTCTATGATATCTCTATCTCTTTATCAGATTCCTATAATATTCTGGTAATCTATCTTCAGTATTATCTAAAGCTAGACAACCGCAGATAGGTTCTGAATATCTTTCATTCATATTTCTCCATATATCTTTGATATCTTTCTCGTAGATGTTGCCCCATCCCTCACGAAGCATGTCACAGGGAAATACATCTCCCTTTTCAGATATATGGAGTCTATTGTAACCTGCAGTACATCCCATGAACTCTTCACTGTCCATGAAGGGTCCGGAGATGATCCTCGGGTATGTCCTTTCCTTTCTCGCAACTTTTTGTATCTCTTTAAGATACTCTCTTTCATCTTTTTTCAACAGGTGTTCACTATCCTCCAGTATCGGTTCGAAGATGGCTACGTCGGTGACGCCTTTCTTTTTTACGAACTTCAAGTATTCATCCAGTTCAGATGTCCTGTCGGATGTGACTACGATCCATGAACCGGCCAGCATGCCAGCTTTCCGAACGTTCTTTATGCTTTTCAGACTTCGCCTGTAAGCTCCACTGCAGCCCATGATCTCATCGTTCTTTTCCTCATCATGATGCTCCAAACCCACTAAAACCCCCTGGCACCCAACTTCCTTCAAACTTTTAGCTCTCTCTCTATCTACAAAACCCGGAGTCGAAACTAGAGCAACAGTAGAGTCACCAGTCGCTTTTATTAACTCTTCAAGATCATCTATCAAAATAGGATTACCTCCGGTAAAAAGAAACTGAAAGGTCCCTAACTCTTTTAGTTCCTCTATTGCTTTAAGAAGAACCTCTGTATCTAGATCCTCTCTTTTGTTGGGAGTATTACAGTGCCAACATTCATTTCGGCATCCACTGGTCAGGGATATGTTCACTATCTCAGGTACGGGTTTCCCTTTTGAAGCTTTTATCTGAGCATCTAAAAAAGTATCGAAGGCCTTTGAAGGAAAGAGCGGGAGATAGATGGATAATACTTTCTTACCATCGATCTTCTGGATGTTATCGGATCTACCTAGACCGAAGTAATGTTTAAAGATGAAAAGTTTGAATTTCCAGGGTAGTGCTCTGACTTTTTTATTCAAAAAAAGTTTGAACATGGTTTCAAACCTCTAACGTGAGATCTTTCCCATGTATCAATTTTTCAATGGTCTTATCAACGTCACCTAATTCTTTTCTTATCTCTCCTAGTGTTTGTTTTCCATCGCAGAGTTGAAGCAAAGCCAAATTTTTATCGTTATCCTCAAGTTCACATTCTCTAAAAATTAGTTTGTCATCTTCGACCTTAAAATCAGCGAGTAATTTAGGGCGATAATGATCTTCGAGCTCCGGGATCTCAAAATAAGTAGGCTCTCCATACTGGTGTATCGGATAAAAGGCAAAGACAGGGGCTTCTTCACCGAACTTTCTTCTATAAACGTATCTATAACTTTCTAAACCCGCTGTTGTCCCTTCACCCACTGCCTTAGCGATAGAAAAAGGTGGTCCTGTAACATCCCCAGCGGCAAATAGACCTTCATCATTTACTCTACAGCGTTTATCAGTTTTTATGAATCCTCTCTTGTCCTTTTCACAATCCACTAAGTCTGCAGTTATAGCTTTCAATTGATAAGACTCGAAATCGATCAGAATATGGTCCCCATGGATCTTACACTCTTCTGTAGCGATGACTATCTCGTCATCTTTTTTCTCATATCCCTGGATATTCTTTCCTTCGTCGATGACCGTCTTGATCTCCATACGCCCTTTGTTAATTTTCTGGAATAATTTTAAAGTCTTATCCAGCTTGTCCGTACCCACAAAAACTATGGTTTTTCCCTCTTCTTTTTCACACAATTTTTCGAAATAGTCTTCCATGAATCGGTATCCTTTCAAAGTACCGAACAATCGATCACCAAAGTGTTCCCTTTCGTTCCAGGTCATCTTCATCCCTGTAGCAACGATCACTGCCAGGGACTTGTATTCCCCTTTGTCGGTAACTACGGTGAATGTATCACCTTGAT
>CAYNQI010000127.1:0-2738 GCA_964399335.1 uncultured Thermoplasmata archaeon | reverse complement strand
CCACCGATAGACAGTGGAAACTACCACATTTTGAGAAGATGCTTTACGATCAGGCTATGTTGATTTTAGTATATGTGGAAGTTTTCAGACTCACTCGAAAAGAGAAGTACAGGAAAACAGTTGAAGAGATCGGAGAATATGTTCTCAGAGACTTAAGGTCCGATAACGGAGGATTCTTTTCATCCGAGGATGCAGACGTCGACGGTGAGGAGGGGAAGTATTACACATGGACTGAAGAAGAGATCGATAAGATACTTGATGATCAGTCCGAAGAGTTCAAAAAGTTATTCAATGTTAAAACCAAGGGTAATTATCTGGAAGAATCTACCGGGAAAAAGACAGGTAAGAACGTGCTTTACACGACTGAGATCATCGATTCGGAACGGGTGGATCGGATGAGATCTAGGTTGTATCAAGAACGGGGTCAAAGGAAACCCCCAGGTAGGGATGAGAAGATATTGACGGATTGGAACGGATTGACGATCGCATCCCTGGCAAGAGCTGCTGACGTATTAGATGATGAGAAGATCTTAAAACAGGCTGAAAAGAGTCTAGAGTTCATCTTGACGGAATTGAAAGATAACTCACGATTGTATCACCGGTATATAGAAGGTGAAGTGGGTATCGACGGTATGCTGGACGACTATGCGTATCTTATCTGGGCTCTTTTAGAGATTTATAGAGCCAGTGAAGAAGAAAGATACCTTGACGAAGCTAAGAGATTATCAATATTCATGCTAGAGAAGTTTTGGGACCCTGATGACGGAGCATTTTATTTCAGCTCATCTGATGAACTTCCTTTACAGAAAAAACCGGTTTACGACGGTGCTTATCCGTCTGGAAATTCCATGGCTTTACTTGACTTGATATATCTCTGGGAGATCACTGGTGATAGAAAATTCAAAAAGAAGATCGACGAAATGATCAATTCACTGGCAGGCAGGATCGATTCTTATCCGAGTCAATACACGATGTTCCTGACATCTTACGAGCTGTTTCTAGAACAAAAAGGAGATGAGGTATAATGAAAACTAAACGGGTCATGATCTCGGTTATCATGGGTGCTGTTCTCGGTGTGTTGTGTATCGTAGGCGTTGGTACTAGGATAGGGTACAGTGGGAACGAACTTTTTCTCTTCGCCATGTGGTATAACCGGATCGTTATGGGTCTTTTGATAGGTTTGGCTTACGACATCAAGATCGTAGACTCTAATAAGAATTTCATCCTTAGAGGACTGTTACTCGGTCTTATAGTGTCTTTAGCTATCACATTTACCAGCGAATTTCGTGACTGGCCCAGCCTCTTTGCAGGTATAGCTTACGGTGTGATAATAGACTTTGTAGCTACTAGGTTTGAATGAGTAACTATTCAAAGATGTCCAGGTACTCACCGTAACCCCACTCTTCCATATCCTCTTTTGGTATGAAACGAAGTGCAGCCGAGTTCATACAGTACCGTTTACCCGTGGGTTCCGGTCCATCATCGAACAGATGACCAAGATGAGAACCAGCATGTTTACTGACCACTTCAGTTCTGTTATCGAATAGACCGCTCTCTTTCTGTGTAACGATATTTTCATCTACCAGGGGTTTACTGAAGCTCGGCCATCCACTCCCAGATTTGAACTTGTCTTCAGAACTGAACAGTACTTCTCCCGATACAACATCCACATAGATCCCATCTTCCTCGTTGTCCCAGTATTCGTTTCGAAAAGCGGGCTCTGTTCCCTTATTCTGTGTAACCTCATACTGTTTGGGAGTTAGTTTCTTTTTTAGTTCTTCATCAGATGGTTTTTTAAAATCTTTATCCATTTATTAAACACCTCCAGATCTTGTAAAGGTTTTACGAATCAGCTCTTTTCCTTTCTCATTTAAACCCAGTTTATCTACAATATCGATATCTCCTTTTCCCGATACCAACCCGTTAACTCTAGCCACTGCAGTTGAATCCACGAAGTCTTGGATATCTGGATATATTGTTTTGAAAGCGCTGTATAATGAGCGTTTTCTACTGAGTTGATACTTTTGGTGATAATCTTCAGCCAGATAGAACTTTGAGTACTCTTCGATCTCGGTTTTCACATCCCTACCGAGTCTTTCTTGCATCTGCTTTTTAGATTTGACAGCTAACTTTTTTTGCTCCTCATCGTGATAGAAGATCATCGTCATGTACTGTATCGTTCTTCGGGTAGTAGGATCATGATTGTTCCAAAAGATATCGAGTAGATCGCTATAGGTTATTTTCTCTGGGTCGTAGTCTATCTGAACCGTTTCGGTATGGTCCCCCAAACTCCTATAGGTCGGATCTTGTTTAGTTCCCCCAGCATATCCCACACGAGTCCTGACAACACCGTCTTTAGATCCGAAAAGAGCATCCGGACCCCAGAAGCATCCCATGGAGAACGTAGCAGTTTTCGTATCTTTAGGGATGTTTTTATCTATCACAGGAATTTCTCCAGTGATCAATTCATCACCACTCTTCTTGGAGAACCAAGCCATCATTAATGTGAAATATAAGACCAATTTATTTATCGATATCAAAAACCCACCTTCAAGGTATTCCATAACTCTCACTCTCTGATATTAACACTGTTATCATCCTATTTATAGATAACTAAAAAATCAAAACCTTGATATTGTAGTGAGTATTCTCTCTATTTTGGAAGGTGTATTAAAATAAAGGTGATGATCCATGAGCCAACAAAGATTTCCAAAGATAGAAGTTGAAACATTATCTGG
>CAYNQI010000126.1:0-2763 GCA_964399335.1 uncultured Thermoplasmata archaeon | reverse complement strand
CTCCGATTTTACTACAGGTATAATATCAGATAAGTTATTTGTTTTTCGGGGGATTATAAATCTATTTTTGTTAGAACGGTTTTTCGTAGTCCTCGTAGATGATTTCATTTCTTAGCTTTTCTAATTTATTTTCTAGGTGGTATTTTCGATTTTCAATCCCCACTTTTGCATCTTTGAAGGTATCAGGACCTATCTCACCGTCAGCGAGTTTATTTGAAAGGGAAGTGATCCTTTCATCAAGCATCTTTAATTCTTCTAAAATGTTTTCATATTCATGATATTTTCTTTTCAATGCTTCTAAGAATTCTTCAGCTTTTTCTAACTTGTTTTCTTGAAGAGCTCCCTCAACTTTTCTTGTATCTATCATACCCTCTTTTTCTTTCAAAGATTTTATTTCATTACGAATCCTATCTATTTTCTCAGAGTTTATATTTTTTCCACTAGGAAAATCCTGTGAACTAGTATATGAATTCTCATTCACTTTTTGTTGATTGGATTGAGATGGAATTTGATTTGATTGATATGGGTTATATCGGCTTGGTGGGTGTCCATCTGATTTGTCATCCTTCTTCAAGACTTTCACGATGATCACGATGATCACGATTATTATTATCGGTAAGATTATTGCTAATGCTATACATAACATGCCTCTAGCTAACAAATGGTCGATTATTCCTTCACCGTTGTCGTCTTCACCGTTGTCATCCTCTCCATTGTCGTTTCCATTTACAGGTTCATCTGCTTCGGGGCCTGCGGTGTCGTAGTAATACTCACCGGTCTCTTCTTCATCTAACCAATCATGAGTTTCGACACTTGTTATCCTCAAGCTCTCAGGATTACCAACATCCTCTAAGGAAAACACCATCTCTAGGGTGTTGGTACCGATCCCTGAATATTCCAGTTCACCGTAAAAATCTGGAGCTGACATGAAGCAAGTCCCGTCATTAAACCAGATACTGTATGAGTCTTCATTCTCATCTTCTAAAATGATTGAATAGTGGTGTGAATCCGTATCTCTTATACTGCCAACTACTTGTATCGAAACGGTGATAACCCCGCCACTTTCTTGGATCGAAGCCCCGGTTATATCTATATCAGGTCTTTCAACATTTTCTCTCCAACTGTAACTCGTTCCATCCCACCGCCAATAATACACGTCACCTGTGGAATCAGTGATCGAGTCACTGTATCCTGCACTGGCTAACGCTGTAGCGAGTAACAAAGTTGCTACAACTATCAATGCCATAATATATTTTTTTATTTTCATAACACTATCACAGTTCGTTTCCTTATTATTTATGTGATAAATAAAGATACTTATGATATACATTAGAAAATTTAGATTATGCTTGCAAAGTTATTAATATTCAAATCGATCTACTAAAATCGGTGAATATATGCTGTCTATAACGGTTCATGGAGGCGCTGGTGAGATCGGAGGGAACAAAGTACTGGTTGAAAATGAAGATACCCGAGTGATGCTAGATTTTGGAACTCGTATGGGTTTCGAGTCGGATTACTTCGCAGAGTTCGTAAAACCTAGATCTAATACGGGCTTGAGGGATAGATTGATACTAGGTTCGTTACCTCTTATACCAGGTGTTTATCGAGAAGATATGATAAGACCTACCGGTTTAGATGAGATCGATTCTAAAGGTAGAGTAATTACTGAAGATTCAATATTGCTGGACCTAGATGGTCTTGTAACCTATGAAGAGTTTTCTGAAGGTGACGGATATATCGACGCTTTATTTCTTAGTCATGCACATTTTGACCACGTCGGGGATATGAATTACATCCATCCAGATATACCGCTGTACTGCAGTGAAGTTACGAAAACTCTCGTAGAGACAGTTGACGATTTGACCAAATTCAAATCCGAAGCTATCAGCATGAAGAGACAAGAGATAAATTTCAGGAAAAGCGGTATGTTCGCCGATGAACCGTATATCTCTAAGGAAAGTTGTGAAAGGGATTGTTACACACTCGAAGATGGTGAACGGACTTCAGTAGGTTCTATGGAAGTTAAGATCATAGATGTGGATCACTCGGTACCTGGAGCCAGCAGTTTTGTGATAAAAAGTAATGGTAAGAAAATCCTTTATACCGGTGATATCCGATTCCACGGCACTTATCCCCTTTCCATCGATGAATATGTGTCGAAGGTCGGAGATGACATCGACGTCATGGTATGTGAAGGAACCAGGGTGGATTCAGGATCCTTGATAACTGAAAGGGATGTGAAACAGAAGATCGTCGATGAAATAAATGATGTAGATGGTCTGGTCTTCGTAGATTTTAGTTGGAAGGACACTACAAGATATGAAACAATCAAAGAAGCATGTAAAGAATGTGGGAGGACTTTTGTTATAGATGCTAGATTGGCCTACCTGTTGAACGAGTTAGGTGAGAAACCTGAATCTGATGATGTGGAAGTGTTCCTGAAGCGGAGGAGCAGTGCATTATATTCACCTACCGACTATAGTAGAGCGAAACACGAGTACGGTTACTCCGTGGACGGAAGTGACCTAGATCCATCGCACTACGAGAACGGTCTGAGTGCTTTGGAGATCATAGAAGAACCCGGTGATCACGTTTTGATGTTCTCATACTACGATCTCAATCAACTGTTCGATTTCGCCGATGAAGATGGTAAGATACCAGATTCTAAATTCATCAGAGCTCAGTGTGAACCGTTTTCAGACGATATGGCATTGGATGAAGAGCGTATGATAAACTGGCTCGAACGGTTCGGGATAGATT
>CAYNQI010000125.1:0-2763 GCA_964399335.1 uncultured Thermoplasmata archaeon | reverse complement strand
AAGTATCCCTGAAAGAATTCAAAGACGATTTTTTAACAAGCAACCATAGATGAGCTGTCTCGAAACTTTCACCGGGTTCGAGTTCCTTCGTAACACTTTTCAATTCACTCAGCAGTCCAGAAATAAGATTTATCCTTTTTATATTCTTATTACCCCAGATCAAACCAGATACCCCTCCGTCGCTTATATCCTCATAGGCTGTCCAAGTTTCTTTCCATTTTTCCGGTTCGGTAGGCATCATAGTTGCTGATAACATATCCGTACCAGGAGGACATTCGACGATCTCATCGCCAAGTGGCGTGAACACCCTTGCCTTACTTTGATAAGGTTCAACATCAATACTCCATCTTCTAGTGCTGGTTTCAGCTGCGCTGTTTATGGATTTATCACTGATGTTCTCCAGTTCAGACCAGAATTCCACATCTGATGATTTTCTTTGGATCCGAACATGCTTTTTCATGACTAAACCTGGTTTGT
This sequence comes from uncultured Thermoplasmata archaeon, assembly GCA_964399335.1. Classification (GTDB taxonomy): domain Archaea; phylum Thermoplasmatota; class Thermoplasmata; order Halarchaeoplasmatales; family Halarchaeoplasmataceae; genus Saliniplasma. The sequence goes on along the minus strand of CAYNQI010000125.1, from coordinate 2,286 downwards.
GCAGGCTTTCTACCTGAAGTAAAAGATGAAGTCCTTTTTTATCATCTACAACTTCGTGATCGTACTTCAAAGTCGAATCTTGAGTCCTGCCAAAGGGCGGACCGATCCATTGACTCAATTCGAACGGTAATTTAGAATCTCTACCTGCTTCGTTAACTGTAACATTTCCGCCTTCCAACTCCACTTTCACCTTAACTTCATTATTTACCAGATAAACCTCGTTTTCCTTCTCAGAGAAAGAGAGTAGTCCTTGAACATCGTTCACAAGGGGATGCCTATAGGTTTCCATAGGGAATAAACCATGCTTCTTTCGTATAGATGGTGTCAATTCTATATACTTAACATCCTCCTCATGAAAATCCAAATTGACCGTTAAACCGATGCCACCATTTTCATTCTTTTCTAACTTGAAATCTTTCTTACCCTCTTCCTCACCTATCCTAAAACTGATCTCACCTTTTAGGACTTTTTCAGTATTGTTTTTGAGATCGAAGTTTATCTTTTTTTCTTTACCAGAAAATAAGTAGTACATATCTCTCGTACCATCTATCTCGACAGCCGGTTTGATCTTGCCCCCAGTCGTGAGTAAGAATTCATTATCATCTATCTTCAAAATCGTTTCGATGGATTGAGTAGATTTATGCGTAGACTGATATGTTTCAGCTTCTTTGTCTACGATAAATTCACGAGATATTTTTTTGGTTGTTCCCTTATCCACAGTGATACATTTAGGAAAGTCCTCTTTGAATTTCAATCCCTTGAAGGGTTTTACATCAATCTCTATCTCTTTTTTATCATCGGTATGGTTCTCGACTTCGATGGAGTAACTGTTCTCAATACCCATGTAGATATCGTGGGAATCGACCTTGGCTTTTATCGTAAATTTCTCGTCGCCCAATTTCCTACTGATGCCTGTGATACCCCATCCGTACCTATCTATATCGACCTCCATCCAGTCTCCCCTATCTTCAAACCTATATCGATATATCTTCATTCCGTCAACTGTCATATCGTTGGGTTCCTGTTTTAACTCCCTGACTTGGTACTCGTACCAATCTTCGTGTACATCGAGCCATTCTTTAGTAAATTCATTCTGATGAAGCATAGGAATATAGTTCTGCATGTAAACAGTTGTTCCAGGCACCCAGAACATCCCGACTTTTTTGTATAGAGGCATGGCTTTAAGATTACCGGACCACGTGTGGATGTCGACTCTAATTATACCTTCCTCGATGGTTTTTTCTATGGATCTCAATAGAAGACGTTTACCGAACTTTTTTCCTTTGGCTTCTTGAGTTACCCCGAGTACTCCGACATAAGCTGCATCTTTATCCCTCCAGTGAGGTGAAAGAGTACAGAGACCCACCGGGATATCATCTTCATCTAAAGCGATGAAGTCTGCAAGAGAAGAACTCTCATCTAACCAATTCCTGACCCTCTCTTCATCGAAAGGAGCTCCCCCTCCAAAACCTCCTGGCCATGACTCCTTGAACTTGTTCAACATCACAGCTAAGTCCTCGGCCATGGATGACTCGTATTCTACGATTTTACCTTTATATCTACTCACGTCTTTAACCATTTCCAAAGTGGAAATATGAACTTGGATATATGTTTATTGTCATTAGAAATTCCAATAATCTCTAGATATACATGTTCTAACGTCCTCTAAACGGACGAGGTCTCTTGGATAAGGAAAGAAAAAGCTTTGATCTTTTAAGTTCGAGTCTTTGAATCTCAAAAGCCATGTGTATAGGATCGATAAAGGTACGTTCAAGGATGTATTACCTTTACTGTAATCCTCCAACGATTCTTTGAAAAAGTCTATCTCATCCATATCTATCATCTTTTTAAAGTCTTGAAACAATTCATCCATTATCTGTATCTTAGATTCACATTGTGGAGCTTGGTTGAACAATTCGTAAAGAAGGGCTTCGTAACGATCGTAGAGTTCAAAAACTTCATCATTCTGTTTCAATACTTCATCCATCTTATTATAGAGTTCTTCATCGTATGACTTGAAAAGTAATCTATTGTGGTCGTGGTATTTTTTCAATCTTTCAAGATCCTGGGATCTTTTTTGTTCTCTAAAATCTGCGAAAGCATAAATTTTAGTGAGGAAGTGCTCCCTTATTTGATAATTCCTTAACCTTCCCTCGGTCTCTATAGCTTTTCTCGGATGACGTTTTAAAACCTCGTTTCCAAAAAATCCTGCACCTTTTCCCCTTGTGGAATGATCGTCGATACCAGTGTATATCCTGGTTTCTTTCAACCCGCAGGACGGCGATT
>CAYNQI010000124.1:0-2781 GCA_964399335.1 uncultured Thermoplasmata archaeon | reverse complement strand
TTACCGGGATGGTCTTCAACCAGATAAATTGCTAGAGAATTGACGTCCAATAATACTCTCTCTTTACTCTGATCCAAAGGTAGCCTCTCCTGCATCTAAGAAAGTTGATTCATCCCATTTTTTCCCTGATTTTATCTTTTTGATCTTTGGTTTTTTTGGTTTTATTATTATTTTATCGTCTTCTTCTCGGATCTCTACCTCTTCACCGGGCTTTAGATGAAAATCTTCTCTGATATATTTTGGAATTGTAACACGCCCACGTTCATCTACGGTGTTTTTTCCCATTAATTATTACCCATATTATCATACCCATTATGGTTTAAATAACTTTCCTAGGTTATTGTGTTTTGTGTTAACCTGTAAGGTTTACATAAAATCAGCCAGAATGCCACCGTATTCGCAACGACAGTGAGGATCAAGGGATACTATCCTGAAGATTTAGGCGGTGGAGCATGTCAATCCAGAGAGAATACTTCTATATTTTTTGCATTAACGTCGTATTCTTCTATCAAATCCAACATATCGTCCTTATATCGGAATGGGATCATGATCGAACTTTTACCGATCTTTTTACCCTTCCATTCTTCTAATAGCCCAACGATCTTATTATCTTTTGATCTATACCCGTAAAGTTTGTTGAGGAAAGAACTTCTGCTCCTACCTATTTTATCCCAATAGAATATGATCTTATGTTCAGTTCCGATAGGTTCTTCAGTTGTCTTGTATCTACCCCACAGGACTTTCCCAGTAGAAGATATACTCCTGTGTAGATCCTCCCATTCACTCAATTCGCCGATCTTCAATTCGATCTCGTTGTTTACACCTTTAGATCTAAAAAGAGTATATTCTCGACTATCGTAAAATTCTTCCAGTATCTCGTCGACCTTTTCTTTTATATCATGGGTAGTATCAACGAATATATCTACGTCGCTATCCCTGTCAGCAGTACCCCTTGCGACGCTTCCGTATAGTATGATATCATCTATCTTCGAGATCTCTTCACCCAATCTTTCTATCATAAAGGAGGTGAATCTCAACGCATAGGCTTGGAGTATTTCATCCAATTATATCACCTACCTCCTCTTCTATGATATCTTTTATCTCGAAGAACAAGTCTATTTTCATTTTTATGGTTCCTTCGTTTTCTATCGGAGAGCCATACGCGATATCGTTCCTACTCCTCTCTATCTCTCTAGCTTTATCCAAGATGAGGTCTAATTTGCTTATCTCGTTTAGATCACCGGTGATCTGGTTTTTCAGTTTTTGATGGGATCTCTTCTTCTTTAACCAATCATGTTTGATCCTAGCTCCTGGTTTCATGATATCAAGTTTGTGAAAATAAGCTTCGATCATTTCAGAAACACCTAAAGACAACATCATAGCCAATCTTCTCTGATGGCTTTTTAGTCCTTTAGGATCTTCTAGAGCTGTTTGTATCTCATCCATAACTTCTTCTAGACTTTCTCCATGTTTTCCAAGTCTCACGATGACACCTGTCATCATCTTTAAGTGACAAGTGTCATTTATACTTTTTTATGACAGTTGTCATTTTGTTTTTATGACAAGTGTCATTACCTAGAAAGGAAGATCGGTTGAGGGGTGATCATTCGATGAATTCCACTCATCTCTCGGTTCTGTGAAAACACTCAAGATATGGTGGATGTTTGAGGGAGTTTTTAATCTGATCGATGTCATGTGGATGAGAAAAGTGGAGGGGTATACGATGAGTGTACCGAAAATCCATGTTTGTTGGATCGAGGGAATCGATAAACCCAAAGAAAAGTTTAAGTAAATTTATGTATATACACATATTACACAGGTGATTAAATGCCGAACATGACCCTTTCCGTTTCAAAAGAATTGAAAGACATGATGGATAAACATCCGGAGATCAATTGGAGCGAGGTAGCAAGGCAGTCGTTCAGGGAAAAACTGACCGATCTCGAATTTCTTGAGGAATTCAAATCTAGGAGCGAATTGACGGAAGAAGAGGCACTAGAACTCGGGAAAAAAGTCAACGAATCTCTACGGAAAAGATACGAGGAGAGTTCTTGAATGGATGTAGTCGTAGATGCCAACATCCTTTTTTCGGTACTGATAAAGGATGGCGGGACAGCTAAGGTAATGTTTCGAGATGAATTACTCTTTTCGCACCTGAATTTTTACTCGAAGAATTTTCTAAACATCAACAGACCATCCTGGAGAAAACCTATCGTGAAGAAGAGGAATTTCAAAGATTGATCAACGTACTTTCTAGGAGGATCATTTTTATGCCTAAGGATGAGTTTGAAAAATTTATGCCCGATGCTAAAGAGGTCTCACCAGATCCAGATGATGCACCTTATTTTGGATTAGCGATCTTAGTCGGCGCAGATATATGGAGTAATGAAAAAAGATTGAAAGACCAGGACGAGATAAAAGTCTGGTCAACAGGAGATCTTATAGAAAAATTTTTCTAGTGATTTTAATCGTGTATTATTCTGTAATTATTTCGTTTCATGATTTTTTAAAGATGAAGGCTGGGGTGTAGAAAAATATAGTTATGATATGCGGTTGGTGAATGGGTGGGAGGAGATGAGATGTTTTAGAAAGGGATCGCTATTTACAACGTATTCGCCGTCGCCCATTAACTCAACCAATTCAACACCTTCCGCTCACACTTCCTCCGGCCATAGCACTTTAGCTGATTCACAAGCACTGTGACCCTAAAGTAGAAGGACCTACCAGACGTAGTTCGTAATTTTTTGATGGAAAACTGACGACGTTCGTAATGGTTTTAGG
>CAYNQI010000123.1:0-2813 GCA_964399335.1 uncultured Thermoplasmata archaeon | reverse complement strand
CCCCTTAAAGTAGGTTCTGTAACACTGAGGAATAGAGTGGTTTTACCGCCGATGGCAACGGAGAAATCAACCAGCGACGGATTCCCAACGGAAGAACTCTACGAACATTATGATAAACAGTCCAAAGGACCCGGTCTGGTCATCGTAGAGCATTCGTACGTCACTAGGAAAGGAAAGTTGAGTTCAAATCAGCTTGGTATCTACTCTGATGAGCATGTCAAAAAGCTGAGTAAATTGTCTCAAATCATAAGATCCAACGGTGCCGTCTCAGCGATACAGATAAACCATGCAGGAGGAGCGTGTAAACAAAAGGTAACCGGTGAAAAGCCGGTAGCACCTTCCGATGCGTACTTCGAAGACGTGGAACCTCTGACAGTAGAAGAGATGAGATCTATCAAAGATGACTTTACCCAAGCAGCTGAACGAGCAGTAAGAGCCGGATTCGATGCCGTAGAAGTCCACGGAGCCCACGGTTTCCTTTTAGGTCAGTTCCTCTCCCCGATTACGAATCAAAGGGATGATGAATACGGTGGAGAAAGTTTAGAGAACAGGATGAGGTTCCCCCTTGAAGTCGTTAAAAGTGTGAAAGATGTAGTTGGTGATACGTTGCTGCTATATCGACTCGGTGCAACCGATATGAACGAAAACGGGTTGACTGTCGATGAATCTAAAGTATTTGCTAAGAAACTAGAGAAGTTAGGAGTAGATATCATCGACGTTTCAGGTAACCTTTCAGGTTCTAGGCCTGATAAGGATGAGCAGGGGTATTTTGTACCTGCGGCTGAAGAGATAAAGAGTGTTGTCGATGTTCCTATCATAGGTGTAGGCGGTATAACTGGAGCATCTTATGCCGATGAGATTTTACACGATAAAAAAGTTGACTTGGTGGCAGTCGGGAGAGAACAATGGAAGAATCCGGATTGGGTGGATGATGCGAGAAAAGAAGTGATGTGATCACTCGGTACGGATCTTTTCGATGGTCACTTCTTCCTTATCCTCATCGATAACTATATCGATACTTCCCAAACTCTTGTCTTGGACACAGTAAGCTCGTTGGAATTCGTCTAATGTGACTTTCTGACCCTGATAAGGTGGGAATAGTGAAGATTCCAAAGCTGTCTTAGCACCGTGGGGCATACCGTCGGAACCGAATATCAGGTCCTGGCCTGGAACAAAATCTACATCGTCTATCAACATCCTGAACGGATTATTCATTTTAAGATACTTTTTAGATAACCTATCACTATAGTGAACAGAATCCAAACTGAAGTTGGGCTGCATGCTTAAAGTCACTCCTAAAGCTTTAGCACGTTCTGCAGTTTCACTATCTATGAACTGGGCATGTTCTATGCGGACGTTGGATATACCGCTCTTATCGATGTTCTCTAACGTTTTAACAACCATCTTTATCGCTCTGTTTCCGATGGCGTGAATGGATACGTGCTCAGTTTCTACTTCTTCGATCAGTTCCTGTAAAGTATCTTCTTGATGTAAAAGGACCCCATGATTTTCACCCGAATAAGGTTCCTCTATAGCTGCAGTCTTCGGTCCAAGAGCGCCATCGGTGAATATCTTGATGCCCTTGATCTCTTTTTGAGCTTGAGAACTCATCTTTTTATAAGTGGGAAGGTCGGTCCAGAATTCAGTTCTACTGTTCAGTCCTGAACTCTTAAAGGTTTTCAAAGCGCTTTCGGAAGGAAGAAGCATATCCTCCGTTCTCCAAATACCTATTTCTAAAAAGTGATCGTAGAGATATCTCAATTTTCCTTCGTCCAAACCTTCGACTTCTATCAAGAATTTCATTATCTTCGGTAGATTGGATTCCATCCAACTAGGGTCTCTTAATCTTTTCAATACATCTGAACTGTCGAAGCGCTCTTCGATAAGTCTTTCAGCTTTTCTGTTGGAAACGTATCCATGGAATGATAGATTACAGATAATCACAGGTGGGAGATGATCTAGGTCAGCTTTAGAAAATGTGAAATAAGAATTGTTCCAACCTAAGACTACGTTGACACGGTCTTTCTGGGTGTTATTTTTGATGATCGAAACGGCTTTCTCCTTGCTCTTAACACCGGAGATGTTTGCAGAATCGAAGAAAGCGGCATATTGGCTGGGATGGTTGTGGTGATCGTGGAGAAGCGGTATAGTTTCTTTTTTGACCATGTGCTGTTTTGTTACTCCCTTATCTCGACTGCCTTCTCGGCTCCCTCTTCCATTCCATCGACTACTTCATAACCGGCTTCTTTCAACAACCGCTTTCCTTCTTCTTCGTTGGTTCCCAGCATGCGTATCACAGTAGGTTTTTTAGGATCATAATCGATGATACCTTTAGCGATCTCGTCGCACTGGGTGATCCCTCCGAAGATGTTGAGATATATGGAGCTTATTCCCTCTTTCATGTCGATGATCTCAAGGGCGTGCTTGGTATCCTCTGCAGTAGCACCGCCACCTAGATCTAAGAAACAGGCGGGCTCTCCTCCGTACTCGGCTACGGAATCTAATGTGGCCATGACGAGACCTGCACCACATCCGACTATAGCTACGTCGCCGTCTAAATCAACGTAAGCTAGATCGTACTTCTCCGCCATCTTTTCGGTTTCCGGTATACGTTGACTCTCGGTTTTTTCGAACTTCTGCCTGTAGAGTGCGTTGTTATCAATGTTAAAAACTGCGTCGATAGCTAACAATCCATCTGGTGTGGAAACTAGTGGGTTGATCTCAGCCAATTCACCGTCGTAATCCATGAAGGCCTGATAAACTTTCATAGCTATCTTGACCATCCCGAAGAGTTCTTTTCCTTCCATACCGAT
>CAYNQI010000122.1:0-2874 GCA_964399335.1 uncultured Thermoplasmata archaeon | reverse complement strand
CTAAACCATAGCATAATAGCTAGATATCAGTAAAACGAAGTTGTATATCCCGTGTACCAAGATAGGTACGGTAAGATTGCCAGTCTTCTCGTATAATGCACCTATTATCCCACCGATGACAACGATTATCGAAGTGGTCAAAATTATCGAAAGTATATCTCCACCGTAATTTAGGAGATGAAGGGAGCCGAACAAGATACTTGCCCCAGCGATGGCAGGGATGGGTCGGAAATGCTCCCTAAGTTTTCCCTGGATAGCACCTCGGAATAAGAGTTCCTCGGCGGGAGCGATGAGTACGACTGAAAGTACTGCAAGGATGATCAGAATTATCGGGCTTCTTTCTGCCATCTCCTCTATTACTGAATTCGGCATACGATCGAAGTATAAGAGTATCTGGGAAAGTGCAACAGCGGTCACCAGTGCGATGGCGGTCCCTCCTCCTATGTATGATAGGTCTGACTTCGATGGGGTTTTTAATGGAACACTGATCTTCCGACGATGTATGTAGAAATATGCCACTATGAGAAAACCAACCTGTCCAAAGACGGCAGCACCACCTATAGCGAAGGTCGTGGTCAGGTCATATCCTAAATAAAGTAAGAATATGATGAAAACTACACTTACAGACAAAGATACGATCAAAGCTAAAAGCGTTACACCGAATACTTCAAAGATCGGCCGTATTCTGGGCTCTTGCATTTCTGACATCGTTATACATTCACATTTTAATTAACAAATATAGTTTTTGTTTTTTTACCTCGTTTATCAAGTATTTCTCGATAAAACGTCCAAAAAGTTTTAAAATATGAACCAAGAGTGAATTTTGAAAGTACTCACATGGATGATGTAAATATGAAATCAAAAAGATACCTGTTCACGGTTTTGGTGTGCTCGATACTACTTTTATCTACCTTTCAGGTAACGACGTTATTAAATGAAGCGTCAGATATCGAAGTACAAGATGAGGGATACTTTTCCATAAGTTACAGGGTCGAGGAAAGGGAAATAGTCGAAGGCGATGAAGCAGTGCTGGATTATGAGATCGAGAATACTGGAGGCCAAGATACACAGGATATAATCTTCAATGTTTACGAGCAGGAAGACCCGGAGCCGGAACGTGTTTATAGAGATGTGAAAGAAGATCTGACGCTGGGTTCTGGTGAATCCTTTGAAGGAACTTTTACGTGGCAAACTGAAGAAGGAGATGCTGCTGATCATCCATATCAGTTAGAAATTGCTACACAGGATGAAAAAGAGGAAACTTCACTACAAGTGCTTCAAGCCGATGCATTTACTGTAAGAGCAAGGCTTGAGGAAAGAGAGATCGTCGAAGGTGAAGAAGCTGTGATGAATTATACCATAAAGAATACCGGAACAGAAGATACCCAGGAGATTATTTTCACAGTCCGAGACCGAATAGAAGATGAAACCATCTACGAGGATGTGGAAGAGTTAACCCTGGAATCAGGGGGATCTTATGAGGATCAGTTCACATGGAAAACCGAGGAAAACCATGCCGGTAGGTACGTCTTAGAACTCGCTAGTGAAGACGATAAAGATGATAGTCGATTAGATGTGTTGAAAGCCCATGCCTTCACCGTACAGATGGAACTCGAGAAAAGGGATGCTGTTGAAGGCGAAGATATCACGGTAAATTATGTGATCAGGAATACTGGAGAAGAAGATACCCAAGATATCGAATTCAGGGTATCGTTTAGAGGTGAATTAGTTTACGAAGATGTAGATGAGAGTGTCACCGTTCCTACGGGAGAAAAATACGAAGGTCAGTTCGTGTGGAGTACTGAAATCGGAGATGCCGGAAGATATGATCTGGAAATTTTTAGTGATGATGATGAAGACATTACTAGACTTGAATTAACGGCAGATGGCGGATTTTTCTCCATCGATATGGACCTGGAAGATAGAAGGGTCAAAGAAGGAGATGAAGTCGTGCTGAACTACGAGGTGGAGAACACAGGAGAAGAAGATACCCAGGAGATCACGTTTACGGTCCGTGACGACGAAGTCATCTATGAAGATGTAGAGGAATTGACTCTTTCTTCCGGAGAGGTACAAGATGGGGCGTTCACATGGCATACGGAAGAAGGTGATGCAGGTGAATACGAGTTGAGGATCGAAGGTTTACATCATAGTCGTAATAGAACTGTGTTTATAGAAGAAGACGTAGATGATAACGATAGAGATCGGGACGAAGATGAAAACGATAGAGATGAGGACGTAGATGATGGAGAAGATACGGAGGAGAGTATACCTGGTTTTAAACTTATTACTTTGATCTCTGTGACATCGTTTTTGGTATTGTTTAAAATATTAAAATCTAAAAAAGAGAAACTAGATCGTTGATATAGTTTATTTCACCGAAATAATTATAGTCTTTGAATCTCTAATAAATACCGGGTTAAAAATATGGCGAAGGAAGATATAAGTTTAGAAGAGTTCATAGACAATTTGAATATGGATCTGGAGTACGAATACGGAGCGGCTATACAGTACATCCAGCATCAAGCGGTGATATCCGGAGCTAAGTACAATAACATCGCAGATGAACTGGCATTACATGCAGAAGAAGAGCTGCAACACGCTATTCAGCTTGCCGATCAGATAGATTACCTAGGTGGAACTCCCAGCGTCGATATCAAGGAGGTAAAGATAAGCGACGACGCTGATGAGATGCTGAAACAGGATCTCGAAGGAGAAAGAGGAGCCATAGATAGGTACAAGAAAAGGATCCGACAGGCAGAAGCTCTGGACGAGTACGCTACCGCTGAAACTATAAGACAGATCTTGGTCACCGAACAGGAGCACGAGATGGACTTGATGGACGCTCTAGGTCTCTGAAATTTTTTCTTTTTT
>CAYNQI010000121.1:0-2904 GCA_964399335.1 uncultured Thermoplasmata archaeon | reverse complement strand
TAACAAAATTGAAACTTATGAAGAGTACCTTAACTAAAAAAGGTCCGATATACGAGACTTTAGAGGAATATTATTTATAGCTCGTCTATAATAGATTTATCATGAATCTCTTCACGATAATCAGCCTGATTACTTTAGCTCCTGCTGTATTCTTACTATATTTTGTACTAGGTCAGTTTGAAGGTTATTTTAAAGATAATAAGGCATTTTTTATGATCATACTTGGTATGGGCATAGGAATGATGATGGGAATATTATCGTCGACAGTTATGATATTGAATATAATATTGATTTTAGCGGTAATTTTTTTGATCGAACTAACTAAGATGTTAGTAATGTTACAAAAACCTTTCAGATTAAATTTCGATACTCCATTTTACGGTTTTGCATTGGGATGTGGATTAGGTGCAACTTTTGTTTTTGTTAATGTTTTTTATGCTGGGTTGGTCAGTTTAGAATTTGAAACAGTACTTTTGATAATACTTCTTTCTATTAATTACACATCAATTAATGCTTCAACAGGTACCTTAATTGGTTGGGGCAGCTCCAAGGGTGAATTTTGGAAATATCTGTTCAAAGCTTTCATAGCCCACGGTATTTTAGGACTCCTTCTCTTCGTTGTCTATGGAGGTATTTCATTAGCAGGCATCTACTCATTACTGATCATAGGCATAGTCTATAACATATTACTTTTGATGTTTGTTCAAAATAAAATCTTGAAAAGAACCATACCAGAAGAAATGAAAAAAGCAAAAAAGAAAACCTGGTCATCATAAAACTTGAACAAACTATATATACAAAAAAGATAATTTTTAATTCTGAGATGGATTATAACAAAAATCAAGAGTTAGATAACGAGAAAACTTCGACTTGGATAGATGAAGGTAATGAGGGCGATCTTGATCATTCTAGATATAATAGTTCTGGTAATTATACCGCTTCTAATACTCATGATGAATATAAAGAACGAAAGCCTAATAAAAAAACTTCAACTAAAAGCAAGAAAAGGAGCTGGAAGAAAGGACTCGTTGTATTGATATTAGCAGGATTATTGATTTCAATTTTTTTTACCCCACTATATGTGGATTTAGAGAATTTGTGGGGGGGGCCAGTCTTTCCAGAAAAGGCTACATTCTCCATCGAGAGAACTTTCCATATAAACACAAACACAGAGTTGGATTACAATATGACCCTAATAGTACCAGAGGATATCCATGATAATGATATCCAGGATATTAGAGATATAGAATGGGGGGGTAACCCATCTAGTATGATGAAATATGGAAGAGAATGGAAAGTTTGGGATGACAGTATGTTAGCTGGAAGTTCTAAGACTATACAGATAGTCTATGAAGCTGAAACTAGGACAATTGATTGGGGATATAGTGCTGAGAATATTGGAAGTATAGATGATATACCTGAAGAACTGAAAGAGAGGTATAATAGGAATCAGTGGTATTTAGATCAGGACAGAAACAATGATGGTCAAAAAGATTTTATGATACAGCCAGAACATCCTCAAATTAGAAGTTTGGCGGAAGATATAGTTGGAGATGAAGATAACATCTATGATGCTTCTCGAGCTATTTATGATTGGATAAATACTAATATAAATTATGAGGTCGGTGGACCTGGACTCCCGAAACATGCTGCATGGGTTTTGGAGAGTCGTTCTGGAGATTGTGATGAACAATCTTTTTTATATCTTTCATTATCAAGGGCTGTAGGTATACCTGCTTGGATGGAACTCGGTGTTCTTTACGATAGGATGATAAATCAGTGGGGGGGACATGGTTGGGTACGAACTCTTGCGGTGAGAGATGATGGAACTACAGGATGGGTAAACATAGATCCGGTAAATGATCAATTTTTTGCTAGAGGTGCCACTAGATTTACTTCATGGGTCGATGATGTGGATTATGATGGAGTAACTTGGAATGATTTACCTGGTAGCGAAAATGAAAATTTATTTGATTATTTGGAGAGCAGATCAGGTATAGATTGGACAGAGTCACAAGTTGAAAAAACTAATAACGGCCGTACCGTTTTAATAACTAGAAACGGACGTGAAGCTAGAATTACTTTAGATAGTTCTTATACCGATTCCCCCACATCTGCTGAATTGGACATAGATGGTATTGATAGTATACATCTCGATGTTTTTGAAGCTAATGGAGATCTGGATTTGATCTTCAGAGAACATATTGAAGATTTCTATATGTTTTTCTCATATGGTGCCTCACAGAGTCTAGATATCAACGAGGAGTTTGAGAATATAGATATGGAAACTGAGGGTCAGGTCTTTTTAGGCGATGGGGGACAGATACCAGGATTTACCATTGTTATGGCTATTCCGGCAACAATAATCTCAGTAATGATATATGATAGTAAAAAAGGTTTAGATCTCAGTTAGAATAGTCCATCTAGAACTTTCTATCAAACTTAAAACTTCACTTATATCATCTAATTCAAAGGTTCTAACCACGATCACATGATCTTTATCTACTGTGGTCAAAACCATAAATCCGTCAGGATCCTCTATGGTGATTTTTTTTGGGAATTTGTTCTTCAGAGTCTTATTTGTTTGAACCCCAGAAGCGTATAAAGTCGCTGTATACGTAACTAATTCCCTCATATTAATATTGCCCAACATTCCTGTTTTAACCAATAATTTCCCTTTTTTCGTCATCAGCAGAGCGAATTTAACATCCTCGTGATTACTCAACTTTTTGATGGAATTATATATTGGTGCTTTCACCATATATCTTAAACCTCCTTAATGGTATTAAAGGCTTATTATAAAAAAATTTTCTTCTAAAGAACCTGTCACTAGAAACTTGATAGGTTCCTCGTGAACCGGCGTTCAAATCCTTAAAGAATAAGTAAAGTCCCGACTCCCGGATT
>CAYNQI010000120.1:0-2904 GCA_964399335.1 uncultured Thermoplasmata archaeon | reverse complement strand
GTTATCGAACTGAAAGAAGGGGTAGCGGACCCCGAGGGTATGAACACGAAGAAAGCTTTGAAACTCCTGGGTTGGGAAGTGGAAGATGTCAAATCAGGTAAAGTCTTCGAGATAGATTTTGGTGAAGATATTACCGTCGAGGAAGCTGAAAAGGAAACCGAAGAGATGTGTAAAAGACTCCTGGCAAATCCCGTTATCCAGACCTACGATATAGAGATAAAGTAGGTGGAGATCATGAAGCATTACACTAGAAAGGATGTACATTTTGAACTTCACGAAGTCAATATATTGGAAGCTGAAGATGAAGATTTGGTGGAGATATCACAGGAGAGCGGTGTCGGTCTGAGTTTGAGCGAGATGAAAACAGTCAAGGAGCATTTTAAGAAACTTGGCCGTAATCCGACGGATCTAGAATTGGAAGCACTCGGCCAGGCTTGGTCGGAACACTGCTGTTACAAATCTTCTAAATGCATTTTGAAGGACACCGTTTTCGACATCGATGCTCCTCAGAACATATACGTTATCGAGGAGGATGCTGGTGTCGTGGAATTCGATGAGGATCACGCTTACGTAGTAGCTTTGGAAAGTCACAATCACCCTTCAGCCATAGAACCCTACGGTGGTGCTGCCACCGGTATCGGAGGGATAGTTAGGGACGTGACCTGCATGGGTGCACAACCTCTGGCTTTCGTAGACCCCTTATTTTTCGGTGAATTAGATATCGATTATGAAGACCTTCCGAAAGGTACGAAGCATCCCAGGTATCTGTTCCACGGAGTCGTGGACGGTATAAGCGATTACGGTAACAGGTTGGGGATCCCTACACTTTCTGGGATGGTGTATTTCGATGAAAGTTATCTCACGAACTGCTTAGTCAACGTAGGTTGTATCGGCATCGCAAAAAAGGACGAACTGATCAGGAGTCGTGTCAAAGAACCCGGAGATATCTATATCATGGCCGGTGGAAGGACTGGAAGGGACGGTATCCACGGAGTAACTTTCGCATCGGATGAACTCCACGAGGGATCAGAAGAGGAGGATATAGGAGCGGTCCAAGTCGGCGACCCGATAACTAAAGAACCTCTCATCCATGCCAGTTTGGAGTTGAACCGAAAAGATTTGCTTCAGGGAATGAAAGATTTCGGCGGCGGAGGTCTATCATGTGTTGCCGGTGAGATGGCCTTGGCTGCCGGGTACGGAGCTGTCATCCAGATAGATAAAGTTCCTTTGAAACAGCCCGACATGGCACCCTGGGAGATATGGGTATCTGAAAGTCAGGAAAGGATGATGTATGCGGTAAAAGAAGAGAATGTAGAAGAGGTACTGCATATCTGCAAAAAATGGGACGTGGAGGCTACGGTCGTTGGACACGTTATAAAAGAACCAAGGATGAAGGTTTACTACGATGAAGAGAAGATAATGGACTTGGATCTAGAATTCCAAACCGGTGGACCTTCGTACTGTAGACCTGTAGAAAGGATCGATAAAACCGAGGATATGGAAGAGAAAGAGCCGCAAGAATTGGACGATTACTCAGATATACTTATAGACCTTTTAAAAAGCGATAATATAAACAGCAAGGAATGGGTGATCAGGCAGTACGACCACGAAGTCAGAGCGAACACGGTTATCAAACCACTTCAGGGTGTGTTGGGAAGGCAAGGCCCCGGAGATGCTAGTATAATCAAACCGCTTGAAGACTCATTCAAAGGGATAGCTGTGACAACGGATGTTAATCCGAGACTCACACATCTACATCCTAAAAAGGGAGCCATGTGGAATATGGATGAAGCCTGCAGGAACCTTGTTGCTGTCGGTGCAAGACCACATTCCTTCGCAGACTGTTTGAACTACGGTAATCCTGAGAAACCAGCTAGGTTGGGTGATTTCGATATGACCGCCGAAGGATTAGAAGCCGTTGCTAGACCATTAGGTGTTCCTTTCGTTTCAGGTAATGTGAGTTTCTACAACGAAACGGATAAAGGACCTATCAAACCCACTCCAACTTTACTGGGATGTGGTCTTATCGATGATATCAGGAAAGCGGTCACCATGGATCTGAAAGAAGAAGGGAATATACTGTATCTTATTGGAAAAACTAAGGACCAGATGGCTGGATCGGAATATTATCATCTCTCTGACAGTGAAAGCGGTAAAGTACCCGAAGTAGATGTCGACCTGTTACAGAAAAGTATCGATGAAATGCTGGAAGCTCATTCCCAGAGATTTTTCAAGAGCTGCCATGATGTATCTCTAGGTGGTTTGGGAGTGACGTTAGCCGAGATGTGTATCGCAGGTGATATCGGGGCAGATATCGAGATCGAAGATGAGATGAGAGCGGACATGTTCTTATTCTCTGAAAGTCCGACCCGATGGGTGGTCGAGGTCAGTCCGGAAAAGGAAGAGGAACTATTATCGGAACTTACCATACCGGTCCAAAAGATCGGTAGAGTTACAGGTGAATCATTGAAAGTGAGTTACAACGGAGAAAAGGTAGTTGAACTGAAAGTCGATGATATCAATGATGCATGGAAGAACTCTCTGAAAGATAAGATGGAATGAAAATTTACAGAGATTTAAGTTTCACTTCCACTTCATTATGAAATAACAGTCTTTCTCCCCTTTATCTTCAGCATCCCAGACTTTGACTTCACCTTTTGTATTGGTAGCTTTCAGTATCCCTTCGAAGACACCGAGCCAACCTGTACATGTGTATTCATCGATCGCAGTATCTTTTAGTTTGATGTAAGCTCTGTCGTCTTCAATATCTATCTTTACATCTCCGTATGAGAATGCGTCTCGATAGCTCTTAGGAGCTTTTTTCAACATCGTTTTTGGTGATGTGAATTTGATGAGATAAGAAAGTACTCCTAGATTTTGTACTGTAAAACTACCTCCTCTTTT
>CAYNQI010000119.1:0-2906 GCA_964399335.1 uncultured Thermoplasmata archaeon | reverse complement strand
TATTTTCCTCCATCTGTTCAGCCTCTTGTGATAGTCACATCTTTAAATTATCCATTAAATAAATAATTTCCTCTTGACGATATTAAAAAAGTAGTTAAGGTGAATGAAAATGATATCATGTATAGACCATTCAGGTCTTGGAATCATTTAAACGATGTTCAGATTTGGAAATCTAGTGAATAGACGGGCATCAAGTATGTAGATAGTTCACTAGATGATATACTGTTTGATCACTAGAATTTTATCTCATGAAAACTTTTTATATCTATATCCCATTCGGTTTCTTAGATGGTAGAGGAAAAGGGCAGTGAGGATGATCAAAAGTATTGGAGAAGTAGTACCAATAAGAGCTCTGAAAGATTGTTTTTGATATTTATCTCTGTCTTTATCATCATGCTTATCATCACGGTCTCTCTGGGAGTTTATACTTTTATCAGATATCAGGAACTCCACGAAAGACCGAAGATCCGTGCAGAAAACGCTCTTTTTGAATTTGAAAATACAACGACAGATGAAGCGAATATCACAGTACATCTGACTTTAGTCAATGAGGGGGAGAAAAAGAGCGGCGACCTGACACTTGAATGGATCTTGATGGAAAAGGAAAGAGAAGATGAAAATATCTTTTTGATAAAAGGAGAGAAAGATATCGAACCTATAGAAAGGGATGGGGAACAAGAAGTAACATTCGATCTAAGATTAAAACAGGGAGATTTTACGATAGGTTACAGGACCTACGACGAGGATATATTCAGCTATGAAGGCAGGCAGGATATCCAAGTCACTGAAGATGATGTATCGGAAGGTATCCCTGAAGATGAAAAAGAAGGTTTAGACGAAGAAGCTACACCGATGATATCAGGGCCTATAGCATTGATAGTGATAGTGATAACCGCATTGATCTGGTCGAAGATCAGGAGGAGGGAAGATGAAAGATAGTAACGAGGCTATGAGTGGAGCTGAAATGTTCTTTTTATTCGTGATCATCCTTCTTATACTTATGACCGGAAGCATGGTATATGCTCTGCAGCAGTTCGGACCCGAAAACGAAGTCTATCTTGCCATCGAAGACTTGTACATCCAGGACGGTGGAGATGACTTCACCGCCCATGTATATCTGAGCAACCTAGGGATACCGGATGCTGATGCAGAGATGAGATGGAGAGTCATCGAGGAAGATCGATTGATCGGTGATGGAGAATCATCGATCTATGTGGAAGGTAGAAAAACCTCCTGCTATAATTTCGATATCACAGGAGATATGGAGCCCGGTACCGAGTATGAGATCCAGATCGAGGTCCTACATGAAGGAGAACGATACGAAGAAGTAACGATCAGATTTACACCGTGAGAAACTTATTTTTGAATTCTGATAGATATTTCATCTTTTTGCGCCTGAATTCTTACTGTGTTATTCTGTAATTATTTCGCCTTGTTTTTTGGGAGATGAAGAGTGTGAGAAAATGTCTTTATTATATGCGGTCGTTAGCGATCATGATAGATGGCGGTTAGCTGCTATATTTTATAATTGGGAGTTGTTTTGGTGGGTGTTGAACAGATCACTATCAATCTAGATAAAACGTTAAAATTCCTCTTTTGCCCATGGGCAGATATGAAATTATTTCGTTTTGATGGAATACGTAACATCCACCATTTGCACGGTGAGGATCTTCAACGAAACTATTTATCATCAAAACAGGATAAGGTAAATTCTGTATTCTTTCCACATACTCTTTTTGGTATGATCTATTCCACTTTTCGATAGAAAAATCCAAATAAAGTGGCCATAGAAGTGCATCCATCTTCATTTCTTCTAATTCTTTTAGAAATCGGTCATGCCAAATATCACCACAGATCGCTACCCCTAGTGCTTTATCCATATAATCAAATGTGTGAAATCCTTGACCTTCCTTATATTTAGAACTTGCAACCGGTTCTTTCCATCCTATGGAAACTCTTCGAAATACATCTATTATTTCACCGTGTCTATCGATAACCATATTACTACTAAATAGGTCATTATCCTCTTTTTCGATAAAACCAAAGGAGATACCGCAGTTATTGCTTTTAGCTAATTCCTTTATATGGATGATGACGGGATCGTCTTGGGCCAATGCTAATTCGATATCTTCATCATATCTCCATGTTAGTCCTTCAAACCCTTGAAGAAAGCTTTCTCCAAAACATATCAAATCACAGGTATGTTCAGTGGAAACATAATATTCAATCTGAGCCAATTGATGTTCTATATCATCATCTTTCATTAAACAGGAAACTAATCCTATTTTGATCTTTTCTGACCTCCCTTTCTTTCGATCATCTTTTTCATCAGTATAAATATATTATCCATCTTTAAGACTCATCCCCAGGTAATTATGATTTGATAAAAATCTGATTAAAATAGTTTCGGGATGAAGCTCGTATCAGGAGAAAGTATTTATCCTATAAAACTAGTGAAAAGAGGTACTGAAAAGTGATCTTATGAGAAGCGATAAAGGTAAAAAGGTGGAAAGAATCACCGTAGATCCGAACATAATGGTTGGAAAACCCGTTATAAAGGGTACTAGAATACCCGTGTATGTTATCTTAGAGCTTTTTGAATCAGGAAATTCTATTGAAGATATTTTGGACACGTATCCAGATCTTGAGGAAGATGATGTAAAGGCTGCATTGCATTATGCCTCAGATATACTCAAAAGAGAAGAAGCTCATGTGAGATCGGCGGTGTAACTTTTTGAAACTCCTAATCGATGAGAACATACCACCGGCGATATCAAAGTTTCTAAAAGATAAAGGTCACGATATGTTTGTATATTTTGAAAGAAACCAGTTATAGAGTTCTTCGTTAATGAACAGGCCGCTGTTGAGTGGATTTCTGTCTGAGAGATATAGTGTATAGTTCATCA
>CAYNQI010000118.1:0-2919 GCA_964399335.1 uncultured Thermoplasmata archaeon | reverse complement strand
CGTGGAGGATATGTTGTTGTTTAAAACATCAAAGAAGAACATATTATCGATGGAGAAGAAAAAGAACATGATCACAGCGGTCAATATGAAATATATAAAACGTGAACTTATCAGAGTGATGTTCAGATAACGGTCTGAAACGAAGATCTTCACTATTAAAAGCAGAGAGATACCGTATATACCTCCGTAGATGTACTCCGATACTGGAGTGTGGAGATATCTTTTAAGCCTATCCTTGAAAGTTTCATCTTCCTTAGTCATCTTTCGTAGTAGGTATGCAGTACCGAGAAAACTACCGCTCAATATCGAGATATATATAGAAGTGTTCAAAGGAGGTAGTAGGAAGAGGGGAGAAAAGATAATAAAACCTGGGATCGCGAACAAAAATGAGTACAGAAAGTAATCCCTGCTGAGTGCTTTGAAATCTAGATGGCCCTTTACACCATCTTGTTGTTTTCCGTGCATGAGATAAACCAAAGTAAAAAATGCCGATGAGGCCGATAGCAATCCGATGATGGTAAGTATGTTCAGGTAAGATGTGGAACTTTGCTCTTCATCTAGATCATAGGACTCTGCAAACCATCTTTCTATCTCTCTATGGGTTGCAGACGACCAAAGGACGGTCAGATGATCGGCGTTATCTATGACACTTATCTTGGAAGTGGTCACCGTGTCTTCATATATCTTATCGTATTCTACATCCTCCTCGGATATATCATGTCTCTTGGATATGACCTGTCTGTTTATCTCAGGAGGGAACAATGTATCATATCTGGCTGAAATTATCAAAAGGTCTTCCGGCCTATCTTCATCTATAAGATCATGATCCACCGATGGTGCTATACCTACCATCCTCGTGAACGAATCGTCATCCATGCATACGCTGAAGGCCGCCCTACCACCCATAGAATGACCTATGATACCGTAATCTCCATGGACCACATCTTCCCTGCTATCCAGGTACGTTTTCACCGCCAATATATCTCTTGTGAGGACATCGGAGTCATCCGAAGACCCCATATTGAGAGTTCCACCGGACCTACCGTGCCCTCTAAAATCTAAAGTGGTAACCACGAATCCTCTCTTAGCTAGGGTCAGAGCCGTTAGATGCATGCTCTCTTTACTGGCTGTGAAGCCGTGGCCGACGATCACGCCGTATTTTGGTGAATCGTTGTTCTTGGGCTCGTATACATCGTATGAGATGGTGACGCCGTCTTCCGTTGTCACAGTCCTGTTCCGAGTGATCTCTACTTCTGAATGTTCCCTTGATATACCGATAAAACATGAACTACTGATGATCAAAAAGATAGTGAATAGAATGACATATCTGTAATGTTTTTGTTCGAGCAGGTCGTTCACCTTCCTTATATTGGGCTATAGGTATATGTTTTTACCTTTGAAATCTAGATGGTGTTAGTTATGGGAGAAAAGTTAGTTCTTTTAGGTGTCCATCACATATATTCAGAAATATCGAAGATATAGCTTTGCTCGTTTTTATCAGATATTTCTGAGTTCTGATAGATGCAAAAATTTTTAATGGTCTACAAACGAGATCCTACAATCTCTTTTGTGTATTCAACTCTTGATTTCATTTTTTCTTTGAGACCTAAAGTTTCAGCGATATCCATCACATCGTCTAAAACGGTTACAGGTAGTCCTGCTTTTATATCTCTCAATATCTTCTGTACGTATATCTCCCAATCCGTGATCACCAATCTCATATAGAAAACTACTTCTGGATCAGCTATATAACCTATATCTTTCTTGGTGCTTCTGTACCTTTTAACGTAATCTATGAATTCATCCCCTGATTTTTTCCCAGAAAAGTATTCCGGATCAAGGAACTCCACAGTTCTCCATGTATTTTCGAACATAAATTCGCTTTCGATCATGGTTTTTATCTTATCTACAACTTTGAATCTAGGACTCTCTTTTAATCTATCTTCTAATTCAGAAAATCCTTTTGTAGTCAATACGAAATCGATGTCATAAGTACCTATCTCCCATCCTTTGTTCTCTATTGCGGATCCACCGACTACTATGTAATCTATACCAATCTCTTTCAATTCTTTGCATACTTCTTCAAGAAAATCGTTTATCAAGGGATCACCTCTCGGATCTTGTTCCTATCTATCACTTTCAGTATATCCTCTCTTCTCATATCTGTTTCGATAACCGGTAGGTCTAGATAGTCATGTAGATATACCTCTGAAGCCTCTCTTTCGAGCTCCTCCTGGATGATCCGTTTCTGTAAATATATTTTGTTGATATCACTCCTGTCAACCATGGCTCTAGCTGCCAGGGGATCTAAATTCAGCATGAAAACTACTACATCTTCAAAGTCTGGTATGATCGTATCATCTTTAAAAGGAGTCATGCTCTCGAAGGTATGGACGTTCAGTCCACTTTCTACAACTTCTTTATATTCCCTGGGGACCACGATAGTATCTGGTATCCTCATGGGATATCTGAGAACTTTGGTGTACGAAGTATCTATCCATAGTATCGGTATGCCTGCTTTGACCGCTTTCTTTGCATCTTCTCTGGAATTGACGATCAACTTGAATCTCTTTTGAGGGCGGTGGGGTTTTGTTTGAGTCTCCTTGAATATATCGGGATATCGCTCGTATGGATCTTCCTTTTGGAGACGATATGACAGTTCCATACTTTGTGATTATGTTAAAAAGTATATATACTTATTGATGTTTATTTAACTTGTGATTCAGAACATTTTAACATCCTTTGATATATTTATACGAGTTTTTCAGTTTGAACAATCGGGACATATCCCTTTCAACACTATAGAATCATCTTTTCTCTCCGGGTCCATATCTTCTGGATCGATGACCCATTCATCGGGGGCCGCATCCTCGATGGCCCTGTACGATCTGACTTCTTTATCACAGCTCGAACACCGGA
>CAYNQI010000117.1:0-2939 GCA_964399335.1 uncultured Thermoplasmata archaeon | reverse complement strand
CTCCGGAGAAGCTGGTGTTGGTAAGACTCGCCTTGTTGACGAGTTGATAGAAAATGTCGATGAAGATGTTAAGATCATAAAAGGCTGGTGTCTAGCAGATAGTCTTGAACCACTGATGCCGTTCAAAGAAGGGTTTAGAAAAGCAGAGTTATCTCATATTATAGCTGAAAAGCCACCTCCTAAAGTCATCTCAACGTACCTGATCAACAAGGGTGGATTATTGATAGCGAAGGCAGAGCGAGATAAAACCGAACTTGATTCAGATATCTTCGCAACTATGTTGGATGCGGTTGGAAACTTCGTAAAAGATTCTTTGAATATGATGGGAGAAAAAGGAAGTGGTTTGAATGCAATCGGATATGGAGAGTACGATATATTAATCCAAACTCTTGATAACCTATCACTTGCTGCTGTAATAAAAGGGACAAAAGATGAATTTTTGATCGATGATATGAAAAGAACGCTTCAAAAAATCGGTGATCGATTCGATGATTGGAACGGGGATATGGAAATTACAGAAGAGGTGATACCAGATATTAGTTGGTTCATAGATTCAAAAAAATATGATGGTGGTCATTTAGTAGAGGATCCTAAGCTGAAACAGGAAAACCTTTTCGACAAAGTTCTTCTAGGTATAAAAAGGGTTTCCGAGGAAAAAAATGTTATCTTATTTTTAGACGATCTACAGTGGGCAGATCCTACGAGCTTGAATTTATTTCATTATATCTCTAGAAATACAAGAGACAATAGCATTTTTATCGTTGGAATCTACCGTCCAGAAGACATTTCACAGTTCGATGATACTAAAGTCCATCCTTTGAAAACGACCATACAGAACATGGGACGGGAAGAGTTGTTTCATGAAGTGGATTTGAAACGTTTAAACGAATCATCTGTAGAAGACTTTATCAATAAGACTCTAAAAAATGCAGAGTTCGATAGAAAGTTCATAATGAAGATCTACAAAGAAAGTGAGGGGAACCCATTTTTTCTGTTAGAAGTCCTTAAAATGCTGGCATCAGATGGAGATATAGTAAGTATAGATAATCAATGGAAACCTAATAAAGAAGTCGAGGAGTTCGAGATACCTTCTAAGATATATGACATAATCGCCCGTAGATTGGATAGATTGATGGAAGAGCATAGAGAACTCCTTGAGTGTGCTAGTGTGATAGGTGAAGAATTCGAAAGTGGGATCGTTGGAGAGATAATTGGATTGAATAGAATAAAACTTTTGAAGAATTTAAACCACATCGAAAGAACTCACAACCTGATACGTTCTATGAAGAAGAGATATATATTTGATCACAGCAAAATAAGAAAAGTTTTGTACAACAGTATTAATGAAGAATTAAGGCAAGAATATCACAAGATAGTCGCTGAAATCTATGAGAACTCTAATGATGATTCAGAAGATATCATTTACGAGTTGGCTAAACATTGGGATAAAGGAGGGATGCATGAAAAGGCTCTTAATTGCTATAAAAAGGGTGCTGAAATAGCTAAAGAGTCTTATGCGAATGAATTGGCTATTGACTGTCACGATCGTTTATTAAAACTCATACCCTTGTTGAAGCCTAGTGAAGACATAGAGAGAATAAAGATCGAAAGTCTGAAACAAAAAGGTGATTGTTTAAAAACAATTGGGGAGTGGAAACAAGCTAAAGAATCATATATGGAAGCTCTTAAGATAGCAGATAAGATCAAAGATGAGGATAGGGGGGTAGAATGTAAGATATTGATAGGAGATATTTTTAAATTAGAATCTGCATATAAAGAGGCTTTAGACCTTTATTTAGAATGTTTGCAGATATACGATGAAAGAGGGGACGAAAAGGGATACTGTGAATCGTTAGGAAAGATCGGATCAGTGTACACGAACATGACTGAATACGATAAAGCTATGAGGTATTTGGAGGAGATGCAGCAGATAGCTGAAGAACTAAATGATAATGGTTTGTTGAGTACATTGTATGGGAATATAGGAAGTACTCATTATGGAAAAGGGGAGTTGAAAGAAGGGCTGGAATATTTTAAGAAAAAATTAAAGATCAAAGAAGAAGAGGGGGACCTTCTAGAAATAGGTTATTCTTTGGTCAATTTAGCTAGCATATATGTTAGACTCAAAGACTTTGAAAACTCTAAGAAGTCTTGTAATAGAGCTTTGGAGATAGTTGAAAGGACAGGGGATAAATTGATGGAACAGAATGCACTCGGTAAACTAGGTATAGCTTACACCGAAGAGGGTGAATACGCTAAAGGGCTGGAATATTACAAGAAAAAATTATCCTTGTCTGAAAAGATGGGGGATAGAAAAAGTATAGCTTATGTTGCAAACAACATCGGAGAACTTTACAAAGAGAAAGGTGAGTATGATAAAGCCCTGAGTTATTACCAGAAAGATGTTGAGATCTCAAAGGACTTAGAAGATAAAAGAGGTTATGCTATCACTATGGGGAATATGGGTAACCTTTACAAACTGAAAAATGAACTTGATAAAGCGGAAAAAGAGTATGATAAAACTATTCAAATTGCAAGAGAAAAGGACATCAAAGACGTCCTGAGTTATTTTCTATCCTGTAAAGCTGATCTGTACTTCCAAAAAGGTTTGATAGAAAAAGCTGAAGTCCTTAACAAAGAAGCACTAGAGATCGGTGAAAAGATCAAGATGCAGCAAGCAATATTTTCTGGGAATTTATTAAAGGCGAAGATATTATCCACCACGGATAAAGAAAGAGGTATATCTATATTAAAAGAGATGCTAGAAGAGGACTACAACCAACCTGAAGAAGCAAAACTCATTTACGAATTATACAAGATATCTGGTGAAGAGAATTATAAACAGGACGCTCTTGAATATTATAAAAAGATCTACGAAAAGAATCCTTCTATCCATTACAAAGAAATAATAGATGAATTGACGGATGATTTTTAAACAA
>CAYNQI010000116.1:0-2975 GCA_964399335.1 uncultured Thermoplasmata archaeon | reverse complement strand
AAGATGAAGGTAAGTTAGTGGTACAGGGAGCTACATTTGGTTGGATGGGAACAGATAACAGAGGTCGAGATATAGCTCTAGGATGGGTCTGGGGAGCAAGATACGCTTTACTTCTTGGTGCTATAATCGCGGGTACTACAATTTCTCTTGGAACTCTTTATGGTATGACTAGTGCATACCTCGGCGGATGGAAAGATGAATTCATGCAGAGGATAAACGAAATAGTTATAGGCATTCCCATTTTACCTATATTGATTATCATGATGTTTATCTGGAGGCAGTCTTTCTGGGTCATGGTAGCTTTGATGAGTATACTATATTGGAGAGGTATCGCTAAGACAATACGAGCAAGAGGCCTTCAGATCAGGCAATCAACTTTTGTTGAAGCTGCCCAATCCTTAGGAGCAGGTACAGGAAGAGTAATAACCACACATATGATACCTCAGATATTACCTTACTCTATGGCTGAAGGCGCTTTATTGGTACCTATCGTGGTAATCACTGAAGCTAGCCTTAGTGTACTCGGGTTAGGTGATCCCAGACTTGTTACATGGGGTAAATTACTAAGCCAAGCTCAGGCTAATCAGGCAACAGTTCAAGGTTTATGGTGGTGGGTCCTACTACCAGGATTAGGAATCACATTCCTAGGTTTTGGATTCATCGCTACAGGAATGGCTATTGAAAGAATTGTAAATCCAAAGATGAGGCAGAGGTAATACATATGAGTAAAAGGACAGTATTAGATGTCAAAAATCTATCAACCCATTATCTGACAAGTAAAGGCGACGTACGAGGCTTAGACGATGCAACTTTCCAACTCCAAAAAGGAGAATCCATGGGAGTTGCAGGGGAAAGTGGCTGTGGTAAAAGTACCATGGCTTTTTCTTTATTAAAGCAGGTACAGCCCCCTGGTCAGATAGTCAAAGGGAGTATAGATCTAGACGGAATAGAAGTAACGAAATTGACGGAGAAACAGGCAAGAAAGAAGATCAGATGGAATAAAATTTCTATGGTTTTCCAGGGTGCAATGGATATTTTAACTCCCGTTTATACCGTTGGACAACAGATGAAAGAACCGTTGAAATATCATAAAGGTATCGAGGGGAAAGAAGCGAAGAGCATTTGCGTAGAATATTTGGATTTAGTAGACCTCGATGCAGAAATTTTTGATAGATATCCTCATGAACTTAGTGGTGGCCAGAAACAAAGAGTAATCATCGCCACAGCACTGTTGCTAGAACCTGACGTAGTCATACTTGACGAACCAACAACTGCTCTAGATGTTGTTGTAGAAGCACGTATAATGAACGATCTTAAAAGGCTTAAAAAGGAGTTAGACAATTCTTCTATATTCATTACACACGATCTAAGTATCTTAGCTGAAGTTTCTGATAAACTAGCTATTATGTATGCTGGGTGGATAGTAGAAATCGGAGATGCTTTAGATATATACCACGATCCTAAGCATCCTTATACGGAGAAACTGATGGCCGCTATACCCACATTACATGAAGATATAGATAGGCTTGAATACATCCCTGGGGCACCGCCAGATCTGATCAGACCTCCAAGTGGTTGCCGGTTCCATCCAAGATGTCATAAAGCCTTTGATAAATGTAAGGAAGAGGTCCCTGCTGACAGAGATGTAGACGGAGTTAGAGTTAAATGTCATTTATATCCGGAGGACTAAACTATGGCTGAAACTATATTAAAAGCAAGAAATTTGACTAAGCACTTTGAAATAACGCAATCCTTCTTCAATTTGCTCTTAAGAAAGGAGAAAATGCTTGTAAAAGCTGTGGATGGGATAGATTTTGACATCCATCGGAAGAAATCTTTTGCGCTTGTAGGAGAATCTGGATGTGGAAAGACCACTGTTGGAAAACTCATCATGAAGCTTTTAGAATTGACCGATGGTAAATTAATAATGGAAGGAAAAGATATATCCCATATCAAAGATACAGCAAAGGTCAAGGCTTATAGAAGGGTTACCCAGATGATATATCAGGACCCTTTCTCATCATTGGATCCTAGATTCAAAGTCTTCGATATTTTACAGGAACCCATGCTTATCCATGATATCGGAGGAAGCATGGATGAAAGAAGAGAACTAGTAAAAAGGGCACTAGAAGAAGTAAGATTGGTTCCTCCAGAAGAGTTCATAGATAGATACCCTCATATGCTTTCAGGTGGACAAAAACAGAGAGTGGCTATCGCTAGAGCACTCATATTAAAGCCCGACTTTATCGTGGCCGACGAACCGGTATCCATGCTTGATGTTTCAGTAAGAGCAGAGATCCTAAATCTTATGAAAGATCTTATCGAAGAAGAAGATCTCACATACCTTTACATAACCCACGACATCAGTACTACAAGATTCTTCTCAGATGAAATCGGAGTGATGTATCTCGGAGATCTAGTTGAAAAAGGTGAAGTTGGTGCGGTTTTGGATACACCATTACATCCATATACCCAGGCATTAGTTACAGCCGTACCAGAACCTAAACCAGAAAGAGTTGGAAGAGTCAAGGATGTTCCGATCAAGGGTGAGGTACCGTCTGGTACAAATATACCTGATGGATGTAGGTTCCATCCACGATGTCCTTACGCAAAAAAGATATGTAAACACAAGCGACCTGAAGAGAAGTTCCCAGAAGACGACGGTCACGGAGCAAAATGTCACTTTGCAGGACAGATAGAATTCGATAAAGAGAGATTTATCAAATAAACCATTTCTTAAACACCCTTCTTTTAATTATTTTTAAAAACTCTATTTTAAAATCTATAAAAAATTATTTAGTATATGTCGGTATTTTATTACTAGTTGATTTCGATATGAATATTATAGGTAGATATGAAAACAAAGTTTCAAAACACCCAAAAATTTTCATCGTGATCCTGATAGTGATCACCCTTATCTTAGCATCCTTTTTAGGCCAAATAGAATTCCAAGCCGGTGATGACGATTTTCAGCC
>CAYNQI010000115.1:0-3003 GCA_964399335.1 uncultured Thermoplasmata archaeon | reverse complement strand
GCACCCGGCGGTATGCCCGGTGGAATGGGCGGCGGAATGCCTCCAGGAATGTAAACTCAGATAAAAAACACTTAACCTAAAAACTCTTTTTTTTATTATTGTTCACATCAGATGAGAACTATTTAGACACCTTTTACCCAAGATTATTAATATGATTACAATCATAATGATTACGTTCATATTATGTTCGCTGATAGAGAGAAGGAGTTAGAGACTCTCAAGAAAGCCTACGAAAGCGACGGATCTGAATTCGTAGTGATCTATGGGAGACGGAGGATCGGAAAGACCTCTTTGGTCAAACAACTCGCAAAAAAGTACCCGGTGATATATTATCTAGCTGAGAAATTACCTTTGAAACAGCAGGCCTTGGACTTCACAGCACAGGTTGCAGACGAGTTCGATAGATTTCCACCTGATATAGAAAACTGGAATGATGCCTTTGAATTCGCCTTCCAAGGTTTTGACGAAAGAGTCATAATAGCCATCGACGAGTTTCCATATCTGATACAGGGTGAAGAGAGGATACTGTCTCATTTTCAGAAATTATGGGATGAGAAGCTCTCCGAAGAAGACATTGTCCTCATCCTCATAGGCTCGAGCATTTCTATAATGGAGAATGAGGTCCTTGATTATAAAAGCCCCCTTTTCGGAAGGCGTACTAGACAGATGGAGGTCAAAGGGCTGCCTATTCAAAGCTACAAAGATTTCCTTCCAAATTACTCGAATGAGGATTTAGTAAGGGTTTACGGTGTGTGTGGAGGGATACCAGCATATCTACAGCGGTTCTATGATTCTAAAAGTATTTGGGAGAATATATCTGATAATTTTTTCAACCAGGATGAGTATATGTTCTCCGAGCCTAACTTCATTTTACAACAAGAATTAAGAGAGCCCTCTACATACAGAATGATCCTGAAGGCTATAAGCGGGGGTAAACACAGATTGGGAAAGATAGCTGACGAGGTCCATCGTCCAGTCACCGATTTACCTAGGTATCTCTCAAGGTTAGAAAGGCTCAGGATAGTTAAGAAAGAGGTACCTTATGGGAAATCTATAGAAAAATCTAGAGATACGAGATATGTAGTAATAGATAATCTGATGTCCTTCTATTTCAAATTTATTTATCCGCACCGTGGACTCATAATAAAGGGTAACAGAGATGATACACTAAAGAAGATCAAGCAGGACTACGATCGTTATCTCGGGAGGTTGTATGAAAGACTGGTTAAAGCCAATATCCATAAATTAGGTTTACCTTTGGTAGATTATGGCCGTTGGTGGTACAAGGGTACAGAGATCGACATAATCGCTGAAAGTGAAGATAGGTTGTTCAAATGTGAAGTAAAGTGGAGCAGTTTAGATAGATCCGATATCTCGAAGATTCTAGATAGCTTAAAAGATAAAAAAACACCGTTCGAAGACGATAAAGAAGTTTCTTACGTTATAGTGGGAAAAGAAGTGTCGGATTTCGAAGATAGCGATCTACACTTGTTCGGACTTGAAGATATAATGAAGGCTTGAGATCGGAGATGCCTACAAATAATATTGATATTTCCCACAGTAAATAACAGGTGAAATTTAAAAGATATTTTAAATTCTCATTGATTCTTCTCGAATTCAGCCTGAGCTTTGATGACTTCGTCCCAGGCTTCCAAGCTCTTTCTCGCCTCTTCTTCATCAAGATACTGGATAGCGTATCCTGCATGGACTATAACGTAATCTCCGACTTCAACATCTACCAAAGAAACGTTAGCGTCTCTGGTGACTCCTCCGAAATCGATAGTAGCGTTATCGCCGTCGATCTTCTGGATCTTTCCAGGAACTGCTAGGCACATATCTACGTCTACAAAATACTTATAATATAAACCTTGTGGAGTATATATGAAAGTATTCTTAGACCGATGCAATAGTTACAGAAAGGTCAAACCCGTAATAAAAGAAGGTATCGACTCCCTGGGAGGTATAGAAAGTTTCGTCAAAGAGGGTGAAACATTACTGGTAAAACCCAATCTGTTAAGGGGTGACAGTCCTGAGAAAGCTATCAACACACACCCGGATTTCATAATTGCAGTAGTCAAGATACTCGAAGAAGCCGGTGTCAACGTCATAGTGGGTGACAGTCCCGGCGGACCCATGAAGGAGACTATCTTAAAAAGGATGTACCAAAAGGCCGGCTGGGATAGGATCGAAGAAGAGACCGGTGCAAAGCTGAATTACGATACCAGCATGTATCCGATAGATTTTCCACCTGGTAACGTGATAAAATCCATAGACGCTTTAGGTATCATCCAGGATGTCGATGGTGTTATCAACCTTCCTAAGCTCAAAACTCACATGTTCACAGTTTACACCGGAGCAGTCAAGAACATGTTCGGATGTGTCCACGGTTTAACTAAATCCGGTTATCATGGTCAGTACAGGGGACTGGACAAGTTCTCCAAGATGCTCCGTGACGTCAACGACGCCGTCAACCCCAGGCTCTCTATTATGGACGGTATCTACGGTATGCAGGGACAGGGTCCGGGCAGCGGCGGAGAACTTATCAAAACGAACATGGTGCTTGCATCATCGGATTCTACGTCTTTAGATGCGGCTGCGTGCCTTTCGGTAGGTATCCCTATCAAGAAGGTCAAGACCATAAAAGATCTAGAAGAGATCGCATACACCAACCTCACTCCCGATGATATCGACATCCAAATAAACTATCCGGAAGGAGGTTCCAACCCATGGTACATGCCCAACTTCCTCACCGGATTCATCTCGAACTTCTTCCTTAGAAGACCAACGCTGGACAAAGAGAAGTGTATAAAATGCGGAAAATGCCATGAGATCTGTCCCAACGATGCCATCACCATGAAAGACTACGGCCCCACGATAAGTTGGTGGAAATGTATCAGATGCTACTGCTGTGCCGAGGTCTGTCCCGTAGACGCTTTAAGAAAGGGATGATCAGTAAAGTCCACTTTCAAGATCTTTTATAACCTCGACAGGAACTTCAGATTT
>CAYNQI010000114.1:0-3083 GCA_964399335.1 uncultured Thermoplasmata archaeon | reverse complement strand
TTTCCAAGCCATATTCCAAAATATCTTCTTTCGTTTCGATACCTAATTCTTTCTCCACTTCTATCTCCACAGGTAATCCGTGAGTATCCCAACCAGCGATATTCGGAACTATCTGGTAACCTTCCATCGTTTTATAACGAAGATAAACATCTTTTGCAACTCTAGTTAAAACGTGGCCCATATGCGGCATACCGTTGGCAGTGGGCGGTCCTTCTGTAAAACCGAATTTCTTATCTCTTTCTCTTCCACGAGTTTTCTCAGCAATTTCGTGTTCTTTCCAAAAATCTAAGATTTCTTGTTCCATCTCAGGTAATGGTGCGTCCTTGTCCAGCGACTTGAATTTTTCGTTATTTCCACTCATCGAAAATCCTCCAAAAAACAAAACAAAATTATAACTGGGCGGATGAGTTATTTACTCGCTAATTATGATCTTGAAGTCATAGACTGCCCAGTTCATACAGTAATCACATATGTATACGATATTTAAATATTACTTAATTTTTAAGGTCTTTTAACTTTACTCTTCTCCTATCGATTCTGGTGCATCTGCAAAAGCCACCAAAGACTCTATTTCCATAAAATGTAATTCGCCAAATACAACCATACATTGTAAACCCCCTCCAAAATCGTGATTCAATATATCTTTTGGATACCCAGCTTTCAATTCGGGTTCTGATGAACCAACCCTTGCTAGACCAGCGACTACAGTATCTTCAGTTATCACTCCATCAGCTTGCTCTTCTTCTATGTGCTTCAAGGCTTTCATACCTTCATTCACAGTCATGAATTTTTCCTCTTTTCCATTGATATCCAACAATATCAGAGTGTGCAAACCTAGTTCTTTATTATCTCTAATACCGTCATACGGGCTTTTTGGATAACTCTCTTTACCTTCAAAAAACGGTAGTGTGATCGTCTTCCCGAATTTGTAATGCTGGACACCCAATATCGATGGAGCTGCAGAAAAGATGGAGGAGGAATGAATAACTTTAGTCTGGACTCCCCTCTCCTCGGCTCTTAATCTAAGATCTACGTGGGTTGTGGCTGCCATCGGGTCCCCAGCTGTCAAAAATACAACGGTTTTATCTTGAGCATCTCGAATCGGTATCGCTTCTTGTTCCACACCTTCACGATCTAAAACCTGTATGTCGACATCCATCTCATCTTGAATTTTATCGAAATCGGTACCGACGAGATGACTAGTGTAGAATTCTGAATACACTATATCGGCATCTTTAACGATGTCTTTACCCTTGACACTTATGTCCTTTTCGTCGTACAGTCCTATACCGATGAATATTAATTCTCCCATACATTTAGCCTCTCTAATATGCTGTGTTTGAAAGTTCCTAAGAGTGAAGGAGAAAAGGTTAGAAATAAGCTTTTGGAAGAAAATATATTAGAGAAAAGGGGTAAAATCACATCTGATGATGATTTTCTGTTCATACCTATCAAAGAAGTTCCAAAAGAAAACTTTGATTACGAAGTCGTTGAAAAGGAAGTAGAACATAGGGAAAGCAAGTCTAGAGATTATCGAGAGATAGTCGAATTACCATCGAATCTAGTAGAATTCCTTCCTACAAGTTTTGATATCATAGGGGATATTGCCATTATCAAGATTCCAGACGAATTAGAAGATTATAAAGATGAAATCGGTAAAGCAATACTAGAAGTTCAACCAAATGTGGGAACGATTATGGAGGATAAAGGAGTTTCTGGTGAGTTCAGAGTTAGGCAAGTTCAAACCATCGCGGGCATCGATAAAAGGATTTCAATCCATAAAGAATATGGTGCTGAATTTGAGATCGATGTAGAGAATGCTTATTTCTCACCTAGATTAGCTACTGAGAGATGGAGGGTTGTTAATGAAACTCAACCTAACGAAAAGGTTCTTGACATGTTTGCAGGAGTAGGGCCATATAGTATACTTATAGCTAAGAATGTATCTATTGAACGAGTTTACAGCATCGATATCAACCCTAAGGCCGTTTCATTGCTAAAGAAAAACGTAAAAAGAAATAATGTGGAAGATATAGTAGAGATCCATGAGGGGAACGCAAAAGACTTGGCCCCCAAATTTAAAGTGGATAGAATCGTCATGAATCTACCTCATTCCTCTTTTGAATTCTTAGACTCGGCTTTGAAAGCAGCTGGCGATCGTTGTATGATCCATTACTATGAGATAATTGAAAATACAGAATCCGATGAAAGGATCAAAAAAATAAAACAAAAGATCCGTAAATGTGGATACACTCCAATTATCAAACTGGTCAAGGGTGTTAGGAGCTATTCAGCATACATGGAACACAAAGTTTTGGATATAGAAGTGAAAAAATCATAAATTACCTTCTTCTGCAGCGATTAGTACTGTTTTACCTCTTATTTCGATGACCTGACCACTTGTTTTTTCTTCTAATATGTCGACAACCCTTTCAATATCTTGAATCGGATTATTCCTGAGAATTTTGATCTTGATCAATTCTTTATCCTCTAGATGTCTTTCGATCTCCTCGACCATATTCTCATCGATACCTTTTTTACCGATCCTTACTAAAGGTTCTAAATCTTGGCCTTTAATCTTTGCTTTTTTTGGGTCCATTTTTATCCACATCTTTTTTACTAATAACAAACCTGTTTATAGTTTGGCATTTTAAACATTTTGTGACGAGTTTTCCTCTATTTATTCTAACAGTACTTGTCTTTCCAGGAAACAGATAAGAATAACATTTTTTACATATTCTCCGCCGATATTTAGAAGGAATACTAACGTTATATTTCATACCTATTTTCCGAGATAGTGTTACATATCTATCAGCAAGATAAACATCATCTTGTAAAGCAGCCTTACTTGCTTCTGCAAACAATTTATGTATCCTCTCTTTCGCTATCTTTTTATACTTCCATCTAGGCATGAACAATCAGCTAATTATCCGTGTGATATTAAATCTTATCCACTCATACTACTACACCATAATTGTTATATATTCTTCGTGCTTACATACACATTGTTATGAAATTATATATTGAGTTGTATTTTTCTAGTGAAGGAACACGTGCAGAAGTCGTTATCAAAAAGATGAAAA
>CAYNQI010000113.1:0-3119 GCA_964399335.1 uncultured Thermoplasmata archaeon | reverse complement strand
ATTCGGAGGTTTACTATGTCTAGAATGCACAGTTCAAAACGCGGAAGATCAGGCTCGACACGCCCCTATGTTACATCTAATCCTGAATGGGTCAAGATGGATGCAGAAGAGATCGAAGAGAAAATACTACAATTGTTTAAAAGAGGGAAATCTCCTAGTGAGATTGGGGTTATACTTAGAGACCAGTATGCCATACCTAACGTAAAAATAGCTGCTGGTAAAGATATTACTGAAATATTAAAAGAGAACGAGGTTTACATGGATTTCCCAGAGGACCTTATCAATCTGATGGAAAAAGCGGTCAACCTACATGAACATCTCGAGGATAATCGGAAGGACCTTAAAAACAAACGTGGTCTCCAACTTATCGAATCTAAAATAAGACGTCTAGCCAAATATTACAAAAGAAAAAGGGAAATTCCTGAGGATTGGAAATATTCAATAGATATAGCAGAGATGCTTACACAATAACCAATGTAGGGGAGGGAATGTGGTAGAATTACCGAGGGAATTAGAGAAAAAGTACGAACATGCTTCAGAGATTTTAAATTCTTATGATAAATTCAGGATAATATCACATTATGACGGTGATGGGATCTCAGCAGCTTCTGTTTTAGCACTCACATTGATGAGAGAGAATAAGGGATTTCATGCTAGGTTAGTCAGTAAACTACCAGAAAATTTACCTAAAGATCTTCCTATAATTTTAACTGATATTGGTAACAGTCATTTAGAGAATATCAAAAAGATCGACGAACCCGTCATAGTTTTAGATCATCATAAAGTTGAGGAAGATGTAAAGAGCGAAGATGAGGAACACGTTTTTATAAACCCCCATGACCATGAGATCGATGGTTCCGCTGAAGTTTGTGGCGCAACCCTCACCCTGATCTTGTCGATGATATATGACAAAAAGAACGTTTCTTTATCATTGTATGGTCTAGCTGGTGCAGCAGCCGACAAACAGAATATTGATGGTTTCATCGGTCTTAATGAATCTTTGTTAAAAGAAGCTTTAGACGAAGATGAACTTACTAGGGATGTTGGACTTTTTATCGATGGCATAAATATTAAGGATTCTTTGTTGAAGGCATGCGATCCCTATTTTCCTGGGATCTCAGGTAGAAAGAAGGAGATCGATCAGATCTTGGAAGATGTTGATATAGACCACGAGACCCCCGTGGATGATATATCTAGTAAAGTTGAAAGGAAGTTGAATACTTTATTGGTCCTATCTTTGCTTGAAAGAGACATACCTTCTCATGTGATACATAGTATCAGAGGCCCACATTATTTTTCCAAAAGGTATGGTATTTCTGTAGATATACTTTACAAACTGCTTAATTCTACAGCACGTACAAAACAAGCTGGATTAGGGATGTCAATTTGTTTGGGTGATAAAAATGCCCTAAAAAAAGCGAAAGAGATCCGGGAAACTTATAGGGAAGAGATGATCGAAAGACTGCACAGCTTGGAAGACGATGGACCTATAGAAAAAGAGAACATTCAGTACTTTTTCGAAAAGAAAAAGGAAAGAAAAGGCGAGTTAGCCGGTCTCTCAATGCTGTACATATTCGACCAGAGTAAACCGACTTTAGGTCTGTGTGAATTGGAAAACGATGTGGATATATCTGCCAGAGGGACGAAAAAATTGGTCAATAATGGTTTAGATCTGGGAAAGTTGTGTAGGGAAGTATCGGAGAAATTCGGAGGTTCTGGAGGGGGACATGACATCGCAGCCGGTGCTACAGTTCCAAAAGATAAGAGAGATGATTTTCTTGATGAATTCGATAAAGCTGTCGGTGAAGTATTAGGTTAGAGATGACCGAAAATAATAAGATAGGGCGCTCTTTTCTTAAATTGCTGATATATATGGTGACATGCAATGATATATTTTCGGATAGGGCAAAATCCATGAAAGCCTCTGAGATAAGAGAACTGCTCAAGTTAACTCAGAAACCTGGTATCATCTCTTTTGCAGGGGGATTACCAAACCCGGATGCGTTTCCTGTAGAAAGTACACGCAAGTTGATAAACGAACTCATGGATGATATGCCAGAAAGTGTGATGCAGTATGGGTCTACCGAGGGTATAACACCCTTGAGGGAAGTACTAGCAGAAGAAATGACCGAAAGGGGTATGGATGTAGATAAGGAAAATATTTTGATCACACATGGTTCCCAGCAAGCTCTAGACCTGATCAGTAAGATATTACTAGATCCCGGTGACACTATCGTTGTTGGTTCACCAACGTATCTGGGAGCTACTGGTGCTTTTAGAGCTTTTCAAGGTCATATGGAAACAGTGCCAGTGAAAGAGGACGGCATGGATATGGACCTTCTAGATGAGAAGCTGACTAAATTAGAAGATGCAGGATGCAAACCTAAATTTTTGTATTTAGTCCCTACGTTCCAAAATCCATCTGGAGCTACCATCCCTGGTGATAAGAGAAGAAAATTACTTGATATAGCCTCTGAACACGACGTTTTGGTCGTCGAGGATTCTCCTTACTCTTACCTTCGCTACGAGGGTTCACCTCAACCACATTTGATGTCTTTAGATGATGAAGATAGAGTGGTTAGACTTCAAACCTTCTCAAAGATTTTAGCACCTGGATTCAGGATTGCCTGGTGTGTCGGTCCGAAAGATTTCATCGATAAGATGGTGATCGCCAAGCAGGCTACGGATCTATGTACAAATCCATTCGGTCAATACGTAGCATACAAATATGTATCTGAAGGTGTACTCGATGAACACCTAGAGTACATCAAAAAACTGTATAACGAAAAAAGATTGGCTATGTTGGATGCTATGGAAAAACACATGCCAGATTACGTTGAATGGAACAGACCAGAAGGAGGCATGTTCATCTGGGCAAAATTGCCAGAAAATATCGATACGAGGGAGATGTTCGAAAAGGCTATCGAGAAAAAAGTGGCTTACGTAGTAGGGGATGCCTTTTATGTAGAGGATAACGGACACAACACCATGAGATTGAACTTCACCCATTCTTCCGAGGAAGAGATATGGACTGGTATCGAACGTTTGGCTGAAGTTATAAGGGAAGAAGTCAAATTAAAAGATAAGAAAGGTGAAATTAAAGAGACACTCATCACTCC
>CAYNQI010000112.1:0-3124 GCA_964399335.1 uncultured Thermoplasmata archaeon | reverse complement strand
GAAACCACAGAAGATAGAAGATTTTCACTTGATCAGGTAAGGTGCTTAGGATGTTGTGGTCTTGCTCCTGTTATTAATATCGATGGTGAAACCTTTGGTAGAGTGAGCACCAAGGAACTAGAAGGAATATTGGAGGAGTTCAAATAGGTGATAACAATGACGGTAAAAACAATAAAGGATTTAGAAGAAATGGCAAAGATAGGAGAAGAAAATCTTGATCCAGATCATCCACAGATAATTTTTGGATTTGCAACATGTGGTATAGCAGCTGGTGCTGAAGGTGTTGTAGGATTCACTAAAAAGTATTTAGAAGAAAAAGATATAGAAGCAGAGTTGGGTGCCATGGGAGAACCTGAGATCAAATCTGTAGGGTGTATAGGTATGTGCCATGCAGAACCTCTCGTGGACATAAAGATGCCTGACAAACCACGGATAACTTATTATGATGTGGACGAAACTAAGATGAAGAGGATCCTGGATGAACATCTGATCGGTGGACAACCAGTTAGAGAATATGCACTTGGTCAATTAAGTAAGGAATTATCTGAATGTGATCATGCCCAAACGCAATTTTCTTGGCAGTATGAGGACATAGACTCCCTAAATGAGATTCCATTCCTATCTAAACAAGTAAGAGTTGCCTTGAGGAACTGTGGGATAATAGACCCTGAATCTATATTAGAATACGCTGCGAGAGGGGGTTATAAGTCAGCTTTTAACATATTAAATAATATGACTCCCGAAGAGGTCATCGACGAAGTTAAGGAATCTGGACTGAGAGGTAGAGGTGGTGCAGGATTCCCCACAGGATTAAAATGGCAGTTTGCAAGGAATGCAGAAGGCGATCAAAAATATGTGATATGTAACGCAGATGAAGGAGATCCAGGCGCATACATGGACCGTGCAGTTTTAGAGGGGGATCCTCACAGTGTTATCGAGGGAATGATGATAGGAGGGTATGCCATAGGTGCTACTGTAGGCTACATCTACATCAGAGCTGAATACCCTCTAGCTATCGAAAGATTGGAGAAAGCCATTGAGGAAGCAAAAGAATACGGTATTCTCGGTGAAAATATAATGGGTAGTGATTTTTCATTTGAACTTAAAATAATGGAAGGTGCTGGAGCATTCGTGTGTGGTGAAGAGACTGCTTTGATGGGTTCTATAGAAGGTAAAAGAGGCGAACCGAGGACGAGACCACCTTTCCCAGCTAATTCCGGCCTTTTTGGTAAACCCACCAATATAAACAACGTCGAGACTTGGGCAAACCTACCTTTGATATTCGAAAAAGGTGCCGACTGGTTCAGCGGTATGGGGACTGAAACCAGTAAAGGAACTAAGGTGTTCTCCCTCGTTGGAAACATAAACAGGGCTGGACTGGTCGAGATCCCTATGGGTACTAAGATGAAAGATATAATCTATGAGATCGGAGGTGGCATGCAGAAAGATAGGGATTTCAAAGCTGTACAAACCGGTGGTCCTTCCGGAGGATGCATACCTCCAGAAGAACTTGACGTAGAGGTAGATTACGAGAATCTTAAAGAATTAGGATCTATAGTCGGTTCAGGTGGAATGGTAGCCATGGACGAAGATACCTGCATGGTTGAGATAGCTAGGTATTTCTTGGATTTCTGTGTAGATGAATCCTGTGGAAAATGTACTCCATGTAGGGTAGGCACTAGAAGGATGCTCGAGATACTTGATCGGATCGTACTAGGAAAAGCTGATATGAGAGATCTAGACGTTTTGGAGCATCTAGCAATACAAGTTCGAGACGGTTCACTATGTGCACTTGGAGGAACATCTCCAAACCCTGTACTTACCACGTTGAAGTACTTCAGAGATGAATATGAACAGCATATCCTTAAGAAATTCTGTCCTGCCTCATCTTGTGCATCACTGTTCATTTCACCGTGTCAAAATTCATGTCCGGCAGGAACCAATGTCCCGGGTCAGATGCAACTGATCATAGAAGAACGAATTGGAGAAGCTTACGAAATCCAACGAGAAGACAATCCCTTCCCAGGTGTTTGCGGCAGGGTATGTGATCATCCTTGCGAGGAGATATGTCAGAGGGATCAGTTGGATAGAGCGGTGTCTGTCATGGCTCAACATAGATTCTGTGCTGATAAGGTATATCATGATGAAGTTGAATATCGACCAGAGACTTCAACTCTAGGTCCTACAGATAAACAAGTTAGTATAGTCGGTGGCGGTGTGGCAGGTCTAACTGCAGCTTACTTCCTAAAGAGGTTAGGCCATGATGTGACACTTTATGAAGCAAAATCCGAGCTAGGAGGCATGCTCAGATGGGGTATCCCTAAGTACAGATTACCTAGAGATGTCTTAGATTGGGAGATTCAACAGATATTAGACCTAGGAGTGGAAGCTAAATTGAACACATCTGTCGGCAAAGATGTAAACTTTGATGAACTTCTAGAGGAAAATGATGCAGTGTTCTTAGGAGTGGGTGCACAAAAGGATCGTGCACTGAACTTGGAGAACGAAGATAAACCGGGGATACTGAAAGGTGTTGAACTACTTGAGAAGATAAACAAAGGAGAAGAAGTTGAACTTGGAAACCGAATCCTGATCGTAGGTGGCGGTAACGTCGCTGTGGATATGGCTAGAAACGCCAAGAGATTGGGTTGTGAAAAGGTTATAATAGCATATAGAAGGGAAGAAGTCGATATGCCAGCTTATCCTGAAGAGATCGAAGAAGCAAAGAAAGAAGGGATCGATTTCAACTTCTTGTTGTCTCCAGAAAAGATACTTATCGAAGATGGAAGAGCCGTCGGGATGGAGTTCACCAAAACCGTTATGGGCGAATATACAAAATGGGGTCGTCGAAAACCAGAACCTGTGGATTATGAGAAAGTTGTATTCAAAGCAGATAATATCATCACAGCCATAGGCCAAGTTATCGATACGAGTTTTGCTGAAGATCTCG
Organism: uncultured Thermoplasmata archaeon; assembly: GCA_964399335.1. Lineage (GTDB taxonomy): Archaea > Thermoplasmatota > Thermoplasmata > Halarchaeoplasmatales > Halarchaeoplasmataceae > Saliniplasma. The sequence continues at coordinate 174 of CAYNQI010000112.1, read as the reverse complement.
CAGATAAACTCACAAATGAGTGGGGTACCAGATTGAAAGTAGATCCATACACTATGGAAACAGAACATCCCAATGTATTTGCAGGAGGTGATGCGGTATTAGGGCCAGCTACAGTGATCGAAGCAGTTTCACACGGTAAAAAGGCTGCTAAAGAGATCGATGCTCGATTGATGG
>CAYNQI010000111.1:0-3129 GCA_964399335.1 uncultured Thermoplasmata archaeon | reverse complement strand
GAGCCCATTTTTTCACAAAAAATATTAAGAAAAGAGAAAAGGGTTTTTTTATTCAAAGCTAAACTACTTCTCTTTGACCGAGCCGAACTCTTCAGCCACTTCGGGTAGATCCAATCTTCTTAGTGTGTTCTTGGATGGGATACCTTCTTCGTTCCACCCTCTTACGTCATAGTACCTGTCGAGTTCTTCTTCGAATTCCCTTCTTGAAAGTGTTTCACCTTTTGTAGGTCCGTAGATAACTTCATCGTCAAATAATCTATCAGGTAATCTATCGTCCTTTCTTCCGAACCCGTTCCTTATGTTGAACACCTTAGAGAGGTTGTAGACTCTTTCTCCGGCTTTGAGGAACTCCGAGAGGCTCATGTCGAAACCGGTGACTGCATTTAATAATTCCAGCTGGCCTTCATCGACCATCAACCCTCTAGAGAACTTACACAGTCCGGTCATATCATAAAGAGTCATAAGGTCCTCCATGGCTTTGAGTGCGAATGCTTTACCTTTCAATTCAGTTCGATCGTAATCTTCAAAGTCCCAGTAACTTCCGGCCATCTCGATGGCGTACAAACAGGAGGTCAGATGGTCAGCACCTCTTGGAGCCACTGCGAAGGCCAAGGCCATACCCTTTACACCTCTGACTTCGAAACCCGCCGGCGGCATACCTTTGACATGGATAGCGAACTTCTCAGAGCCCTGTCCGACCTTTTTAGCTGCTTCATAGACTCCGTCTCCGAGTAGTTCACCAAGTTCACCTTCTTTATGAGCTATCCTTCTGAGTGTTTCTATCATAGCTTCAGCGTTCCCGAACTCCAAATCGATATCAGCATCTATCAGACCTTTTTCGTAACATTCCATAGCCCATGAAACCGTTAGACCGGCTGAAATAGTGTCAAGCCCAAGAGTATCACAGATCTCATTTCCTTTTGCAACTGCTTCGATATCATCGACTTCACAGGCTCCACCTAATGAATACTGAGTCTCGTATTCCGGGCCGTCAACCTCAATATCACCGTATGGTGTGTTCTCAGCCACGAAGTACTGACTGCACGGTTTAGTACAGTATGGACATGGTCTCCTTCCTTTCCTATACACTGCAGTCCAATACCTTGGATTTAATTCTATCCTATCATCCGGATCTTCTAACTTATCATAAGCTCTTTTGAAATAGCCTGCCTGCCAATTCCTAGTCGGGAAACAGCCGTAAACTTGATTCTTGGCTGCCATGGCTTCTCCTGTTCCATAATCCATCTGGTCCTTCGGTGAGAAGCTCTCATCTGCCGTTTCACCTTTCCCGGTAGTTATCTTACGCCATTTGCTGTTGAGTTCGTCGAGTTCTTCCTTATCATGTATGGGAAGCTCTCTAGTTCCCTTGACGGCTATAGCCTTCAAGTTTTTAGAACCCATCACAGCACCACCACCTCCTTTTCCGGCCTGGCGGTCCTCACATTCTATTTCAGAGATCTTTGATAAATTTTCACCAGCTGGACCGATAACGGCTGTTGAAAAACGTTCGTACTCTTCCTTGATCTTTTTATCAGTCTCTCTGGTATCTAATCCCCAGAGATGTTCAGCATCTTCTATGGTAACTTCATCATCCTTGATCACGATCATCGACGGTTTTTCTGCTTTCCCTTTAACGACCAGTGCGTCATAACCGGCCTTTTTTAACTGGTCCCCCATCTTAGCTCCAACCACGGTCTTTCCGTAACCACCGGTCTGGGGTGCCTTAAAACCAAATGTAGTTTTTGAGGCCGTTGGTATCTTAGGTCCGAGTAATATTCCTGGTGCAACTGCCAAAACATTATCTGGGTCGAGTGGGTCCACTTCTGGTCCAAGTTCATCATAAATTATCTTAGTAGTAAATCCTGCTCCTCCGATGTACTTCCGTAAAAAGTCATCAGACAGTTCTTTTTCCTTGACTTCACCATCAGTGAGGTCTATCTCCAAAAGTTTATTCCAATATCCCGTCATTTTATCTTCCTAGTCGTAGAATTGACATTGTCTATTTAAATTCAACGGGCTTTTGTCATCAAGATCTTTAAGTATTAATACACAACAGTTATATCCTAGTAAAAGGACTTTAGTTCACTAAAAGAAGAGGAATACAAAGAGATGTTTAAAAATATCATTTCATCGATTTCGGAAATGGGTACCTTTTCAGGAATTTTAATATATCAAATAATGAATATGGACAGTAGGGCACAGGTGGTGCAAAGAAAATGCCAAAAGGCCAGGTAGTAACTATCGGAGGCAATCTAGATTTCTTTCCAGAAGATCCTATAATAGTAGAATTCTTGGACAGGATCAGAAACAACCTTGGTCATTCTCCCATCATAGGGATAATACCCTCGGCTAGTTTGAATCCCATACGTACCGGGAAAAAATATTCTCATCTTTTCAAATGTGACGATATAAAAACCAAAGTGATTTATCCCGAGACTAGAGAGGAAGCTAACATGGAAAGCACCGTTGAAGAAATAGAAGAATGTGAAGCATTTTTCTTTACTGGTGGGAATCAACTGCGTATCACTTCTCTTTTGGGCGGTACAGAATCACTAAAAGCTATAAAAGAAAAATTTGAAGAAGGAGCTTTTATAGGTGGTACCAGCGCCGGTTCGGTATGCCTAACGAGAACCATGATAGCCTACGGTAAAAGTAAAGAATCATTACTTCATGGTAAAGTCGAATTATCTCCTGGTCTTAGCATAATCGAAGACGCAGTCATAGATACACACTTCACCGCTCGTGGAAGATTTCCAAGATTGGTACACGTCGTTACAGAACATCCCGGTATTTTAGGGGTTGGTTTAGGTGAAGACACCGCTGCTTTCTGGGATCTAGAAAAGAAAGAGTTCTTCGTCATAGGTTCACGTAATATCGTTGTTGTTGATGGTAAAGAGATAGGACTATCAAATGTTCCAAACATAAAATACAGAGAACCCATCTGTGTAGAAGGTATCAGAGTCCATATATTGGGCAACGGATGGGGGTACGACCTGGAAAATCATAAACCATACTACAACGAAGAGTTCAAAGCTACACACCCTGAAGACTGGTGAATCAATTTTTTTTATTGAAAGGCCTTAAATGTCCTTTGGATCCGTTTTCCGATAGAAAATTTGTCAGATCTTT
>CAYNQI010000110.1:0-3175 GCA_964399335.1 uncultured Thermoplasmata archaeon | reverse complement strand
ATACATCAGGAAATAATAGACTGGTATCTTAGTGATATCATTGTTAAGTTCAAAGGAATCTTTAGTTATCATCAACCCTTTTTTGATATCTTCCTTCTGCATGAAATCTATCAAGTTCTTCTCATCTTTACTCTTGATATCACTCTTGTATTTTATCTCGATCGGCAAGATGGACTGGTCGTATCTAAATATTGCATCGACTTCTTTCTGTTGTCGTCGATGGAAAAAATCTATCCCTAATTCGTTTACTACCTGACTCTCGACCAATCGACCTATGTTCGTTTTTTTACTCTTAAGCGCATTGATCATACATGGATGGGAAAAATACACCTTCTTTAATTTCTTTGCAGACGTTATGAAACTACCAGAGTAATTGTAAATCAATTTAAGTATGAAGGAATTTTCAAGGTAGAATATATACTTGGATATAGTCTGTCTAGTCCTAGATAGATCCGATGCAAGTGATTCAAACCTTAGAAGCATCCCTGGCCTTTCTGCGATGATTCTTAATAATTCTTCAATAACACTTGGATCACCAATATCGTAATTAGAAGGGATATCTTTGTAGATAACCTGATCTATCAGACTGGAACGGATGTATCTATTTGTAAGTTCTTCATCCATGCCTATAGTTTCGGGTAGACCATGAAAATTTATGAAACGGTGAAGGTCCGTGACATATTTATCTTCGTCAATTCGTACCTTCTTGTATGTTTCATCTATGTTCGTAAATTTAGGATAGGATATAGAACTGAGTTTCAAGTACTCTTTAAAACTCAAGGGAGATAGTTTAGTAACATAATTTCTGCCGGCCAAGGTTTCTTTACTAGTTTTCTTTAAACTCAGGCTGGAAGACCCAGAAAGTATGAACTTTATAGGTAAATTTTTATCGTAAAGTAATTTTATTTGATTCTGCCAATCTTCTAACTTTTGTATCTCATCTAAGAATAGATATATCTGTTCCGAAAGTTCGTCTTCAATGATTATCTCTCTTTTGTAAGTACTCATTATCTCTTCTATCGAACTTACCTTTTTATCGAAGCTGAAATACATTATTCGATCTTTTGTGACTTTATTTTTCAATAGATAGTCAATAATTTGATACATCAAACTTGTTTTTCCAGTCCTTCTGAGACCGATGATAGAAACGATCTGTCTGTTCGAGAGTAGTTCAACTATATCGTCAAAAAGATCTCGCTTCTTCTCTTCTAGAAGTCGTTCTGGGATCTGTCCAGATGACCACCATGGATTGAACTCGATCAAACCTGAAGCTTCCATGTTATCATCAAGAGTTATCGATGTATATTAATTTTATGTTAACTGCGATTAACGTTTTTTCCATAAATACGTTAACTGCGATTAACGTGTTTTAGAATCATAAAAAGGGATCCTCATAATTAATCAAACTAAAAATCGATTATCAAGCTTTTCTAAGTATATTTGATTTCTATTTGACATTCAATTTTAAACAGACGATAAATTATGGTTTCATTCACCAAACCTCTTCTAACTCCTTCAGTCCACTCAAATAATCTTCGTAGCTTATATTGGCGGATATACCAAAATCGTGCAGTAAGTCCATGAATTCAGTAAGTGGAAGTTCTAAATCATCTGCGGCTTTGCCTAGAGAGATCTTTCCCTCTTTGTAAAGCTGTAACACACGGAATTTTCTACCGTATTCAATCAGTTCTCTAGCTGCTGCTGAAAGATCTTTTCCTTCTTCTTTAGCTACCTCTTCCAACATCTTTTTTTCATGATCTGACAGCCTTAGACTCATAACTTTACTCATCTTTTATCACCTCTAATCCTTTTTTCAGCATCTTCTATAACCCTTGTTTTATACCATCCGAAATCTTCTAACTTCCTTAACTTTTCGAGGGCGATATCTTCGTCGATCAAACCCTTTTGTTTTCCCCGTATCAAAAAAGTTATACTGGATACGAACGGTATCTCCATCAGTTTAGCAGCCTTTATCAATTGTCCATCATCCGTAGCTACAAGGTCAGCGTTGATCTCTTTGTACAGAACGACTACACTAGATTCCCCTTTATCCATGTTGAAATCATTCATCAATTCTTTAACGATAGGGGTTTCTTTTACAGGTTTTACAACTATTGCACCCTTTTTTATCAAAGATCTGATAATCTTTGCATCTAATGAATTTATTTTTCCCGCTGCTTCCTTCTCGACAATTTCAGCGATTATAATGTCTATATCTTTGGAAAGTGGTGTCAAGAGTTCTATCTTGGCTAGTAAGATCAAAGTTGAAGCATCGAAGACGATCATTTGTATCGTATACAAATGTAGTGTTATCGTAGTATATAAACTTGTTCTACCTCATACGATGTTTGATAGTGTTGTTTCCGTCTAAACTTAGTATAAATTCTCCTCCATATGTTTCAGAGTCACAAGATGTATATCATTGGAATCCGAAACCTCTTCTTTTAATTTTTTTGTGAACCCAGATCTAGAGAAAAGTAAGAGATCTTCATTTCTTTCACCGTTTTTCCATCTTACCTCTTTGGCTTTTTCTTTTAGATCGTTAAGCAGACTAAAACCCACTTTGTTCTTTGACCATCTACATTCAGCTAACAGGATCTTATTTTCTCTTTCGTTAATTGTAACGATATCGATCTCATCTTCCTTAATAGTATGTCTATTGGCTAGAGCTTCCAATATGCTTAGATATCTATTGGGATTCCTCAATTCTGTTCTAAGTAAAAATGATGGTTCTTCGTACATGAAAGATGTCTTATCGAGTCAGTGACTGTGGTGTTTTGGAAGTGTTGGCTGAAAGCTGTGCTTTACACAGATCCCGTGAACCGATTCCAGTAGTGCAAACTTCGATGGCGTTTACCCTCCCCAAAACACCTGATCGGGAACGGAATGTATTCTGATATATAGGGCGAATACAATCAGTAAGTATTGAGAAAACGTATGACTCAACGTTCTCGTTCTAATAATTCTCCTGGAAAATCATGTAATAGTTCTTCCAACAGTTCTTCGAGGTCTTGATTCTCGTACTCTTTGTATACCCCACTGCTGGAGGCTTGGAGTTTGGCGGTATAGATTTCTCCATCATCATTTATCTCAATAGAACATATCGTTTCTTCTTTCATCTTATCACCTATGAGTCGTATAGTTTTATTATATTATTAATCTCTTTCCGATTCTA
>CAYNQI010000109.1:0-3191 GCA_964399335.1 uncultured Thermoplasmata archaeon | reverse complement strand
TCATGGACATGGCTACCGCTGTTCTGAGTATCTGACCTCCACCTTCGCCGTAGGAACCGTCGATCTCGATCATATGTTACACAAGATGAAACAGGGGACTTATTTGTTTTTCTTATCTTGGAATAATTAAGAGGAATTGTTAAATAATCATATGTTCTATAATTTTTAGGTGTGAAATATCATGGAAAAGAAAAAGATATTCACGATTTTGGTTCTGATTACTCTGATAGCTAGCACTTTTTCTCTTTTTGAAATCTCAACTTCCGCTGGTCTAAGTTCAAACGAGGAATCAATTGCAGAGCATAAAGAATTCACCCAACCAACTAGGATGGAACAAGATCAGTATAATAATCTAGAGTATTTATCTCTTCATTATGATTACCAGATGACCTACGATCACCCTCCTGAAAATATCATTTCCCGTTTAAAAGGTAATTATGATCCCTCAGATGAAATAGCAGTTGTATTCATTGAGGTAAAAAGACCAGACAATGAAACAGTTCGAGTATTACACGAACAGATAGACGAAAACGGGAATATAGAAGAAAGGTACAGTTTTATAAGAGGTAAAATCCGGGAAAATATTTACGAATTTGGAGAACAGTTCGTCACTGGGGATGCACCGTATATTCATCAAGTTGAAATAAATAGAGTTCTATTCGGGGTGGCAGATGAGAACATACTATCAGATCCAGAAGTATTGGAAGGAAATTACACTATAAGCATCAATATATTCGGTGAAGATATTAGTATGGATTATGGGGCCGATGAAACGGTATTAAAAATAATGAGCCATCCACCAGGTCCCGTTGAGGACCTAACCGCTAAAGCAGGTGACTCTGAAGTCACGTTACAATGGTCCCCCCCTACTGATAAAGGTGGAAGTGAAATTATCCAGTATAACATTTACAGAGCTACAACTGCAGAAGGATACAAACTTATAGGTAATGTTACAAGTGATGTTACTAGTTACACGGATAGAGATGTGGTTAATAGGGAACTGTATTTTTATAAAGTGGCGCCTATCAATCTTGATACAGAAGGTGTGGAAGAAGGTGATATGAGTGGAAACATCGGAAATCCATTTTGGAGATCTGCTTATGAAAAGGTGATCGCATATCCTACTTCTGAAGATAGGGATGAAGATACTACTGGTGCTTATCGATGGTCCATGGATTATTCTTATTTGACCGAAGATTACATCGAAGAAAGGATGGATACATCTGTCGAAGTCAACAATATTTCTGGTGGTATGGTAGGGATGTACAGACTCGATGAGAAAGGAATGGAAGACGGACTTAAGATATTTGATTATGAAGGAGGTTTTTATTCATATGGCGGAGCTGATGTTTTAGTAGAATATGAAGATGGAACAACATTCACTATAACTGCTGATGTCGAAAAATCCATGATCGATTTCTCTGGCACGTTATGGGTCAACGAATCTAAAGAGGGCTTGGATAGAGATAGTACTGTTTATAGCATAGAAAAACAGACGCTTCGATCAAGCGGTGAGATCGATTTAGAGTATAAGTACGAGTATGAATCAGAGGACACATTGCAGACATCTAAAGTCGATCTTAATATGAGTTGGGATCTATCTTTAGATAAGGACTTCGACGGATCAGCACCATGGCTTTGTCTAGACTCGACTCAGCCTATATATAGTGACTCCTATACTATTAATTATTCAGGAGATCTTACAGGCGATATCGATTTAAATATTGAAAATCAGGGTACATACTCAAACGAATCTATTGATATCGATGAAAATTATCACGAAAATCTCTTAAATTCTAGACGTTTTTGGAGGGGGATTAACTGGGTTGGTCCAGGCCGGGATTACTCTCCTATATTTGGCAGTTGTAAATTGGGATTTTATAGGATAATGGGCGATACACTTGGAATAAACAATAACGTTTTGGGGAGTATACAATATATCGATGATATCATGTGGATATCGATATTGACGAATAATAAACAAGTTCATTCTTCTGAGGGGGAAATCCACACTAGACATTATCTAGATCCCTTGACGGTTCCGGGCCTTCATTCTATCCTTGAAGCGGGTTTTGTCAGGATAAATTTTGTTGATAGTGAAAATTTAGAGCAGTTAATAATGAATCAAATAAGAGCAGAGGCTCAGGCTGAAGAGATTCAAAGGATGAACAGGACAGAGTATGAAAATTGGAGGGATATGAGAGAACAGCAACTTACACAGTTATATCACTCTGAACCTTTAACAGAACCCTTTTGGGAGATATGGGACCAACAATCTGGTGTAGATGGGATAAATCCTTATTATGGAGGAGGTCCGATATTGAACGTTATCGGATTTGAAGAATCGGAATCTATTCAAACAGATGAAGTAGATGAATTCATGGAGGATAAAGAGGCTTATAGTGAGGCTACGCTTGAAAAAGAAAAAGGTGTTACAGAAGATGATATAGTTGAGAACGATTGGTTACCGATAATCTTAGTTATTTTGATAGGGTCCGTTTTGATATCGATTTTCGGGTATTTCAAGAAATCCATTAAGGGTGACTGACTGCAATGGAATATGATCGTACTCCGGTATCCTCGACAGATTTAAGTATGTACGATTTCATTGTATGAAATGGTGAGATCATGGTTAGGAAACCCGCAGTTGCTGGACAGTTCTATCCCGGTTCTGAAAAGTCCCTTAACAAAAAGATCGAAGAATGTTTTTTACATGAATTAGGACCCGGTGAGATCCCTGAAAATGAAGGAAAGCTACATAATATAAAAGGTATAGTTTCCCCTCATGCTGGATTTGCTTATTCAGGACCTGTAGCTGCACATGCCTATAAAGAAATTTATGAGGATGGTAAACCGGATTTGTTTATAATATTAGGGCCTAACCACAGAGGGATGGGAGCATCCGTATCTGTTACAGATCAAGATTTTCAAACACCTTTTGGAAATGTCAAAGTTGACAAGGAAGTTGCAGATGAGTTAGTCGGCGGAGTAATAGAGATGAACGATACCGCTCACATGGGTGAACATTCTTTAGAAGTTCAGCTTCCATTTATACAGTACCTCTGGGATGATATCAAAATGGTGCCACTTTCCTTCAATATACAGAACTATAAGACGGCCAAAGAAGTTGGAGAGAAAATCAAAGGTATCGGCCATGATAAAGAAATCCTTGTAGTTGCTTCTACAGATTT
>CAYNQI010000108.1:0-3275 GCA_964399335.1 uncultured Thermoplasmata archaeon | reverse complement strand
TCGAAAAAAAAAGATTCCCGGATTTTCGTTTCACATCGGAGGAAGTGGCAGGTGCTGTAGGAGATTATGGTACCCTTTTTCCTATTGTTTTAGGAGTGGCTATAGTCACTGAGCTAGATTTAGGGCATATATTATTGTTCTTTGCTTTTTGGTATATTTTCACAGGACTGTATTACAAAAAACCTGTACCTGTAGAGCCTATGAAAGCTATCGGTGCAATAGTTATCGCTGGACAATTTACACAGGCTGAAATAGCGGCTTCAGGAATCATTTTGGGTTTTTTTTTCATACTTTTAGGATATCTTAAAGTTATGAAACGTCTCCAGGATATCGTTCCTACTAGTGTGATCAGAGGTATACAACTGGGTTTAGCTCTTATTTTGTTGAGGACATCTTTTGGTTTCGTTTCTACTGATTATTTGATTTCGATCATATCCATAGGAATAATCTTAGCTTTCTTCATAATAACAAGGTTAAGAAAGTTCCCAGATGTATCTTCTTTACTTGTATTGGCGATTGGATTTATCATAGGTATAACCCAGTTCGGTGTACCAACAATCGAATTACTATCTTTACCATCTATCACTATTCCATCGTCTGCAGATTTTATAACCGGAGGTTGGTTACTCGCCATCCCTCAGGCACCTTTGACTATAACTAATTCGATATTGGCGACATCATTATTGATGAGCGACCTTTTCCGAAAGAAAGTAGATCCGGATAAGTTTTCTAAGACGGTTGGACTGATGAACATAGTTTCACCTATACTGGGAGGTTTTCCGATGTGCCATGGCTCAGGAGGATTAGCTGCCCAGTATAGATATGGTGCAAGAACTGGAGGGTCCAATATCATCAGTGGCTTGATATTGATACCAATCGCATTGTTCTTCGCTAGTGTTCAATTTGTAGAGATTTTTCCCTTGGCTGTTTTTGGTGCACTACTTGTTTTTGTAGCGCTTGAACTTGGTAAACATTCTTTTAAAACAGAGTCGTACATCATAACCGGTGTTGTGGCTGTATTCTCGTTATTCGTTAATATATCAGTTGGATTCATAGTCGGGATGGTACTCTATTACGTATTAAAAAAGTTTGAACTATTTTGAAAATCTTCACAAGAATCTTTTTCCTTTTTTGGTGATCTCATATATAACAAAATTAGCTCTCCTTTCACCTTCGATAAGCCCTTCATCTTTTAGAATAGAAAGATGGTAAGATAATTTTGAATCTTCGATGTTCAAGATCTCTTTCATCAAACAAACACAGAGTGATTGTTCATTAAGTAATGAGAGTATTTTCAATCTTATCTCATCAGATAGTGCTTTGTGGATACGGGTTCGTTCTGTGATAGAACTATCATCTAATTTTTCTATCAGATTCTTTAGCCCACCTCGTTCATCTAATTCCTTTTCGATATCATCAGGTATCTCCATGCATTACACCGTTAAATCCACAACATATCAGTTGGTATAATACTAATATATTTTTCTAGAATATCATCTTTTTTAAAAAACGTAACCTTTATTAATTCCGCATCTATGTTCCAGTTCAACATATATTGAAATAAAAACAGAGGGCTTATTATGGAGATAGAAATATTTGGTCCCGGTTGCAGGAAATGTAAAAGATTAGAGAAGAATGTGAAAGAGGTAGTCGAGGAACTTTCACTTGATGCAAATATAATCAAGATCGATGATATAGCAGAGATGGCTGAAAGAGGAGTGATATCAACACCTTCTTTAGCCGTCGACGGGGACTTAAAGATCAAAGGCAAGTCTCCCAGTAAAGATGAGATTAAAAAAATATTTGAAGAGATGTAAAAATAGGTGATAAAAATGTCAGGACATTGGGGAAAATTGTTAAGAATAGATTTAAAAGATGGAAGTGCAAAAACAGAAGAACTATCAGATGATTTCCTTAGAAAATTTATCGGTGGTGCTGGTTTTACAGGAAAGGTACTTTATGATGAAGTAGGACCTGAAGTTGAACCACTTTCAGAAGAAAACAAACTGATAATGGCACCCGGTCTGCTTTTGGGACCAAAGGTTCCTACCGCTTCCAAAACTTCATTCGGTTTTAAGAGTCCACAGACAGGAGGATACGGTAAGGCCATAGTCGGTGGATGGATCGGAGACCGTCTGAAAAAAGCGGGATACGATATACTGGTCATCGAAGGAAAGGCAAAGAAACCTTCGGTGGTTGTGATCCAAGATGATGAGGTAAAGATCGAAAGCGCCGAAGACCTGTGGGGTATGGATACCCACGAGACCGGAGAGGCTTTGAAGCAAAGATACGGTGAAGTTAAAACCGCGGTCATCGGACCTGCTGGAGAAAAACTATCAAAGATCTCGATGATCGAGTGCGACGAGAGGCAAGCCGGTCGTGGCGGCCCCGGTGCTGTTATGGGTAGTAAAAACCTCAAAGGCATCGCGATTAATGGTACAAGGGATTATCCAATATATGATAAGGAGGCCCTTGACGAGTTAATTTCCAAGTTCAGGAAGGAGACTGTTGAGCAAGGAAAAACCGATATGGACCTAGGCACAGGTTCCGCTATCCACCCGCTTAATGTGGAGATAGGAGCATTTCCATCCAAGAATTGGGAGGCTGGATACTTCAAAGACGCTTATGATAAACTCGACGACCCAGAAGAGGGGAGGATAGATCTGGATCCAAACGTATGGGTGGAGAAGTACAGAGACGGAAGAAGACCGTGTCCATTCTGTACAAAACCTTGCAGTCAATTCTTTGTGGCAGAGGATACACCCTACGGAGACATAGCCATCGATGGGCCCGAGTACGAGACAAAATATTCACTAGGAGGTTGCTGTGGTGTCGATGACGTCGAGGCTGTAGCGAAGGCTAATGAGATATGTGATAAACTCGGATTAGACACCATATCCGCTGGTGTTACTATTGCATGGGCTATGGAGGCCTACGAGAAGGGTCTTTTAGATACTGACTTGGATCTCAAATTCGGTAATGCAAAAGCGATGGTTGAAGCGGTTGAGAGGATGGGTAAAAAAGAAGGAGAACTTGGTGAGCTGCTTTTCCACGGTGTAAAAGAAGGAGCAGAGATGTTGGGGAAGGGATCTGAAAAATTTGCCATCCACATCAAGGGCATGGAACCACCAGGATATGAAGCTAGAGGTATGTTCGGTATGGGTCTCGCTTTGGCTGTTGCGCCAAGAGGTGCGGACCACCTGACTTCCTGTGCTTATGCTTTAGATTACGGCGGCAGTTTCTGGTATTTCAAGGATTATGAACGAAGAGAGATC
>CAYNQI010000107.1:0-3282 GCA_964399335.1 uncultured Thermoplasmata archaeon | reverse complement strand
GACTTGAAAAATGAAACTTATTCAAATCATTAAATTATGAGGCGGCTTTAAGTTTTAATCTAGATATTAGTAAGAATTAAATAAATGTATTACATTTGTAATAATGTAAGAATGAAGGTAAAAAAACTTTCCTCAAAAGGTCAGATCGTTCTTCCCGTAGAACTGAGAAAAGAATTTCATCTTTCAAAAGGAGATAAGATATTGGTTGAAAGTAGAGACGGCGAAATAATCTTAAAACCGATCAAATCCTTGAATAAATTGAAAGGCATAGATGAGATCGACGACGCATCTGAAATACTAAAAAAGACCAGAAAAAGATGGGATGAGGAGTTCGAGGAAGGATGAGATACTTATTGGACACCATGGCCCTGCTGGCTTATTTCAATAACGAAGAAGGAGCGGATTTTGTTGAAGAGATTTTAAACAATAACAACGGTTTGTACATAAGTTCCATCACATTGACTGAAATATATTATATCTATACAAGAAGAGTTGATGAAGAAACTGCAGAAAAAAGAATCGATCAGCTAAAATATAATCTAGATGTGGTTGTTATAGGGGAAGACGAATCGATAAAGGCTGGAGTTCATAAAGTGAACAACGTTCCCATCGCTGATGCTTTGATAGCTGCATGCGCAGAATCAGTAGATGCAACTATAGTTACGGCAGATGAACATTTTGATGAACTAGATGTTCCCGTTGTTAATTTTAGATAGACTTGTTATTATGGCAATTTATTATCATAATCGATTTAGGTAATAACGATTCCTTTAAATATCAACACAATTTTTTCACAATAATTATGATAATAGTTCAAGATCTAGGGAACTCTATCCTGCGGTAAATCAATATATCTTGAACCATTAGAAGATCCTATGTTCCGGTCTAGGAAGTCCATGATCGCAGTTCTACTTATCATACTTTTGATACTGTTCGTCTGGTACGGTTCAGCTACTCCTGAACCTGAAAAGGGTCACTACCCAGGTTCCCAACATGTTGTTCAAGACCGCGAAGCTTACGTCGGTGAAAAAGTAGATGTTGGAGGTAGGGTTGTAGAAACCGATCCTCTCACCATCGAAGTCGAGTATGGTGAAGATTCGATATTGTTGGAGATCGTCAACACTTCAAAGGATGCCGATGTTGGTGACAGAGTCAGTGTTTTTGGAACTTTAAATGAAAATCATACGATCACTGCTGAAACTATGATAGTCAGACCGCTAACAAACTGGTACTACATGTATGGGGTATCTGGAGCAGCGGCTATATGGTTATTGGTAAGACTGATCAGTCACTGGAAGTACACGCCTACGGGCTTTAAACCTAGAGAAGAACCTCTAAAGCTCTTCCGGAGGGATGAAGATGGCTGATCTTTTAACCCATGTATTCGTGGCTTTCAGCGTGGGGATATTACTCTCGTGGAGATATGAATGGATCAACAGGGATTACATAACCGTGATCATGCTTGGAGCCGTACTGCCGGACCTGACCCGGATCGGCTTGATACTGGAACCCGCTTTCATAGAAAACGTATTTAAAATCCCATTTTCCTGGTCTCCACTGCACACATTAGGCGGAGTTTTCATTATAATACTCATACTCACCTTATCCGTAAATAAAGAATACTCCAAACCGGTATTTCTACTTCTAGCCTTGGGAGCTTTTACTCACCTCTTCTTAGATGCTCTTTTACTGTCCACAACAGGCTACTCGTACTCGATGTTTTTCCCCATCACACTTTACAACCCACCGACACCAGGATTATACCTGAGTACCGATATATGGCCGTCGATAGTTTCGGGATTTGCAGCACTATTCATATGGAAGGTAGACAGATCATCACATTTAAAGGAAAAATTATTTAAATAACTTAGTTTAGACCCGAGCCCCGATTGGAACCCATGATGATAAAAAAATATGACCGAAGCTCGTGCAAAAAGAGGTTCGAAACCTATATGTCATATCTAGATGATATAATATGGGTAATGATAGATGTTGAACACAATGGAGAGGTGGAATGATGTCGTTTGTAGAAGTTTTGATCGAGAATAATCTTTTAATTATATCTTTTACAGTTTTTGTAGGAATACTTTTAGGAAGATTGGAGTACAAGGGATTCCGGTTCGGGTTATCAGGTGCTCTTTTCGTTGGATTGGTCATCGGGCATTTCGGTGTAACGGTACCTAGAACTTACTTCATAATCTCACTCGCTCTGTTCGTAGCATCGGTAGGTCTCATGGCTGCCCGTGATATCGGAGGAGTCATAAAAGCTCACGGTTTAAAATTCATCGTAGCCGGGTTCCTGATGGCCACTGTAGCTGCGGGATTAACGTACATAGGTGCTCAGGGACTTGGTGGACTAGGTGTAGTGGATCCTCGATTTATCGAAGGAGTTTTCACAGGAGCCTTGACCAGTTCTCCAGGTTTGGGAGCCCAGCTCGAAGGAGTGGGAGAAGGTGTAGGATCACGTATCACTATAGGATATTCTGTAGCATATCCCTTCGGTGTGATGGCGGTGATAATATTTCAAGAGCTTTGGCCGAGGATCAGGGATATCGACATCGAAGATGAGAAACGGAAGTTCAATGAAAGTATCGAAGATCTGTCCTCTTTGGAAAGTAGTTTTATCAGTAAAGAATCAGTGACGTTCAGTGTCGGTGGATTCTCCCTAGCGGTTCTTTTAGGTGGTATCTTAGGTGCGATACCGATACCCTTGGGTCCCTTAGGTTATGTGAGACTGGGTATAACTGGAGGGATACTTCCAGCAGCACTTGCCGTGGGATATATCGGTAAGATAGGTCCCATCAACACGAGGATGTCACACGAGGTTCTTTCGAGTATAAGGTCACTTACTCTTGCTTTATTTTTAGCGGTGGTCGGTATCGACGGTGGAGCCGGTTTCGTAGAAGCTGTTTTAAAATCTGGTTTCGTTCTTGTTTTGATAACACTGTTCGTGGCTATAGGAACTATAGCAGCCGGTGTACTAATTTTAAGAGGTATATGGAAATTAGATTGGATAGTGACATCTGGAGCTATAACCGGTGGTATGACTTCGACTCCAGGACTTGGAGCCGCTATCAAAGCTACAGGTACAGAAGATGTCGGTGCAGGTTACGGCTCGACTTACCCCTTTGCTTTGTTGGGTATGGTTATATTCGCAAGGATATTGAGTATAGTGATAGTGTAAAGATCATAGATATTCCTTTTCGTAGTAGATCGGTTTTTTTACTTTACCGTCAGTCTTTTTGACTTTCTTCATTTTACCCCATTTCCATATCCTTGTGA
>CAYNQI010000106.1:0-3287 GCA_964399335.1 uncultured Thermoplasmata archaeon | reverse complement strand
TCCTTGTGAAGAATTTGCTGGAGAGTTACGGTGGAAAGATCGAAATGAAAGATTCCGATATGGGTGGAGCTAGATTTGAGGTGAGATTAAAAAAAGTTTCTCAGGGCTGATCAATAGAACAAATGATCACTTTATCGTACCATAGCTCTCTGGAAATAGGCTGATCCGGATGATGTATTTATTTTCGAAGATATCTACATCTTCGATCTTGGCATTCTTTACATTTTTTAACTTGAATGAAAATTTATTGAACTCCTGGCCCGTGTCAAATTCGAAAACCAGGATCTCCTTCCCCGAGGATTTGCCCGGTGATTTTGAAAGTTCTTCTTGATACCCCTCTATCGTTTTCACAGCTTCCTCTACATTATCTACATCTTCGATATCTTCTGTTTCCCGCTGTTCTTTTCTTCTTAGGTTCTGGTAAATGGTGAACCTCAATTCATCGTTATCCCAGGGTTTCTCGATGTATTCGTGTACACTAGCTTCATTTATTGCTTCCTTGGCGATACTCAGGTCACGGTATCCTGTTATCAATATCCTGATCGTGTTAGGTCTGATCTGTTTAACTTTCTTCAGCAATTCAACACCGGTTAATCCCGGCATCTTATGGTCTGATAGTACTAAGTCGTAATCTTTTTCTTCTACTTTTTCCAAAGCTTCCTGTCCATCCGAAGCTGTTTCTATTTCAGCTGAAAATTCTTTAGCCCTTTCCAGCGTCATCTTCAGCGATTTTCTAACCGTGTTCTCATCTTCAGCGATCAAGATCTTGTAATCTTTATCATTTTCCGGCATCTTTTACCTCCATGGGTATACTTATTGTGACCTCTGTTCCAACACCCTCTTCACTTTCGATCTGGATATCTCCGTCATGCTCTTTCACTATACTGTAACTAACGCTTAAACCTAACCCTGTACTTTTGTCTTTTGTGGTGTAAAAGGGATCAAATATTTTATTCATCACATCTTCAGGGATTCCCCTACCGTTATCCTTTATCCTGATAAATATATCACCACTATCCGCCCATGTTTTGATCTCTATAGTACCTTCATCCATGGACTGCAGGGCGTTATAGATCACATTCATGAACACCTGGTTCATTTTTCCAGGATTACATTTTACCTCAGGTAGGTCACCCAATTCCTTTTTTAATTCGATATTTTCTCTGAATTCATTTTCAAGTAGGGTCAATGTCGACCTTATATTTTCATTCAAGTCGGTCTTTACTTCACTGTCTATATCTGGCGATACAAAATTCCTTAAAATTTCAGTTATGTTCGTTATCTTGTTTATGCCTTCGAGGTACATATCTAAATTATCTTCGATATCGTCTAGTAATTCAGACTTTTTCTTTCCCTCACATACCTTTTCAAGCTCTTGGATATCCTCCATGATAAATCCGATACTTGATCTCATATAACCTAAGGGATTGTTGATCTCATGTGCTACACCGGAAACCAATCTACCTAAGGATGCCATCTTCTCCGATTGTATCATCTCCTGGGTCTCGTTCTTGTATTTATTTAACTGTTCAGAAACATCCTTTTTTTCGGTCACATCTTGGATCTGATGGATGGTCCACCCTAGATCATCATCTGATACAGGATAAGATCTAGCTAGTAAATATGAGTCTTTTTTAGGATGATAAAATTTCTTTTCCCCGGATGAGTTTTCACTCATCAAGGGGCACTTTCCCTCGTTTTCTGTCTCATCTAGATCGAATAAGTCATCACAGGTGCTTCCTTTGATATCTTCTACTTCAATATCTAAATACTCTTCACACTTTTTGTTAGCTTCGATTATTTTGTGGTGCTTGTCCACCACCAATAACATGTCTTCCATTGAATCGAAAACTTGAGGCCAGACATGTCTTTGTGTTTTGCCCATATACGCATTATATAAAGAACATCCTTTATAAATAATTCCTGTCTTCTCACCTTTAATTCACCTATATTCCATCGAAAGAAGAGAACTACTTAGAGTATGAGGGAGTTGTGATCTTTGAAGTGAAAGATTCCGAACTCGGTGGTGCACGGTTTGACATGAGGTTGAGGGAAGTTGAGTAGTTTTGATATATTACAACCTTTTTCACCATGTAAGGAGATGACGTATTGACTGACAAAGAAAAAATACTAGAGATCATCCAAAGCGAGAGGACTTCAGATTCCAGATCGATGGATAGGGTAGCGAGAAAAGTGTTCCCCGAACTACCGACCGGTAAGCGGGGATCCATAGAGTTGTTCGATAATTTAGTTCGGACCGGGGACTGGAGTATCTTTTGGCTGGTCACACTTTGGATAAAACGGAAAGAGTTGTACGACTTAGAATTCATGGAATTTTACGAAAAATGGTTGTACGATCACATCGATACCTGGTGGAAATGTGACGTGTACTGTTATAGAGTCTTGAATCCCATGGTTGAAAAGTATCCACAACTTTTTGAGAACGTGATGAAGTGGACCGAATCTTCGAAAACTTACGTAAGAAGGGCGGCACCGGTTAGTTTACTGATTTCAACTAGAAGTTTCAAAGTCGATCAAAGTTCAGACAGAGTTTTCAAGGTCGTTGAAAAGTTGAAACACGATGAAGAAGTACACGTACAGAAAGGAGTCGGTTGGTTACTAAAATACGCTTACTTGAGTTATCCGGAACAGGTTTACGAATATTTAAAAAACAATGTAGATGATCTACCGCGGGTCATCTTCCGGTACGCTTTAGAGAAGATGCCAGAAGAGGTTAGAAACGAGTTGATGGGTCTTTGAATTGACTCCTAAATACAGCACAGCGAAATACTTTAATAGATTAATTCATTGACTTTTTTAAAATCGAATTAAACTACTTTGGAGGGAAAAAGGATTTCTGTGATATTAGTGTTGGTCTTGTTGTTAGGTAGTGTATTTTTAAATGGTTTATCCATCGGCGAACAAGATTCAGGATTCAATGTAATTTTGGAACATGACGAGCATGATGGTTCCGTTTTTGCGGTAACCTCTAGGGGCGGAGTAGTTAACTCCGGTGGAACCGATAATACGGTCATAGCTTACGATGATGGAATTCTATGGAGTCATGATGAAAGGCCGTAAATCAGATGATACGGAAACGGAAGAAACTACCGAGAAAGATTCTGAAGAAGATCCAAAAAAATACTAAAAAAAGCTAGCTTCGATAATTAAGAAATCGATAAATATGCGGATACTCAAAAACCTTTTTTTGATATTTATGATGAGTTAGAAAATCAACGATGTGAGCTATTTAGTTGTGGACTTTAATCATCTTGATAATATACAAC
>CAYNQI010000105.1:0-3288 GCA_964399335.1 uncultured Thermoplasmata archaeon | reverse complement strand
AAATATCAAACCAGATACTCGAACATCCTCAGGTACTGCTTTCCCTTCTCCGTCAGTCCGATCTTCCTGGCTCTTGTCTCACCTTCCAGGTACACGAAACTCCATTTCTCCTCGAGTTTCTTCCTGTACCTCTCTCGGAATTTTTTGTTCAAAGATTGACTCCGATTTCTCACACCTTCACCAACATCTAGATATCCCTCTCGATCTAAAAAGTCTATAACATCCCTGTTTCTGACAGTGTTGTCTCTACCTCTACCTTCTCTATCGATGTACTGTAATATCCGAAGGAGTCCTTCATCCGGTACTTCGAAGTGCAGTTTCTGTATCGGGATAACGTCCTTCAATCCTCTAGACATCGGTTCCCCGGGTTCCCTTTCGTGTTCGTGTACAACGTATTCAGGCCTTGCATAATAGGGCTCAGCGTCCCAGAGCGTGGCTGCGAAAGAAGCAGCCACCGCAGAGATGCTGGTCGAAGAAGATATGTTGACGTAAACATCGTGTCCCTCATCCTTCAGTCTGTGAACGATCCTTCCGAAGACCGATATACAATCTACCAGGTCCAATAGTTCAGCTTCTTCGATCCTATACTCTACATCGTGCTCTTTCAACCAGTCCTCAACGTTCTTCTGGTGTTCCTTCCCAAGTTTTTCTTCCTTCTGTATGATAAGTATGAACTCATCGGCTTTCAGTTCTTCCAATGGCTCTACGATCCTGTCCAATTCATAACCCAAAGGGGCTACATGGACTCTCTTTTTCATCAATGCCATTTTAATCTATTTAAACGTTTAAAACGTCGTAATATTTAATATTGACGCTTGTCATACCTACAGCGATAAAGATGCCCGGAATATACTGCCAAGTATGCAAAAAGGAGATCGATGTCAGATCGAGTCAAGTAGATGGTGCCATATGTAAACAGTGTGGCGACAGACTCGGATTAAAGGATGTAGAGATACAGAGATCATGGTTCGTCAGAAACCTAGGTGTCGATGGTCACGCTGGGTATGTAAAATAGAGGTGGAAAAGATGGATATCGAAGATGTGTGGGATGATTTCTTGGTCTCAGCAGAAAAAAAGAAAAGATTGATAGAAAACAAGCTCGGTAACCACGTTTTATCAGAAGACACATTCAGGATGGAGATGGGTTATAGATTATCAGAAGCTCTTGGTTCATACAGGGTGTTTGCAGAGTACCCCTGTCATAAAAGCAGGTCTCAGAGATGGGATCTCTGTTTTATCCATGATGGTTTGAATTGTATAGAGATAAAGTATATGAGACCGATACCATCTGGGAGAAACAGACCTCGGACACAACATTACGGTTCTATCCTTTCAGATCTATTCAAGTTGAAATTGTACTCCAAAGAAGAGAGCCATCTATATTTCATATTGATAACCGATGAATTATTCGAAGGCTACCTATCAAGGAAAAATTTTCCCATCCATAGTAAGGATCTAGTAAAGAGAAAGTATGATCTAGAAGATATACCGAAGACCGCAAAGAACGAGATCTTCAAACGGTTGAATGGTGATATACCCGATCACATCGAGGTCGATCTGAGGTTGATCGACGATGGCTATATAGACGATCTGAGTTTCTACCTGTTCAAGATATTACCGGAGAGTTAGGTGATATGTTCGATATCTTCGAACCCTTCGGTCTGAACTGGCCTGCCGGTATGGAATCTGTACTCTCCATGACAGTGCTTTACGAGGAGGGAACAGCACGCTGCTCGAACTGTAGGTCTGAAGACCTGGAGAAGATCGACCAGAGCAGGAGTAGGTGTAAAAGATGCGGTACCATACTCAAGTACAGACTAACATCCTCCGATATCCCGAAACTCTTCGAGATGGTGAAAGACGGGAAGAAAAGTGAAAAGGTCATAGCATCACACATGCTTAACAACCCTAAATATACAGACTTTAAAACGATCTTCCCTCACATCGATAAGATCTTCGAACTTTACGACTCAAACCTACCAGTAGTCCGGCAGAACATGGCAGGGTTGACTGCCAGGATAGCAGAGAACCAACCAGAAAAGGTCAAGGGAGCAGTCCCTGAACTTATCGATCTACTAGATGACGAACTAGAGGTGAGAAAGAATGCTGCTGGGGCCCTGGCATATATCTCACAGGGATATCCAAAAGATGTACTTCCGGCTTTAGAAAAGGTTGTAGATCTTCTGAAGAGGGAACCTCTTTCCAACTACATGGCTGTCGTGGCATCACTAGCGGAAACGTGTCCGGATGAGGTGCTTCCATACCTCGAGCTCATCGTCAACTACATAGAAAAAGGAGAGATGGTCAACAACTCGCTTTATGCACTGGTGAACTTAGCTGATCATCATCCTGATAAAGTCAAAAAACACAAGAAGGTACTAAAAAACCTGCTGGATCATGAAGACCCTATCAAACAGGCAGCCTCTTCGATACTAGAAGATCTGGGATCATAGCTATCTACTCCGAGCAGGTCTTTGGGGAAGGAAAGGCCAGCGCAGGGAGATCGGGCGGGGATGTGGATGTAATCGACTAAAGGTATAGCCTCTTACCAGAACCACAGAAGATTCATCGGGATAGATTCCAGCCAAGAATTCTTAGACATCTCGATCAAGAGGTTCAAACATCAAAAGGAAAGGAACACACAGATCAACCTCTACGATTTTTAAAATACTCCTCGGATCACCTAACGTATTCTAACATATATTCGAATTTCATAATGTTACATAATTAGAGTATTACATAAAGTCTGTATTATCTGTAAAAAAATTTCGTCAAAGTTTAAGTAGTGATTTTGATGATGATTTCATGGGTGTCCACAGGAATTAAAATAAAATTCCTTCGATTTCTGGAATATTAATTTCAGATAATATTTAACAAAGATATCCAAAAGATCATTTCATGGGTTTTGATATATGGAATTCAACAAGAATTCCGCAGTGGATCGAGAAATGGTTTGATACCTACGAAAAACATAGGTGTCGATATGATTCTATTGATGATTTCATAAACTGGTATAATGAGATTAAAGTGGAACTCGTGACTTTTTGAACTAAGTTACGAGCTCCACTGCTAGTAAAAGACACAAAAAAGTACAAAATGTCGTGTCTTTTACTATAAACCTCACTTCAGTTTAGATCTGAGAACTCCTGAAGAGATATTCTGGAAAAGAGTTCGTTCATATATTTTAGGTAACTTTTTCGAGAAAGCTGAAAAAGGTGGTAAAATATGAAACGAAATAATTCGCAGATAACACAAAAAAGTCTTCTTTCCGAAAACAATAAAACTAAA
>CAYNQI010000104.1:0-3356 GCA_964399335.1 uncultured Thermoplasmata archaeon | reverse complement strand
GTTCATGAGTTCTTTACTCCAGTCTGATAGATCTTCAAATTCATCTGAGGAATACATCTCTATCCAATCTCGGTACGGGTTATCCTCACTAGTGTCTCCAGTTTCTGCTAATCTTTCACCGACCTCTAAAAACCCCCAGAAACATGGGACCAGAGCAGCTATGATCTCCGAAAGGGTACCCGCAGATGCTGTTCTAACTAGAAAATCAGTATATGCCTGACAGGTGGGTGACTTTTCAACTCTTTCAAGTTCTTCCTCGGATATTCCAAATTTAGAAGCATAAGTGCGATGCATCTGCATCTCTGTGTTCAGCACACCATCTAATAGTTCAGCGAACTTCTGCATGACCTCAAGTTCATCAGCTTTCCCGGCGGCGAATGCAAATGATCGGGCATAATCTATAAGATAAACGTAATCCTGCCGCAGCCAGTATTCAAACTTTTCTCTATCTAACGTTCCATCGCCTATGCCTTTGACGAAAGGGTGTTCATGATAGGCTTCCCATATCTCAGATGCTTCTTCACGGAGTTCTTCGCAGAATGTCATTTTATCCAAACCTCCTTAATATATATGAAACATAGTTGAATAGATATAAACGAGTTAAGTATAAATATCTATTCAAATTTTAAAATCTATGAGTGCAGAAATAGAGGTTAAGGACGGAATTTTGTATATCACAGGAGACAATTTTGATAAAAAAACTGCAAAAAAGGTCATGGATTTCTTCTTTGAAGAACACCCGGGAGAAAAATTTAATGTGATACTGGATGTTGATAAGGTCGATCTTGGAGGGAAGATGCGAAAAAAGATACTCAACGAGATAATAAAAGCAGGTTTGACCCCTAAGATAGCTGTTGTTGACCCTTCTATCAAGATAAATATATTGATCAAAATAATCCGTAGCGCCGGCAAGAAGAATATTGAGACATTTAAAACACGAGAAGAGGCTGTTGAATTTTTGAAAGGTGATTAGATGGAGGACCCAGAGGGATACATAGAGGATAAGATAGAAACTATCGTCGACAAATTGACAAAGGTAGCAGCCGGGGATTTTTCAGTCAGATTCGACGAGGATGAAGACGATCCATTTTATGAAGCGGCTGAGGCTTTCAATATAATGCTAGAAGACGTCGATTACATGAACCAAGAATTGGCAGAAAAGAACGAAAAGCTAGAAGAGAAACTTGAGGTCATAGAAAATCAAAAAGAAGCAATGCAGGAGCTAGCTACCCCATCGGTTCAGCTTTGGGACGGAGTTTTGACTCTTCCAATAATAGGAGTGTTAGATTCTCAAAGGACCCAGCAGATGATGGAGGTACTTTTAGATGAGATAGTTTCTAAGGAAGCCCGATACGTTATAATCGATATAACGGGCGTGGGATATGTAGATACGAAAACAGCTGACCATCTTGTAAAGATATCTAAAGCCGTGCAACTTTTAGGGTCAAAATGTATAATCACTGGGATGCAGCCTGAAGTTTCGAATACCTTGGTTCAGATAGGCGTTGACTTAGAAGGACTCCTCACCATGAGAAACATAGCCGACGCTCTAAGATATGTATTCGAAGAATTAGAGGTGGAGATCTAGTGGATTCCGATTACCAGGGATCGCCAGAGATAGACGAAATAACTGCTAGTGAATTGACACCGATACCGATTGTTCCCCTAAAGGATTACCTGTTGGTGACCATCCATACTGAGATATCTGACATCTTAGCAAACAAAATGCTTCAAGATATAACCAAAGAACTTTGGGATAGCGGTAGCAAAGGATTGATAATAGACATCACGTCCGTTCAGATAGTGGATTCATACATCGCTAGAATTCTAGATAAGATAGGACGTATGGCTAAAATGATGGGGTGCCAAACAGTGATCGTAGGTATGCAGCCCCAAGTTGCCATGACTTTAACAGAGATGGGGCTTGATATCGAAGGTGTAAAGTCCGCACTGAACGTAGATAGAGGATTAGAACTCCTTGATGAGATGATCGGAGGCGGATGAACTTTGAGTCCTGAACAGATGATGAAAAAAATTGAAATCAAATCAGAAAGAGATATTGTCAAGGTCAGGAACGCTGTTTACAAGGTATCAGAAAATATCGGACTCAGTCAATTCAATAGAACAAAGGTAGCAACGGCTGCTTCAGAACTAGCTAGAAATATAATCGAGTACGCTGGTAAAGGTAATATGATGATAGTACCTTTAACACAGGGAAAAAAAGGTGTACAGATTATAGCCCGGGATGATGGCCCAGGTATAGATAATGTGGAAGAAATTTTAAAAGGCAATTACCAATCTGAAAGTGGAATGGGGATGGGACTTATAGGGGCGAAAAGGTTGTCCGATGAATTTAAAATAAAAACAGGTAGTGAAGGAACCAGTGTTTTCTTAACTAAGCACCTTTAATAAAAGAAGGAATCATATGAAGTACCACTATATCATAAAACCAAAGGAAGGATTGAAGCATTGTGGTGATGGAGTCATCATTTTAGAAGAGTACGAATACACCCGGTTCATATTGGTAGATTCGTTAGGGCACGGAGAACGAGCACAGAGAGTTGTTGATAAGGTCAAATCACTCAAAGATGATCTGAGACATGATCGGCCGTCTAGTAAATTAAGGTTCTTACATAGAGAGTTGAGGGATACTAGAGGTGCGGCCGTATCAATTGCAGATATTTACGAAAGCGAATTCATCTGGTGCGCCATCGGAAATGTAGACGTGAAAGTAAATGATAAAGATATCAATCCTATAAACAATAGCGGGATAGTTGGTTATAAAGTAAGGAAGATCAAACAAAGACCCTTCAACGTCAAACCAGGAACGCTTATCATAATATATTCTGACGGGATTTCGAGCAGGTTTTCGATAGGGGATGATGTTCCCGTAAATAAAGAAGTGGAAGAGATAGCTAAATTCATGATGGAGAACTATCGCAAACCCAAAGACGATTCGACGGTAATGGTGATTAAAATATGAGATATTCATTCGAAATAAAAGAACTATGGGATGTAGATGCAGTTGTTCACAGGGTCAAAAAGAATTTCGATTTTAAAAATAATATTAGAGATCGATCTTTGATAATATTAAAGGAACTTTCAACTAACATGGTAAAATACGCCGGAGGGGGTAAACTTAAGATTTTTTTCACCGATGATATGATAAGGATCTCAGCAAAAGATAAAGGGCCCGGGATCAGAGATCAAGAATTGGCGATGAAAGATGGTTTCGCAAAAGGTGAGCAAATTGTCTCTGAAAAAGGTATCATGAAACACATAGGACTCGGCAGTGGTCTTCCAGCGGTTTGCAGGCTAGCCGATGAAGTCGACATATCTTCAGATGAAAACGGTAC
>CAYNQI010000103.1:0-3366 GCA_964399335.1 uncultured Thermoplasmata archaeon | reverse complement strand
GTTTTCAAAGCCATGCTCTGGTAATCGCTGTCAACGTTGGTCATGACACTGGTTTTAACATCCATCAATTCGTGTAATGGTCCACCGGGTAGTATATCCAACTTTTTCCAAACGTTCTGCCTTGATTTGGGTGCATAACTTTCAAGAACTTTTGAAGGTTCATCACTATCCCTGTTTATCTCCTCGAGCATGTAATCTGCTAGATCTTTAGCAAGTTCATTTTTATCTTTATCAGTATCTAAGCCTAAACGTTCGCAGACCGCTTTCAATTTATCTTCATCCTTGATCTGGAAGATGGTTTTACCTTCAGCTGTGGCCTTCAATGTTTTAGCCGTTGTATTGGCATGATATGTGTAAGCCGCTGTACCCATCGAGTTAACCCTGAGCAGATTCCTCATGACCATACCGTCTTTATCGATACCGCACACCCCCCTATCTGTAACCCCGTCCACGATCCTGCAAGGTCCCTGACTGCAGATATTACAGCGGGTCCCCTGTTGACAGAAATTACATCTTACCTTCTCCATGGCATCAAATCTATCGTGAACATTAGTCATACCGTCTTTCTTGACTTTTTCATACATCTCATTTACGGATTCGTGTTTGCTTATCTCTTCCATTTAAACACCTGTTATATACAATAAAAGGTAACATAAATATGTTTCGTAAACATACGAACGTTCGTATATTGGCGAAAGTTTTATATCCCATACCATGTTGTTAAACATGTTATGAACGAACCAGTGACCGAGACCAGGATTTTTTCGACTCGAAAAGGTGCTGTCGTCATCGAAAGTGAGACTAAGAACAAGATAATCCAACTCCTCATGGAAGGAGATAAAACCAGCAGGGAGATAAGTGATGCTCTAGATAAAGCTAAATCAACTATCTCTGTTCATCTTTCCGACCTAGATGAATTAGGTTTGATCGAAACTAAATCGGATATAGAAGATAAAAGGCTTAAGATATTTTCCCTGAACACTAAACTTTTAGGAACTTCAGATATTCCCACTGACGAACATTATCTGGAGATCTTAGAAAATTTGAAGAACAGCAGTGGCGACGATTACAATTTCTTGAAAAGTCTTTTTCACCTCATAAGATACGGTCTTTCTTCTTTTGGCCTAGATGTCCATCCAGCCCTTAGAGAGATCGGTAGAGATGCTGGTAGAAAACTAGCTGAAAATTTAGAAGTTGACTCAATAGACGAACTGCTTAAAGAAGTCAAGAAGTTATGGCTTGAAAATCAACTAGGTGAAATAGAAGTTATTGACAGTTCAACATTGGTGGTTCACGACTGTTTCGACTGCTGTGACATGCCCGATGTGGGAACAACCTTTTGTTCCTTAGACGAAGGCATGATCGAAGGTATAGTTGACGAAGCTTTGGATATTTCGGTTTCGGTTCGTGAAGTAGAGTGTTTTGGAAAAGGTGATAAAGGCTGTAAGTTCGAAATTTTAAAGGATCAATAGCCTCTTTCGATATCAACGACGTTGATCGTTTTTCCCTCGTTCAGTGAATTCAATATCTTGATAAGACTTTCCATCCTGTAACGTTCTCTCTCTTCGACGTGGGTGGAACGGTGAGGACTGAAAACGACGTTATCGAACTCGTTCAATGGATGATCGGAAGGTGCTGTATTCTTTCTAGAATCCTCGTCTTCTGGATAATTCCACCAAGTATCGATAGCCACACCGGCGATCTTATCTTCTTTTAGAGCTTCATAAAGAGCTTTCTCATCGATGACCGGCCCACGACCCACGTTGACCAGGTAGGAATCCTCTTTCATCACTTCAAATTCTTTTTCACCGACATATCCTTCTGTTTCTTCCGTAAAAGGTAGTGTGCATATCACAAAGTCGGCCTTGGAAAGAAAATCGTGCAGATCCTCATCTGTTCCAACCCTATCTACATTGGATATCTCTTCATATGTTCTCTTTACGGCACTGACATCCATATCGAAAACTTTAGCTATCTTGGCTATGTCCCTACCGATGGCTCCGCACCCGAGTAGGAGTAGATGTTTGGCTTTCAAAGTTCTACCCCACCAGTGATCATATCTCGGGGTCCAGTCGCCCTTTTTCAACCTATCATGTATGGGGCAAATCCTTTTGACCAAGGCTGACAACAAAGTCCATGCATGTTCTGCAACGAGCCATGAGTTGAAATGTGAGTTGATAACGGTTACTTCACTAAAATCTCTAAGATTTTCTCTATCTTTAGTAGGTACTCCTGCGAAGGGTATGATGAAGTACTTCAAGTTCTCAGCTCTCTCTAAAAATTCGTAGGGAACCCATGCACCTATCACCGCATCGAACTGGTCAGCTTTCTCGATCAATCCGTCTTCATCATCTCTAGGGATGTTTGTTAACTCGATATCTTCGTGGAGATCCTGTTTTAAGAACTGTAAATCTTTATCTTCTACATCGGACCAATAAACTACTCTCATCTGCCATCGACCTAAACAGTTATACGTCATTATTTTATCTTTTCCACAATAGTTGGAATGATATCTATGAGGATACTTATACTGGGTGCAGGAAATGTTGGAGAGGCCATAGCCTTCGATGTGAGTCAGGATCATGAAGTCGTTTTAGGAGATGGAGATACTGAAAGATTGAATGAACTGGGTGATAAATATGGAACTTTAAACGTCGATGCTACATCGGAAACCGATGTCAAGGAGGCAGTTAGAGGATATGACCTGGTCATATGTGCACTTCCCGGCCACCTAGGCTATGACGCTGTAAAATGGGTGATCGAAACGGGTACTGATATCGTAGACGTGTCTTTCATGCCCGAAGACCCTTTCAAACTGGACGATTTGGCTAAAGAAAAGAATGTATCCGTCATAGTTGACGCTGGTTTCGGGCCCGGTATAAGCAATCTATTCATGGGCTATATCAAGGATCATTTTGATGAAATCAAAGACATTATGATAAAGATCGGAGGTCTTCCAACGGACCCTGAACCTCCTTTATTTTACAAGGTAACTTGGTCTCCTGATGACCTTATCGAAGAGTACATTAGAAAAGCTAGGATGAAACGGGATGGTAAGATCGTAAATCTAGAACCTCTGGAAGATATCAATAAAGTTCAGATCAAAGACTTTGAATTCGAGGAATTTTACAGCGACGGGTTGAGAACTTTATTAGATACTATACCAGCCGATGATCTTGAAGAAACAACACTGAGATGGCCGGGTCACCTGGAAAAGATGAAGGTCTTGAAGGAACTTGGATTCTTCGAAGGAAAAGATCGTAAGAACACTTTGAACGTGATCGCACCACACATGGATTTCGAAAGTGATGATTTCTGTATCATGACCGTTGAAAGTAAAGGTGTTAAAGACGGTGAAGATGGATC
>CAYNQI010000102.1:0-3388 GCA_964399335.1 uncultured Thermoplasmata archaeon | reverse complement strand
ATCGCTGCCGATATGACCACTGAGAGAAAAACTAGGGAACAGTTAAAAGAAGTAAAAGAGAAATTTTCAAAGGTATTGGAAAGTATTTCTTCTGCAGTACTCATACTAAAAAACACCGAAGTTTTATATCTCAACCGCTCCGCAGAGTTGATCACTGGTTTCAGCGAAGATGAATTGAAATCCATGGATATCACGGAACTCATCAGTGAGGAACAGAGGGAGTTATTCCTTGATAGGATAATAGATATTCAAAATCAAGATAAAAGAATGATCAGATTTGAATTAAATATAGTAGGTAAAGATGGTGAAGAACGATGGTTATACCTCACTATGACTTATCTTGAATATGAAGGTGAAGATACAGTACTGTGCACCGGTGTAGAGATAACTGAACAAAAAAATCTCGAAGATGCTCTGGTAAACTTATAGAAATCGTCAAGTGAATCTTTTCCTTTTCTTTTTCACGGGGTACATGTTGACCCCGATCCATGTGAAGAACAATATTGCCATCATTATCACAAATGGGAGGAAAGAGTAGATATCGATAACAGTGCCCACGGTCAAGACAACAGTTGCACTCGCCCCTGGGTGCAATCTACCTTCCACAAAATACCTACCTGTTTCATCCTCATATATATCCAATTCTCTTCCCTCTATTTCAGCATCTATCAACTCCATCCCTTCAGGAATCTTGATGGTATAGTTTAAACCCCATTCTCGAAAACCATTTAGTTCAAAAGAGACTTGTTCATCGACCAGATAAGTCCTTTGTATCACAAAAGCATCATGCCTAGGCGTTTTAGATAAGTTCTTTTGAAATGAAGAATTATGGAATACTTTTAAGGGTATATCGGATTCCATGTTTTCAATATCGTAATGTTTTTCTAGGCCAGTGACAGTGTATTCATATCCCGGTGGAATCATGGATATCGATGATATCCGGTTATTGATCTCATCTTCTATATCAGATAGATATGAATCAATTTCATCCTTGAACCCGTTGTTATAGAGAAGTCTCAGCATATCAGCATTTATATATCTTAGAGTGAGTTGTTCAGGAAGATTTTCCATCACCGTCGAAGGTATAGATGTTCCATCTATATAAGCTGAAAAGTTGGTATTTATAGATACATATTCCCTATCGACTTCTCTTCCTAATTCGTGTATATCTATTAAAAATGAAAGGTCAGGTTCGATGTCTTCCATCGATACTTTTTCAGTGTGTACCATTTCAAGGATATTATCTTTTCTTGGAGTCTCCCCATCCCTATTATCGATGGTGACTGTGATGGCTTCTCTCTCTTCGTCTTCATCTACAAAATTAAGATTAGGGGGTGCATAGATCCTATAGATCGTACTGTGATTCGATTGGCAGAAAATAGGTATGTCCTTTTCTAGATAGCCCCCCATCTTTAATGATCCATAGAGGAGTTCTTCTAGGTTTGCATCCTCTGGAATTTGGTAATGATCTGGATATAAGGTGATATCTACTTGAGAAGTTATCTTGATGGGTCCGCTTTCAGTCATATCTAAGCTGGTTTCGTTCACGGTTGTTTCATATCCGTAATCTCCTTTTGGGATATCGTTATCCAGATCGAAAGAGTTCTCAACTGTTTCAGTGATCAAGGAATCTGCGTATTCTGATAAAATATCTATAACCCTTTCATTGTCTTGGGCATATATCACTCTGATTTCTGTAGCATTATAATACTCCCCGTCTATATTCATTATATATACATCATATTCCGAACTCATCTGTACTTGAGTGAGATTTTCGAATTTCACCTCGTGGAACTCCTCAACATGTAGATCATTCTCTTCCGTTTCACCTCCAAATGTTGTTGGAGTGATCAGAAGTAGAGAAGAGAACAAGATGAGTATCAAAATGGGCAGACAATAACTTTTATTTGAACTGTTTATTCTTTTTTTTGGAATTTTTTTCTTAGGTCTTTTCTTTTTTCTTTTATGTTCAGCAAGGGCCTCGATGGTATCTGCTAATTGATCAGGTTTTTTCACACCATGTAAAACACAGTAAGTTAACTTTTTTTGATCTTTACCCGTATTACTAAAAACGATATTTACATTACCATATCCGAATTTTTTAGCTAATGAACCCTGTACCACCCCGATTTTTTTAAATCTACTGAGAAGATAATTCACAGATTTCTCCAGTTTGTTTGTATTTAGCTTTATCACCCTTTCATTCGTAACGATATATCTCAGACCCGCATCTTTGTACAAGAGAGCCGCCGTTACTATCCCATATAATATCAACAGTATCGAAAAAGCTGAAGTGATTATCTGGTGTAAGTATTCCAGAGGGATAAACTGAAATTGAGGTATCAAGAATACCATGGAAACGAGTATCAAGGTTATACCGGAGGCCTTGAAGGGTGAGGAATCCAATCTAAGTATATCTCCGATCCTGATGAATATACCTCCCAAAAACATTAGCATAATAAAAAACATAACCGTTTGTAGAGAAAAAGGAAGTCCTAAAAATGTCTCCCATAATGTCCTTGGATATGCAGTTTGTACATGATTTTTTAAAGATATCATAAAGGATATCGAAACGGATATAACAAAAAAGGCTATCCAAGTATGTTCCATAAATTCTTGCCATCCATTAGGCTCGAATAAATTTTTACTGAACACATGTATCACAGATATGACGACGATGAGAGGGATGAGTAACGGGTAAACCGTTAAGATGTCCCCTCTTATCCCTTCGGAAGTTACTAACAATATAAAAAATCCAGTCAGCACAGATAACATAGATGCCACAGCTATTTTAAAATAGAACGTAGGATGTATGGATGTATCAGCCATAACCGTCTCTTTCTTTTTTAAGTTGATCCTTAATTCTAGTTTCTCTCCTACATGAGATGGTTTATTTAACAGACTATCTATGGCTTTTTTTTGTTCTATTATGATCTTATTTACCACACCACCAATTATGACAATAGGTACCAATATCACACCTATAAATACTGCATATGTCAATAAGTCAGAAGTTATGTAACCGTACATGGTAAGCAAGTTTATACTCGCTATACTTGCAGATATCAATACTATTACTGCTACAAGTATTATAGACCCGATATCTTTCCCTTTTTTTGTCAAGAGATCACACCTTATATTTGTTATAAACTAAATTTTCCCTTAATCTAAACCCATCACCTAATATATTTACTTAGTCTTCAAGGACCTTTTATGCTTTCTATGATTTTTTATTAATCGAGCATGCAATATTTAGTTTTAATATAAAATGATTTTGGTAATCTATCAGAGATAATAATTTTATATCGATCAAAGGTTTTTCAATGCCTCGATAGCCATCTTGCTGACTTTCGAAGAACTATCTTTTCTAGCTGTTTTTTCTAATGCT
>CAYNQI010000101.1:0-3444 GCA_964399335.1 uncultured Thermoplasmata archaeon | reverse complement strand
TATTTGAATAACAATCAAGCTTTAGTCGTAGGTAACTCGACTTTCATATTAGATATAGATAGACAGAAGCCTCCCTCCGTTCAGGGAGGGGGATGAATGTCGTGGTGTAGAATATAGGATTTTCAGCGAAAAACACTAAATACTTTGTACACCTATTGTAATATGATGAAGAAAACACGGTACTCACGGTATCAAATAAACTATCACTTTGTATGGATACCTAAATACAGGAGAGATGTTCTCACGGGTAAAATCAAGGACGCTCTCGATGAGATAATAAGAGGTATCATAGATAGAATGGGCGGTGAAGTTCTATCTATTGAGATACAACCAGACCACGTTCATTTATTTGTGTCCATGAGACCAAAGTATTCACCAGCTAAGATAATCAACGCTGTAAAAGGTGCTTCTTCGAGGAAGTTAAGAAACAGACATCCTGAGTTGAAAGAAATGGGAGATAAACTATGGACAAGGACGTACTACGTTGGTACTGCTGGTAAAGTATCTGACAAAACTATAAGGAGGTATATCGAAGAATGCCAGGGTACGTGAAAACAGTAAAAATACCGATTCACTACGATACAACGGATAAGAAACTATCGTATCTTGACAACCTCACTGCCAGACAGACCTACGCTGTTCAACTGTTCTGTGAGAAATTGAACAAAGAAGATATAGTGCCGAGGTACAGGTCTGAAGTACGTGAGTTTTCTGACTATGTGAAGGAGAAAACCGACCTTTCTGCTGGCTTGATCCAGCAAGCGGAAGATAAAGTTCTATGGATGTACAAGCAGTATAAGGAAAGTCACGACAAGTGGGAGTGGTTGCTTTCAAAGGCTAAAGAAGGTACGAGATGGTACAGAAGATTGAAGCAACGTGAACCGTCTGTACCGAATCTAAAGAAGAGTAACAGTAAAGTACCTACGCCTTTCGATAACCGTACTGGTGAGGTTCAAAGGACGGATGACCTCGACCTGACAGATTGGGTTGTACACATCTCCACGCTGAAAAAAGGAGATACTATTGATATATTGCTCAATCCATCTAACTGGCACGAAGAACAGCTAGAAGAGGCTGAAAAATTAAAGACTTTTGAAATTGTCCATCATCCTGAAAGAGAATGTGAGTATATGATTCATATAGTATGTGAGTATAAATCTGACACCGTTCAGACAGGTTCTGTATGTGGTGTGGACTTGGGGATCAAGCGAGACCTATCAGCCGTGCTGATAGATGATAACGGTTTAGAACAGTTCACCATCATACAGAACGATAAGTCTGAACGGCTTAAAGAACTCGATGATAGGATAGCTCATCTGCGTAGAGAAGAGAAGTATAATGCTTTGAAGAAACTGTGCAACAAGCGTGAAAGAGTCGCTGAAGACTACGATAGGAAACTGGCTAAACAGTTCGCCGAACTGTTGCCAGACGGTACGACAGTGTTCTTTGGCAGTCCAAGATATATTCGTTACAACAAGTTCAAAGGCAACGGTAACAAGACAGGTAGAAAACTGCTACAGCACTGGTCTTTCAGCAGGATAATCGACCAGTGTGTGCTGAAGTTGAATGAAACTGGTAAAAACGGTGAGAAGATAACCGAATGGAACACTTCAAGACTTCATTATAAATGTGGTAAAAAGGTCGAGAGACCGTTTGATAATTCTTTCCAACGTATCAAATGCTCTACGTGTGATGATGAACTTGACGCCGAGTTCAATGCGTCAGTCAACATCGCTGTGAAGGGTATATCCCAGCACAGCGACAAGTCCATTGAGTCAGATACGTTCTGGCAAAACATGGCGGGGGCTACAGCTGACATAGCCCAAACTGGAGATGATTTGGAGGCGAAAATCCAATGAGTCCAGAACCTTCTGAAACGCTGAAGGAAGCCCAAGGCCTTCAGGCGTTCGGGAGGATGTCACTATCTCTATGTTTCAATTTTGAAACAGCATTTGCAGTATAATTGCAACTCACTTAAAAACTATTTACATCACTCATTAAAAATAAAGAAAAAAGAGTTTTTTAGTACCATCACTCGAGAACTTCGCGTATCCTCTCAAGGGCCCAATCGACCTCATCTTCAGTTATCACGAGAGGTGGTGCGAATCTCAGTACGGTTTCTTTGGTATCTTTGACCAAGATACCCTTTTCTTTCAACTGTTCAGCATAGGGTCTAGCCTTCTCCGTCAGCTCTACACCTATGAACAGTCCACGTCCTCTCACATCTTTGATGAGTGAACTATCGATCTCCTTCAAACCCTTTCTGAAGTACCTTCCCATCTCACGGGAATTCTCGACGAAGTTCTCTTCCTGTATAACTTCGATTGCTCTCTTAGCCGCAGCAACACCTAAAGGATTTCCACCGAACGTAGAACCGTGTGAACCCGGATCGAAAACGTCCATGACCTCACTATCCGCAGCTATAGCCGATACTGGATAGACTCCGGCACTCAAGGCCTTACCCAATATGTAGATGTCAGGCTGAACTTCTTCCCAGTCGCAGGCGAACATCTTACCCGTTCGACCCAAACCGGTCTGTATCTCATCGGCTATGAAAAGAACATCGTTCTCCTCACAGAGTTCCTTAGCCTCTTTCAGATATCCGGTAGGAGGTAAAACGATACCACCTTCTCCCTGCATGGGTTCTATCAAGAATCCAACCGTATTCTCAGTTATGGCCTTTTCCAACTCTACTATATCACCGAACGGTATCACTTTGAATCCAGGAGTGAATGGACCGTAACCTTTCTTGTATTTAGAGCGAGTGCTGAATGATATGATACTGATAGAACGTCCGTGGAAGTTGTTATGACAAACTATGATCTCAGCCCTACCTTCCGGAACTCCTTTAACAAAATAACCCCATCTCCGGGCTGCTTTGATAGCTGTTTCAACTGCTTCGGTCCCGGAGTTCATCGGTAAGACCTTCTCTTTACCCGTTATCTCGGAAACCTTTTCGTAAAATGCACCGAGCTGGTCGTTCATGAAAGCTCGGGAAGTCAAAGTCACGTTATCGGCCTGCTCTTTCAAAGTTTTAACCACTTCTGGATGGCAGTGACCGTGACTGACCGCTGAATAAGCACTCAACATGTCCATATACTTATTACCATCAACATCTTTGACCCAAACACCTTTCGCCTTAGAGATCACCACTGGCAGTGGATCGTAATTCATGGCACCGTACTGCCTTGTCAATTTGATTATCTCTTCGCTTTTCTTCACACCCTCCTCTTCCGAGGGTTCTTCCTGGACGTCTTTTTCCTCTTTCGATACCATATTATCAGCACCTAACCCGAAAGGGTAGATGTATTAATATCTTATCTGACTTTCCGAGATCTTATTTTCTTTCACAGCTAAATATAACCGTTCCACCCTCAGTATAGGGTTCTCCGGGATCCACACACTGCATGTAAGCTACTTCACCCTCTTTACAGAGACCCAGTT
>CAYNQI010000100.1:0-3462 GCA_964399335.1 uncultured Thermoplasmata archaeon | reverse complement strand
AAGTTTTATTCTACGGAGAAACAATAAACTTTATTTATTTTAAAGCTTTATACGATCTGATAACATGGATTTAGAAGAATTCAACCGTCATGCCCGGATCCTGGGAAGGAAATACGTGCCAGAGGTATTGAACGAGATCTCTAAAAAAGGGTGGATACAGGCCAGTGAGCTTTCATCATACATCCATATATCTACTGCTACCGCTGTAACTTACTTGAAAGAACTTGAAAGTATAGGTGTTTTGAAAAGGAAGAAGGTGAAGGGTGAAACAGGTGACGTTTGGAAATATGACATAAATAAAGACAATATAGTCTTGGAAACCAATATATCTGATAACGTCAACAAATAATGATCCCACATTTTACTATTATATGAGTTGGTTAAAGATAAAAAACATTTAATAAGAGTACAATTCTTTAACCTCTCCATGAGGATAGAATACCCATGCATGGTTATATATCCAGAAGGAGGAAGTAAATAATGGTTCAATTACATGACCAAACGTTAAGGGATGCGCATCAGTCCGTTTTAGCGACTAGATTAAGAACAGAAGATATGGTTCCGATATGTGATAAGATGGATAAAGTAGGTTTTCACTCTTTGGAAGTATGGGGTGGAGCCACTTTCGATGCATGTATCAGATACCTAAATGAAGATCCTTGGGAAAGGCTCAACACTTTGAGTGAACACCTACCCAACACTCCGTTACAGATGCTGGAAAGGGCTATGAATATCGTTGCATACAGAAATTTTCCAGATGATGTTGTCAAGAAATTTATAAAATTAGCTTACAAGAACGGTTGTGACAATTTCCGGATCTTTGACGCATTGAACGACCTACGAAACATGAAAGTTCCTATCGAAACAGCAAAGAAAGTGGGAGGACACGTCCAGGGATCTTTGTGTTACACCATCTCACCGGTTCACACCGTAGAACGTTATGTTGAAGATTTTAAAGAACTAGAAAAGATGGGTTGTGATTCTCTATGTATAAAAGATATGGCAGGTATGATTTCCCCTACTAGAGCTTATGATATAATAAAAGGATGTAAAGACGCAGGGATAAAGATACCCATCGATCTACACAGCCATAACACGTCAGGTATGACAGGTATGGCTTACATGAAAGCCTGTGAAGCCGGTATAGATATTTTGGATACTTCTATTTCATCCCTAACTGGTGCTACAGGTCAGCCTCCTACGGAATCGGTAACTGCAGCTTTAAAAGATACAGAATTTGATACAGGTTATGATATGGAGTTGTTGATGGACATCCGAGAATACTTCAATGAGATCTGGGATAAATACAGACATCTTCATCGTAGTCAAGCTTTAAGATTAGATCCTTCTGTGACCATGCATCAGATACCTGGTGGGATGCTTTCGAATTTGGTCAGTCAGCTCGAGAAACAAGGTGCTGCTGATCAGTATGACGAAGTATTGAAAGAAGTTGTAAAAGTTAGGAAGGAGTTTGGTTATCCGACTTTAGTAACACCCACCTCACAAGTAGTGGGAACTCAAGCTGTGATGAATGTAAAATTCGGCAGATATAAAAGGATCACCAATCCAACTAAAGAATACTTCAGAGGTATGTACGGCAGACCACCTGGTGAGATATCTGAAGAGATGTATGAAAAGATCTTAGGTCCTGATTGGGAAGACGAAGTTATCGATGAAAGGCCTGCAAGCCTTTTGGAACCGGAATACAAGAAAAAGAAAGATGAACTAGAAGATATGGGGCTTTTAAGAAAACCTGAGGATGTACTTACCTATACGATATACCCCGATATAGGTTTGAAATTCTTAAAGGGTGAAGTAGAAGCGGAATTCACATCCGATCAACTACCCCTTGAAAAACCTGGAGAAGAAAAATCTGAAGAGAAGGAAGTCGTACCACGCATCGAGTACCCATATCAAGGGAAAGTTAGAGTCGATGGCAAAGATTACAGAGTCAAGATGAGGGATGAAGAAAAAGTCATCATCGACGGCAAAGAATACAACGTTTCTGTATTGTTCCCAGAGGGACAAAGTACTTCGAAATCAAAAGATAAAGGTAAATCAAAACGATCCCAGCCATCCGGTGAAGAGATACAGATAAATTCACCTATGCTGGGTACTATCATAGATCTGAAAGTTAGTACCGGTGACAAAGTTAATGCAGGTGAACCCATAGCGATATTGGAAGCTATGAAGATGGAGAACGATATCCCCTCTCCAAAAGATGGTACTATCCAAAATATCCATGTGGAGAAGGGGCAAGACGTTAAAGAAGGAGATCAGATCGCAACGTTGGTAGGATAACATGAATACTCTAGAAGTGATCTTGATAGGTTTAGGCGTTGTGTTCATTACTTTGACTATCCTCACTATTAGCACGTATTTTTTCGGATATATAGTTAACAAATTTTTTGTCAGTGAGGATGAAGATGAAAAGAAAAAAGTTGCTGCTATTGTTGCTGCTATACATTCAAGGGGTGGACATTAAATGTTTGAAATCGGTTTACTTGCACTGACATGGCGTAGTCTAGTTATGATAATCGTAGGAGTCATATTGATATATCTAGGTATTGCGAAAAAAATGGAACCTCTTTTACTTGGTCCCATAGGGTTTGCTGTCATTCTTGCTAATATTCCATTGAGCGGTATCACTGCTGATGCAACTACTGACATTGGTCCTGGATTGCTGTACATAATTTACACAGAACTCATCGCTACAGGTATAATTCCTTTAATAATATTCCTAGGTATAGGAACTATGACCGACTTTTCACCACTACTTGCAAATCCAAAAACATTTTTACTTGGGGCTGCGGCTCAAATAGGTATATTCCTAGCTCTTGGTCTTTCTATAATATTGGGTTTTGACATCAGTCAGGCTGCAGCTATAGGTATCATCGGTGGTGCAGATGGACCTACTGCAATATACACAGCAACTCAAATCATCGAAGGACAGGAAGGTATAATCGCCGCAGTTACTGTATCGGCCTATTCTTATATGGCATTGGTTCCAATAATTCAACCTCCTATCATAAAAGCATTAACAACTCAAAAACAACGTAAGATAAAGATGGGAAAAATGAGGGAGGTCAGTCAACTTGAAATGATAATATTTCCCATCGGAGTGACTATAATAATCGGACTTATCGTACCAACTGCACTTCCTCTTGTTGGAATGCTGATGCTCGGAAATTTATTTCGAGTATCTGGCGTGATGGATAGATTATCTGATGTAGGCGGGGGAGCTTTGATGGATATAGCAACTATAATGCTAGGATTAGGTGTTGGTTTCTTGATGACTGGAAATTCATTCATACAACTTGAAACCCTCAAGATCCTATTACTCGGTGTTTTTGCTTTCGCCACTGCTACAGCCGGAGGTACTCTTTTTGGTCAAATATTTTACAAACTATCCAAAGGTAAGATAAACCCCATGATAGGAGCCGCCGGAGTTTCAGCAGTTCC
>CAYNQI010000099.1:0-3498 GCA_964399335.1 uncultured Thermoplasmata archaeon | reverse complement strand
AAAAAATTATATATATGACTGACGGACATAATCATAACGTGAGAAAATGGATGGCACGAAAAAAGAGATAGAAAACGACAATATACCGATCAGGTGTCACCACTGTGGTCATGAATGGGATTACGGTGGGAATTCTGAGTATTATGCGAGCTGCCCCGTATGTAAATATAGGGTAAATATTAATAAGCATAGGTGTGATAAAGATCAAGAGGAGATAAAATGGAGGAAGAAAAGTAAGAATTAGAGATGGGACTCCCGCCAAAAAGTCCCACCCCCACAACAAACGGTGATATGATATGATATACTATACTATAAAAAATTTTTTCAAAGTTATGGACGATTTTAAAGGGAAAGAACAGAGGGACCCTTTTGATAGGATCCTTGATCTTTCAAAAAACTATTCATTTTTAAGTTATTTAAAATTATCTAACCAATTACACATATGTGTAAACTCTCAGAGAAAGGGGGTATATGAAAACTTTATAACTATAACAAGGTTTATAACAAAGTTTTTTCTTTATATACCTAAATGTTATAAACTATGTTATAAACATATACCAGTAATATA
Organism: uncultured Thermoplasmata archaeon; assembly: GCA_964399335.1. GTDB lineage: Archaea > Thermoplasmatota > Thermoplasmata > Halarchaeoplasmatales > Halarchaeoplasmataceae > Saliniplasma. Next base: position 2,930 of record CAYNQI010000099.1, on the reverse strand, counting down.
TAACAAACTATGTTATATACTGTATTATGTGGAAAAAAACCTTATAACAGAGTTTATGTTATTGTTATTGTTATTGTATAGGGTCTTTTTTGAGAGAAAAGGAGGTCTAAAAAATGGGTAAAAGAGGTCCTGTCGGTGAAGAACCTATCCTAAAATCTACAGAATCGAAGGATAAGAAACAGATCGCTACCCGTCTTTATGAAGATGATAAAGAAGTTTTAGAAAGAAAACTCAAAAAACGGGGTTACTCATCTATATCTTCTTGGATTCGAGACCAAGCAAAAAAAGTAGTTTTAGAACAAAATTTAAAAGAACGTAGAGATGAATTGTTAGATCGTAAAAACGATCTCGAATCGGAACTAGAAGATATCAAACAGGAGATAGAACAGGTGAAACAAGATTTAGAGGGTAGGAATGAAGAGTTGTTTAGGCACTACAACTACCTTAAAGAACTCCTCAAAAAAGTTCATCGTAAGGATAAAGGAATGGTCACGGTCAAATCTATTAATAGAATCGTTTACCGAATCGAGAACCGGTCAGGCGTGGACTGGTCTGATGAGGATGATGCTGAAAAGTGTTTGGGTCAGTGTGTCAGCGAGTTATTAGATAATGAGTGGGATGCGAGCGAATTTGCTGAACACACTGTTGAAGAGATTAAAGAGAACGGACTGTTACGAGTGGAGGTCAACAATGAGTTACAGTGAGGATGAACTGTTCGAAACATTCATTCAAACCTTCGAAGAGGATATGGACCTTATCCTAGAACAGTTCTTTCCAACCAAAGATAATATTATAAAGGATATATTCGATTTGAAGTTTGAAGAAATGGAGTTATTGTTAAAGGATCCAGAGTTACCTTATTATATTTTGGAGAATCCAGGTGAAACCTTCCCAATTATAGAAGAAGCGTTAGCTGAAGTCAGTAAGAATATAGAGATGTTCCCAGATAGTGAAGATATCCACTTTTCGATATCGGAATTACCTAACATATATCAAAGAGATGTTAGGGAATTGAAGGAAAAAGATCTGGGTAAATATATAGCAGTTAAAGGAATCATACGAAGAACCAGTGAACGTATACCCAAACCGATAATCATTCATTATGAATGCGAAAGATGTGGTGGGAAGAAATCTATAAAACAGAATAAAGATGATTATAAATTGAAAGAACCGATGGAATGCCCAAGTTGTGGTAAATCATCGAACAAAACTAATTTCAAAGTTGTTATCCAGAAATCCAAATTTCAAGACTTTCAGGAGGTGAAATTAACTGAAAGACAAAGAGATCTAAGAGCTGGGGAACAACCACGTAGCAAAAAAGCTATACTATGGGATCCGTTGGTTGATTTGGTTAACTCCGGTGATGAAGTTACGTTCAATTGTATTTACCAAGCCAAGTTTAAGAAGAACAGTTCGATACCCAGAACATACTTAGAAGTAAAATCCTTAGAGTTCAGTAACAAAAACTTTGAAGAGGTCACACTCACCGAGGATGAGGAAGAAAGAGTTAAAGAATTGTCGAAGGATCCACAAATCTTCGAGAAGATCACTGAATCTATATGTCCAGCTATCAAAGGATTGAAAGAAGAGAAAGAATCTATAGCTTTGCAACAGTTTTCAGGAGTAAGGAAGACTAATAGAGACAACGATTTTCGTGGAGATATACATATACTACTCGCAGGTGACCCAGAAACGGGTAAATCTCAGTTACTCCGAAGAGTATCGAAGATAGCTCCTAAAGGGATAATCGGTTCAGGTCGTGGAGCTTCGGGAGTAGGTTTAACAGCTTCTGTCTCGCAGGAAGAGATAGCTGGCGAATCGCATTGGGTCCTAGACCCGGGCATATTACCACTCGCAGATGGTGGATTGGCTGCTATCGACGAGTTCGATAAGATGAGTGATAAAGATAGGGATACTATCCATGGGGCTATGACACAACAGCAGATACAGATCGATAAAGCCAACATTCATCAAACACTCAATTCCCGATGCCCAATTCTCGCAGCAGCCAATCCGGAATACGGTAAGTTCGATAAGTACGATATGGATAATCCTGAAAAGAAATTGATCGAAGAGATCGACCTTAAACCCGAACTTTTCAGCAGGTTCGATTACATCTGGATAATCACAAGAGAACGTAAAAAGGAAGAACATAAAGAGTTGGCAAACCATATAACCAGTTTACATCAGGATCTAGGTAAAAAAGAAAACGACCCAAGCTATGAATGTTCAACGATTAAAACACCTATATCAACTGAAGAGTTGAAGAATTATATCAAAAAGGCTAAAGAGATCAAACCAGTATTATCGGATGAAGCTAGGAATAAAATTGAAGAATTTTATTTACATTTAAGTGACAATTCAGATAATATCGGACCGAGGACGCTTGAAGCTTTGATAAGGTCTTCGGAAGCCTCGGCTAGGTTACATTTTAGAGAAAAAGTGACTACAGAAGATGCAGAAAGAGCGATCCATTTGAAAGAGATACAACTTAAAAGAGCTAAAGAAATCGAATTGCTTTACACTGGTTATACCCAAGAAGAAAGGACTTATGCGAGGGAAGTGAAGGAAACGATAAAAATCCTTGATCGTAAGTATAATGGTAAAGGAATACCCGAAGAGGATGTAATTGATGTTGCAGTCAATAATGGATATGATAAATCGGAAGTAATGAAAGAGATTGAAAAATTAAGGAGGAATGGACGTATTTACACACCATCAAAGGGTAGGATAAAAATCAATAATTTATAACGAGGCCGATAATATGATTATGGGGAAAGAACAGAGAAGAAGGACCGAAGCTGGGAGGTCCGTACAAAAACAAACCCGGGTAATGGAAGTAGTACCGGTTGAAAAATTAGAGAAAGAGATTGAAGAAGTACAAAAATACGGCGGAGACCTATCAGATAGTGACAAATCAGCGTTGCTGA
>CAYNQI010000098.1:0-3512 GCA_964399335.1 uncultured Thermoplasmata archaeon | reverse complement strand
GAGCAAAAGATCTTAGAAAAGTTCGGTACAGACAACGATATCAAAGTCGTCATCGACTGTGCCAACGGAGCAGGCTGTACAATAACACCATTCCTACTAAGAAACATGGGGTGTCAGGTAGTCACCATGAATTCCAACCCAGATGGGAGATTCCCAGCCCACGATCCAGAACCGGTAGAAGAGAACTTGAAAGACCTAGGTAAGATGGTCATAAAAACCAACGCCGATCTAGGACTAGCTCATGACGGAGATGCAGACCGATTGGTGGCCTTCGATAACCAAGGTAACTACCTAGGTGGCGACCAACTTTTAGCACTGTTCGCATCTCGATTCAAGAAGAAGGTAGCCGTACCCGTAAATTCGTCGATGATCATAGAAGAATTAGTAGATGAAGTTATCAGAACCAAGGTCGGGGACGTTTACGTTGCAGAAAATATGGAACAAAATAACGCCCAGTTCGGTGGTGAACCTTCCGGAACCTGGATATTCCCTGAAATCAGTTATACTCCGGACGCAATCTACGCAGCGGCATTCTTAGTGAAATTGGCACAAAAAATAGATATATCTGAAGAAGTAAAAAATTTACCGAGTTACCCGAGAAAAAAAGAGGGTTTTGAAGTGGAAGAAAAAGAAAAGGCCATGGATGAACTTATCAAATATTATGAAACAGAATTCGATAAAGATAAACTCAACTTCGCAGATGGTATCAGAGTTAGTTATGAGAAGGGGTGGACTCTTACACGAGCTTCTGGAACCGAACCCAAGATCAGGATCACCGCTGAAGCGGAAGATAAAAGAACTCTTAAAAACATTTACGATCAAGCAAAAAATAAACTCAAGGAGGTAATCTAGATGAAAGCTTTCATATTGGCTGCAGGCCAAGGAACCCGGATGCGCCCTTTAACCGTGAACACTCCTAAACCATTGATCCCGGTTGCCGGGAAACCGATCATACAGCACACCATCGATAATCTTAAAACGATGGTAGATGAGATCGTTATACTTGTAGGTTATAACGGCAAGAGGATCAAGAAAAATATAAACGAAGATGAGATCAAGATTAGTTATGCTAAACAGGATGAACAGCTTGGGACCGCTGATGCCGTATCAAAGGCTGAGAAGTTCATCGACGAAGATTTTCTATGTATAAACGGCGACGTTATCGTGTTCAGATCCATATTGGAGAGATTCGTAGAATACTTCAAAAGCGTTGACAGTTCCGTACTAGGTAGTGTCGAAGTCGACGATCCAGAAAGTTATGGTGTTGTAAAGATGGATGGGGAACAGGTGATAGATATACTCGAAAAACCAAGATGTCCTCCTTCGAACTTGATAAACGCGGGAGTCTACGGTTTTACACCTGAGATATTCGATGCGATAGAAAACACAGATAGATCACCAAGAGGAGAATACGAGATAACCGATTCACTCAAGATATTGATGGATGAAAACAAGCTGAGGGGGTTCACCTTGAAAAAAAATTCATGGAATGAACTCTCGAGGCCATGGGACCTACTTTCGGTAAACAAAAACATCCTTGAAAATACGGATATAGAGGAGAGAAGAGATGGTAAGATCGAAGAAGGTGTACATCTAGAAGGCTGGGTTTCAGTAGAGGAGGGAGCTGTTATCAAGAGAGGTTCCTATATCAAAGGACCTGTCTACATCGGAAAAAATGCTGACATAGGTCCTAATTGCCTTATCAGACCATGCACTCACGTAGGGAACAACTGTAAAGTAGGTAGTGCAGTAGAAGTTAAAAACACCATAATCATGGACGACAGCAATGTCCCGCATCACAATTACGTAGGTGACAGTGTCATCGGTATGAACTGTAACTTCGGCTCCGGAACTAAAGTCGCCAACTTAAGACTGGATGGAAAAAATATAGTTGTAAGCCATAGAGGTAAACTTATGAGTACGGGTAGAAGAAAATTGGGAGTGATCATGGGGGACAACGTAAAGACCGGTATAAACAGCATGATCAACACCGGCACCATAATCGGTAACAACGCACTGATAGGTCCTGGTGCATTGGCAGATGGTGAGATCGGGGAGGGAAGCAGAATAAAATGAAGATCGTCCAACTCAGTCCCTACTTTTATCCTCACCTCGGAGGTGTAGAATCTCACGTTCTAGAACTTTCAAAACACCTTCAAAAGAGAGGGCACGAGATATTAGTTATCACCACAAAACTAGATGGGACTGAGAGCAGGAGTGTCGTCGAGGGAGTCACCGTAAAAAGGGTAGAACCGATAACCATCAAATTTTCGACTCCCATCGTACCTGATGTACGTCACATCTTAAGAGATATGTATTACGATATACTGCACAGCCATCTACCACCACCTCTGATGACATTTTTTGGACTTTGGGGTATCAGGAACAGGGATATCCCATCGGTACTGACTTACCACTGTGATCTTGAGATCCCACACCCTTTCGGTCCATTGATCGTTAACCTGTACCAGAGAACTTTAGGTACTTATTCGGTGAGTAAAGCCGACAAGATCATCACCACCACGACTACATACGGTGCCACTTCTAGAGCGGTATGGTACAGAGATGCAGATATCATACCCAATGCTGTCGACCCTGAGAGATTCCACCCCAGTAACGACGGAAAGAAGATCCGAGAAAGACACGACATAGATCCTGACCATAAGGTCGTAATGTATGTTGGGAGACTGGTTTATCACAAAGGTTTAGAACATTTGGTCAGGTCCGCCAAATACCTAGATGACCAAACTAGGTACTTAATTGTCGGAACGGGAGACTTCAGACCGGAGTTGGAGAAGATCGTAAAAGAAGAAAACCTCGAAGAAAAAGTGATATTCGCTGGAAGGGTTTCCAACGAAGATCTACCCTACTACTACGGTGCAACCGATGTCTTTGTATTACCTTCTGTATCACGTCTAGAAGCCTTCGGTATCGTGACTTTAGAGGCCATGGCTTCGGAAGTACCCGTAGTCGTTTCAGACATCCCGGGGGTCAGGGAAGTGATAACTGAAGGTAGGAATGGTTTAGTCGCTGAGCCCATGAACCCTAAAGATATCGCAGGCAAAATTAGACTGATCTTAGAACATCCAGAAGTGGCAAGACGGATGGGTAAAAAAGGTAGAGAAAGGGTCCTAGAAAACTTCACCTGGGACATAGTGGCTGAAAGTATCGAAAAAGTTTACGAGGAACTACTAGGAGACAAATTAATCTAATACTTCTAGATCGATCTCATTTCCATCGTAGTCGTAAGCCTGCCATGAATCCATATCATATGGAAAACCAGCTATTATATGGACTCGACCGAATCTACCGAACATCATCAGATCTTTAGCTGAGGGTGAGAAGTTTCTTGAAGGATGACTGTGAACGATCCCGATTATAGAATAATCTACAGGCAGCATCCTCAATCTTAAAAGTGCACTGGTCTGACCCGAAACAGTTCCCGGGACCAATATCAATTCTGATATGACTCCATCTATCTCCCTCATACCGGCGGCGAACTCGTTGGGATG
>CAYNQI010000097.1:0-3648 GCA_964399335.1 uncultured Thermoplasmata archaeon | reverse complement strand
GGACTGAAAACAAAGATCGGTGCACATATCATACCACTGCAATCTGAGGAAAACTCTTATGAGATAATAAGGAGGCTATCCGATCTATGACGGAACTCTATCCATGGAAAGGGGATTACAGTACTGGAGATGAAAATTCACCGGTGGCAGTTGTCACGTTGAAAGAAAAGTTCGATTTTCCAGAAGATGAAGTAGCTATATGGGGACCTTTGAAGACCGAGAATCTTGGTATAGAAAAGATCATCGCTAACACGCTGTCCAATCCAAATATCAGATTCTTAGTAATATGTGGTGATGAAATTAGAGGGCATAGATCGGGGATTACACTTATCAAACTCGTCGAAAATGGAATAGATGAAGATGGGAGGATAATCGGATCCCCGGGAGCTGTACCGTATATTGAGAACATATCGATAGAAGCGGTTAACAGGTTCAGAGATCAAGTAGAAGTTATAGATTTGATCGATGTGAATTCCTATGAAAGGATCTTGGAAAAGATAGAGGAGTTGAATAAAGAAAACCCAGGTTCCTTCGGAGAACCGTATCAAGCGATATCCATCAAAGAGAAGGAGACTTACAAGTTCCAGGCAGATATGGCGTTGCACTCTAAGATCAAAGTTTCGCCCTGGGGAGAGATCTCTCAGGAGGCAAAATAATGTTCAGTTTTACTAAAAAGCAAAAAAAATATGAATTTGATGGTATCAAGGTAGGAGGTTTACCAGGGGAGTATCCTACCTTGATGGTCGGAACGATTTTTTACGAAGGAGAATTCAAAGACCCAAGAGATAGTTTAAAAGAAGCAAAAATATTGATCAAAAAACAAAACGAACTTTCCAAAAGAACCCACGTTCCAGCCATCCCTGATATCTTCATATATGAGGAGGACGAGATCGAATGGAAGATAGACTTCGCTCTAAAACACATCTCTGGATGTTTCTCTTTAGATATGCTTGAATCAGATGTAAGGATAAAGGCACTGGAATACCTTCACGAGAAAGACGCTTTAGACAGAGTGATATACAACAGTATCAACATAGGGATCGTCCAGGAGGAGATCGAGACTTTAACACGATATACTCCTAAGTCGGCAATAGTACTTTCATTCAATCCTAAGAGCAGCAGTGTACAGGGGAGACTTGATATCCTAAAAGATGGGGGACAGCTACTAGATGATGGTCTTATCGAAATTGCAGAAGATGCAGGTATCGAAAATATATTATTGGATACGGCTGCACAGCCCTTCAAGGAAGGAGCTAGTGAAAGTTTAAGAGCTATCCCCGTGTTCAAAAGCGAGTTCGGTTTACCTGTGGGCTGTGCTATGCACAATACGGTGGAATCATGGCAGTGGTTAGAAAAACAGAGCAAGAACGTGTTCGACACCGTTGATACTTCGATAAACAATCTTCCGATCATACTCGGAGGGGATTTCATCTATTACGGTCCTATCGAAAATGCGGAAACGCAATTGACAAACATGGCAATGGTCGATAAACTAGTTGCAGAAGGTGCAGAAGAATATTTCGGAACGGATGTAGATCCTGATCATCCTTATCATCACCTCTAAATGGTTTGGATAACCTTTTTTAAAATGAAACGTATATCTACAGTTATGGATTTGAACCGAGAACTTATAACGACGGTTGTTGGAAGTTATCCTTCAAGACCTTCTAACGGATCCTTGGCAAGATCATATTTCAAAGATGTGGACCCTTTCGTTGAAAGTATCGAAGAGGCTGTTAAAGCACAGTTAGATGCTGGAATAGAACTGATATCTGACGGGCAGACCCGAGGAGGGATGGTCGAGATATTCGCTGAAAATCTTAAGGGTTTCAGGATGAAAAGAAGGCCTGAGATAATTTCAAATGTAGAATATCGTGGACCCATAACCGTTAAAGATCAGAGTAAGCTTAAGAACAGTATTCCAAAAGATATAGGTCTGAAAGGTATAATCACAGGTCCATGGACACTTGTCAAGAGTTCTTATGATCTTCACTATAAAGATACAAAGGAAGCGGTCATGGACACCGCTGAAGCACTGAGGTCAGAGGCTGTAGAACTTTCCAAGATCTGCGATGTGGTACAGATCGACGAACCATTCCTTTCCATAGAGTCCGCATCGTACGTAAAAGAAGCTTTAGAAAAGGTCTTTCCAAGTGATACCATAACAAAACTTCACGTCTGTGGTGATGTTAAAAATATAGCAGAAGAACTGATAGAAATAGATGTAGATATATTAGATCATGAGTTCGCGGCTAACCCTAAACTGTTCGAAACCTATAAAGATCTCTCTTTCTCACAGCGGTTGTCAGTAGGAGTCGTTACAACAGAACCACTGGTTGAAGATGTAGGGATAATAAAACAAAGGATCGAAAAAGCTGTCAACAATTTTGGTATGAACATTTTGATAGATCCAGACTGTGGTTTAAGAAATCTAGATAAAGAAACAGCTTTTAAGAAACTAAAAAATATGGTTAAAGCAAGAGATGTGGTTTTTGATGAAAGAAGTTGATAAAATAAAGGCCGAAGAGGAAAAGAGGGTTAAATTCGACGATAAAGGTTTCTTTGTCATATTTATCGATGACGAGATAACTGTCGAACATTATAAAAATGTAAACAAGGGTGGGAAACTTGAAGTCGAAACAGGTGAACTAGATCTTATCATCACAGGTAAAGATGCAAAATCCATATGCGATACCATGATAAGAGAGGGATTGATCTCTAGATTGGACCACATGGCTTACGTAGCTAGGGAATTACAAAAAGCAGAGATCGCTCTAAAGAACGATATAGGATACGTGCAGTCCGAGGACTTGGAAAAACTCGGTTAGGCCGGAAAATCATTTATAATGAATGTTCAATTGGAAATAAAGGTGAAAAAGTTTTGAAGATTGAGATCAGGGAAAAACCTTGGGACCTCGCTATCGTGGTCATCTCGACCATACTGCTGTTGGGTATAATATATCTAACACCGGACAGTTGGGTAAGAACAGTTCTAGGTCTACCGTATCTGCTGTTTTTCCCTGGGTACGTTTTGATCTCATTTTTGTTCCCAGAAGAGGAACCCCTAGATAAGATCGAGAGGATAGCTCTTTCATTCGGTTTGAGTATAGCCATCACTCCCCTCATCGGGCTATTGTTGAATTATACATGGCAGATCAGTTTGATACCTCTTTTAACTTCCATATCACTGTTCATATTCGCATTTTCAGGACTTGCATTCTACAGGAGACGCGCTATACCTTTAGAAGAAGTGTTCCACATAGAACTTGAAATAAACCCTCCAGACTGGGAAAGCTACGATATGATCGATAAAGCTCTAGTCGTTGGGACTGTAATCCTGCTCATAGCCTCAGGAGCACTAGCTGTACACATAGCCACCACTCCAAGAACGGGAGAAAGGTTCACTGAATTCTACATCTTAGGCGAAGGTGGAATGGCCGACGATTATCCAAATGATCTTCAAGTGAACGAAACTGGAACACTGACCATCGGAGTTGTCAATAGAGAACATGAAACCACGGATTACACCGTCGTTATGGGTCTAGGGTACGAGTTTGATGATATGAATTCAATAGGGACCTTATCCGATAACATATCATTACCAGGTAACAACACCTACTTCGAAACAGAGATCTCTTTGAACCACAC
>CAYNQI010000096.1:0-3666 GCA_964399335.1 uncultured Thermoplasmata archaeon | reverse complement strand
ATGGGGCCGCCGAAATTTGAATTCGGGTTCCTACCGCCCCGGGGTAGAAGGATGGGCCAAGCTACCCTACGGCCCCAAAATAAAAAATAAGTGGTTTTAGTAACCCATCACATCGTCTATCAGGTCTTCATGAGTCAAGATGATCCTTCTACAGCAGTATCTCTCGATACCTAGATCATCCAGTACCTCAGCAGGGTCTTCACCCCGCTCGATGCGAGTTTGATAGACCTCGTATACGTTTCCGAGGACTTTTCCACAAGTGAAACACCTTATAGGTATGATCATTTTCTATATCACCGATATGATTTCTGTCTTTTCTTCCGGGCTCCACGACCCATAGGTTGTTTAGGTAATTTCCTTCTTGGATCGGATACCAGAAGACTCCTATCATATTCTTTGAACAATTCTTCAAGCTCGGGATCGTCGAAGTAATCTATAAAACATAGAGCGATGGCGGTTCTAGTAGCTCCTGCTTGACCCATAACGCCTCCGCCTTGAACATTTATGTTAATATCTATTTTATCCGATCGGTCGCCAACGAGCTGGATAGGTTCCATGATCTTGAGTTTAGCCATCTCCGGAGTAAAAATTTCCAAAGGTTTACTGTTGACCCTGATCCTGCCTTTACCTGAACGGATCGTGGCTTTCGCGATAGCTTCTTTCTTTTTGCCTGTCCGGGTTAAAACTTCTTTTTCTCCCATATATGATACCTCTAAAATTTAGCTCCGAGATGTTTTGATATCTCTTCGAGGGTTAAACCCCTGCTCGTTTCAGTGGTCTTGACTTCATCACCAAGGAACTCCTTATCTTCGAATTCACTTGGCACTCCGATGTATGCTCTTAATCTTTTAAATGCTTTTCGTCCCCTAGGTTGTTGATAAGGGAGCATACCTCTAACCGTGCGTTTGAATATCCTTTCCGGTCTGCGAGGATAATAAGGACCTTTTCTTATCTTACCTCTTTCACGCTTTTTCTTATAATCTTCTAAGATCGTGATCTTATCTCCAGTGATGAATATTTTTTCTGCATTGACTACTCTAACATCTTCTCCAGATAGTAGGTCTTCAGCGACCCTTGTAGCCAATCTACCTAATATCTTGTTTTCTCCATCATAAACCTTCATGTTATCATCCCATCAATTTTATGCCGCTACCTTCTGGGTTCTTTTCGGCCAGGTCTCGGATACTCATATGTTTACCGCCAGCTTCTTTTATGGTTTCTTTAGCACTATGACTGGCTTTGAAGGACCCTACGGTCACTTTCTTGGTAAGGTATCCTGAACCGAGTACCTTTCCTGGCACTATGATCATCTCATCCTCATCAGCGTGTCTTTGGATCAAAGAAAGGTTTACTTCTGCCCAGTTACTAGAGGGTTTTTCCAACCTTTCCGCCACGTCTCGCCAGATGGGGGCGTTCTTCTCTCTTGCCATCTCCTTGAGGTCTTTTATCAGACGCACAAGGTTAGGATTAGTCTTATTTTCTATCGTCATGATCTGACTCCTCCGACGTAACAGGAGAGATCCTCCTGTTTTATGCGGGTGTGCCGTTGCAGAGAAGATGATATTTATAAATGTTACTGATAAGAAGAGTACCTTAATAAACGGGCCTGAGGGGATTCGAACCCCCGGCCGATCGGTTAAGAGCCGATCGCTCTGCCTAGCTGAGCTACAGGCCCATAGTACGGAACTTCTAGAAAAGACCTAGATATAAATATTTTCACCAATTGGAAGTTCGAATTCTAACCCAAATTTATTTATACTTTATTGAACCTAATTTAATTGTCATACGAATTGTCAGACATTGGTGGGATAATGGGACGCAAACTACCCAAATATCTTAGGGATGATGAAGTTAGAAAACTTCTTAACGCTCCTCCGAGGAAGAAGACGAGGGATAGGCTTATTTTAAGGATCTTATATAGATGTGGACTACGAGTTTCAGAACTTACCGATCTCAAGATCCAGGACATCGATTTTGAAGAAGGGATGATCACAATAAGGAGTGGAAAGGGGGATAAAGATAGAGTTGTTCCAGTGGATGCAGACACCTTAGACCTCATAGAATTTTACAAAGCTGGAGCAGAAGAGGGAGCGTTGATCCTTTCTGAGAGAGGAGATTCACTATCAACCCGGCAGGTCGAGAGGATAGTAAAGAAATATGCCAAGAAAGCCGGTTTGAAAAAGAACGTTTATCCACACATGCTCAGGCACAGTTTTGCAGTCCATTGTTTAAAAGCTGGTATGAATCTTAGAAGTGTACAGAAGATGTTAGGACACTCTTCTTTGACCACAACACAAATATATCTCGATTTAACTGGTGAGGACATCAAGCAGGATTATGAAGAGCATCCGCTCCCGGCTTGAAATATGTCAGACAGGAGATATATACCATGGATGAAGTTTACGAACTGATCGATAACTATTCTGAAGAGATGAAAGATACACTGATGGAGATGTTGAGATACCCTGCCATAGGTCCAGATAACGATGGTGATGGGGAGTTAGGTAAAGCAGAATATCTCATGAACATATTACCGAAGTTCGGATTTGACGAGATCGATAGGTACGATGCAACGGACGATAGGGTACCATCAGGCCGCAGACCGAACATCGTTGCTACCAAAGATGGAAGTACTGATCAAAACGTCGTGATAATAGCTCATATAGATATAGTTCCAGCCGGAGATCTAGATGATTGGGATACCGATCCCTTTGAACCAGTTTTCAAAGACGGAAAGATATACGGTAGAGGTGCCGAGGATAATGGACAAGAGGTTGTAGCTTCACTTTTCACTGCGAAAGCTCTAAACGAGCTCGATGTAGATCACAAATATAACCTTAAGGTCATGCTGGTATCCGACGAGGAAACAGGCAGTGAGTACGGTATCGATCATCTTTTAGAACAGGGTTTGATCAAAGATGATGACATTGTTATAGTTCCAGATCACAGCGAGGAACACGGTAAAAAGATAGAGATCGTTGAAAAATCTGCACTATGGGTGAAGATCACAACGCATGGTAGACAGGGACATGCCGCTATACTAGATGGTACCATAAATGCGAACAGAGTCGGTGCCAAGTACATGCTTGAAGTCGATAGGAGATTACATGAAACTTTCGATCAGAAGGACGAACTTTTCAACCCGCCTGTCAGCACATTCGAACCGACAAAAAGAGAAGCGAACGTTCCCAACATCAATACAGTCCCGGGTACCGATATCCAGAACTTCGATTGTAGGATATTACCTTCTATCGATCTAGATAAAGTTAAGGACGTTTTCCGATCAACCGCCGACGAGATCTCGGAAGAAACTGGAGCTGAATTCGATATCAATTACAGTAAAGAGAAGGATACTCCAAAAAAGACTCCTGAAGACTCGGAAGTTGTAGTTCAATTAAAAGATGCAGTAAAGGACGTTACCGGCGATGAACCAGGTCTAGTTGGTATCGGCGGGGGAACTGTGGCAGCACATATCAGGGAAAAGGGGATCCCTGCAGTAGTTTGGTGTTCCAACGACGAGATAGCACATCAGTCCAACGAATATGCTCATCTAAAGTACATAGTCAAAGACTGCAAAGTATTTACAAAGCTTGTGATCGGGTGACATCCTTACCTACCAAATCTGGCGATTTCTTAGGAACAAGTTCCTTTTCATCCTCACTTTCG
>CAYNQI010000095.1:0-3739 GCA_964399335.1 uncultured Thermoplasmata archaeon | reverse complement strand
AGAGAATTACAGGATACATTCTACATGAAAAAACCTGAGAATATCCCCATCGAAGGAGAGGTGGTGGAACGTATCAAAGAGATGCATGAGACCGGTGGAGATTCGCGATCTGAAGGATGGGGTTACAAGTGGAGTAAAGAAGAAGCTGAAAGAGCTGTTTTGAGGACCCACACGACGGTATGCAGTATCAAACACCTCGCAGAAAATCCAGAACCACCTGTAAGAGCTGTAACGATCGACAGAAATTATCGATGCGAAGCTACGGATTCGACCCACCTTCCAGAGTTCGCCCAGATCGATGGGATATTGATGGAAGAGGATGCCAACCTGAACATGCTGATCGGACTGTTAAGGGAATTTTACAAGAAGATGGGTTTCGAAGATATCAAAGTTAGGCCGGGGTATTTCCCTTTCACGGAACCCAGTATAGAAGTGTTCGCCAAGTTCAAGGGTAAATTCTTGGAGATGGGAGGCGCTGGAATATTCAGAAGAGAAGTTACAAAACCTCATGGGATCGAACATCCAGTACTAGCGTGGGGTTTGGGATTGGAAAGATTGGTTATGCTGAGACTCCAGATGGACGATATCAGGGAATGTTATGATAACGACCTCTCCTTCCTAAGAGAATATCCTCTCATATAGAAACGGTTAACACAAGTTTCAAATATTTTCTTTCTCTTGAATCTTCTATATGACTCTTAAACTCTACAATACTTTGACCGGGAAAAAGGAAGTTTTTGAACCTATAAACGAGAACCAAGTCCGTATCTATTCCTGTGGCCAGACTATCTACGAGGACATGCATGTAGGGAACGCGAAAACCTATTCAGCTTGGGACGTTCTGAACCGATATCTGACATGGAAGGGTTACGAAGTATTTCACGTCATGAATATCACCGATGTGGGACATCTAACCGATGATGCAGACCAGGGTGAAGATAAAGTCGAGAAAGCTGCAAAAGAGAAGAAACTAGAACCCATGGAATTGGTAACGAAACAGGTCAGAAAATGGTACAGAGAGATGGATAGTTTGAACATGAAAGTCCATAATGTAAATCCAAGGGCAACCGGTCATATGGTGGAGATGATAGAGTTCGTTAAAAATATAATAGAGAATGGTTACGCTTACGAAAAGAACGGCACGGTTTATTTCGATGTATTAAAATTTAATGAAGACCATGGATATCCTAAACTTGACCGCCGAACTATCGATGATCTAGAAGCTGGAGCCGGTGGAAGAGTAGCAGATGACGAACTTAAAGAAAAGAGATCACCTTTCGATTTCGCTCTTTGGATAAAGGCTGATCCCGAACATCTCATGAAATGGCCTTCACCTTGGAGTTCGGGATATCCGGGCTGGCATCTAGAATGCAGTGTTATGAGTCGTAAGTATCTGGGTGAACGATTTGATATCCATGCGGGAGGCGAGGATCACATATTTCCGCACCACCCAAACGAGAGAGCTCAGAATATTGCTAGGGATGATATGGATGAAGAGCCTGTTAATTACTGGCTACACGCCCGGTTTATCACTGTAAACGGGGAAAAGATGTCCAAGAGTAAAGGTAATTTCTATACGGTCGAAGACCTGTTGGATGAATATGATGGTGAGATCTTAAGGATGTATTTTGCTTCTAGCCACTACCGATCTCAGAGTGATTTTAGTCTTGACGGATTGATAGAGGCAAAAAAGAGGTTGGAGAGATTATATAATACCATCCGAAGAGCAGAAAAATCTGAAGGAGGGGATAAAGAATCTCTAAAAGATGAAATTAGAGAGGTAAGAAGAGAGTTCGAGAAAGCTATGGACGATGATTTGAACACTCCTTCAGCGGTGAGCACTTTACTCAAATTCTCAAACCGAATAAACAAGAATTTGGATGATAAAAAACAGATCCTAGACGAAGCAGTATCAACTTTAAGGGAGCTATCCAGTATTCTAGGTTTGAAGTTGGAAAAAGGATCAAATGATAAGGGTGCTAGCGACTTTATAGATTTCATTTTGGAGATAAGAGAGGATTTGAGGGAAAGGGGCGAATACGATCTCGCTGACAAGCTCAGGGACACTTTAACCGAAAAAGGTGTGATCGTAGAGGATTCACCTCAAGGGCCAAAATGGCACTTCGAATAGAACTTTATCAAACCGGTCCTTCCAGCGAATCCATCACTTCGATATCCCTTTCGATATTGTCGATAAGTTTTGAACCAGGATTGATCCAAGCCTTTACACTTTCATCCCTATAATCGATATCTCTTTTTCCTCCCCATATACCGAACAGAGTGGTCTGGAATTCCGGTATTTTGACAGCACCAAAAGTCAAAGCAAGATCGTGTAGAAGATTTAGGAGAATTTCATCATCAACGATGTTTTCCTTGGATATGCTTTTTGGCATCTCAAGTATGAAATATGGGATCTCACAGTTCTCTGCATGATTTCCCATGTTTCGATCGGTTGATATCAGTGCCACTACGATATTTCTATCCCAACTGAACTTCTCGAGAGATTCGACTATCCTGATGTCATTCTTTTCAGAGTCAGTTTTAGATGAAGTCCCTTTGATTCTAGCAGCGTTGAGTGTTCCTCTAAGATAATTCAATTCTTCAGTTGCAAACTTAGCTTTTCTAGTAGATAGTTTCCCACGGTTTCTAAAGTTGAACCGGATATCACCGATCTTAGTATACATCCCCATCATCTTGAGGTCAGAGTTATCGTATTTATCCTTGATCTTGTGATCGATCTCGTTCTCAACTATAGAGCTGAGTAGGAAATCAAAGTACTCCGCTTTTATCACGGTTCCGTCCTCGTATTTTAATGGGAATCTTCGGGAAAAAAGTCGGAAATATGCCAGATTAGTATCTATAGACATGAACACAGAACTGCTTGCTAACGTCGGATCGATTTCACTTTTATACAGGAACTTAACCCATTCTTTGAACTCGAGCCAGTTCTCGAATTCCACCAATCCTGATGATATCAAGCTCTCTTTAAAATCGTAAAAATCGGGTAAATCATTTCGATCCCAATAGTCTTCTTTTGAGGGGTATGGGCCAAAATCATCTTTACCGGATAAAATGACTTTATACTTATCATCCTCTTGACTCACTTCAATTAGTTGGGTTTTAGTATATGGTTCTATAACAGTGAAGCTATCGACGCCACTTTTCCCAGCTTCATTTAATAGCATCATCAATCTTTCCTTCGTTAAAACTTCTTCCATCAGTCTCCACCCCTATTTTTATCGGTTTTAAAATCTTTGATATTTATCTCGTTAAATCGTATTGTTGGGAGCGGTTTATCAGACTCCCTGGAGTCACCGGTATAAACATAGAAAACATGATCAAAATCCTTTGAATGTGGATTTACCAAAGATCCCGCCACTAAATATTTTCTACCCCCGGTGATATCTAGAGCGACAACATCATCTTTCTCGATAAGATCTCTTAATGTATCTCCTAAATTCAATCCGTCATGGTCTTCCACTAGTGAAATATTTGTTTGATTATCATAACCATAATTTGAAAGTAATTTTTCAAAGTCTCTCTTAAGCACTTTAGCTCTTCTTAAGTTCTCTTTTTCAGACACCAACCATACTTCCTCAGGTTCGAACCTACCTTCTTTGATCACAGCCCATAAACTGTTAAGGGTTTCCCAGTAGTTTTTTCCCACCAATGTGATGTACTTCCTCATTCGTCTGACCTCGTTTGTTAATTACACACTGTATAAATATTGATTGCTATG
>CAYNQI010000094.1:0-3773 GCA_964399335.1 uncultured Thermoplasmata archaeon | reverse complement strand
AATCCCCCGAAAAACAAATAACTTATCTGATATTATACCTGTAGTAAAATCGGAGTTACTTGGACATGAAGAGGATTATGAATATCTTAACAAGGAGTTCGATCTTAAGGTTTCGATCAGATCAAGAAAACTCGTCAAAAGATAAGGATGGAATCCATAGACAGAATGGCGATCTTCAACTACTTACTCTAAACAAAAAGAAATCGAAAGAAAGTAACCATGAGGATTTACCCGTATTAAAGAAAATAGACAAAAAAGAAAATAATAAAAAAAGTTTACCTATATTAAGATCTAAAAGCTCGATTGGTAAGAAAAAGGATAAATTACCAGTACTAAAAAAGAAGTCTAAAATATTTAATAAAGAAAAAGCTTCTATGAGTAAATATATACATGAAAATATTTCATCTCTTAAGGAAAAAGAAAGTATGATAGATACACGAGCCATAGAAAATGCGTTGGAAAAGGATGAAGTAGCAGAAGCAGAAGAATTATTCTCTAAACTACAAATTAAATATGATGAATATAAAAAGACTATCAAGGAATTAAAAAAATTAAATAAATATCAGAGTGACTTAGCAGGTCAACTTGCGGAGCAAGAAATAGATAGAGAGGTATATAAAGACGCTGTTAAAAAAATAGATCATAGAAAGAACGAATTAGAAGAGGATTTGTATAGTCTTAGGAACCAGATCATTTATGATGACCATCAAAAACCATTCTAGAGGAAAATTATGAAATATAAAGAGGTTTGGAAGTTTGTTTCAGCGGTTTGCCTTTTTGGATTATATTTAATGGCGATTGGTTTCGTGATCGGCGGTGAAACCGGTGCTATATTGGCTGCTGCAGGTGCAGCTGCATGCATAGGAGCCGTCGGAGGAGGTTTGGGTATAGGATTTGGCATAGTCATCGGGGGGTTTGTAGGTTCTTTATCAGGATGGATCGTTGGTATGGGTTTTATAGGATATTTTGTAGGATGGTCAGTTGGATTATTTGTTGGTCCATCGGTAGGATGGTGGACTGCTAAAAAAAAGAAAACTATCGATGAAGATGTAGATGAACTTCAAGACAGTTTTTCAAAAAAGAAAGCGTCTTTAGCTCAAGTATTGAAAGACTTATCTAGAAAGATACGTTTTGCTGAAAAACATGGAAATATCGATACGCGATTATTCAAGCATCAATTATCCAATCTTAGAACACGATTTAACAATATAGAACCAAAGGATGGTATATCCAGCATTAGAAATGAAATAAATATTTGTAAAAGATTGGTTTATGAAGCAAAGGTCATACGTAAAAAAGTTGATATCGAGGAATTGTTTCAAGATGTTAGTGAAAAAGTAGAAAAATTGAAATTTCTTAACCCAAAAAGTTATGAGTATGGAAAAGATCTTGATCGGTTATACAGTGAATACCAGAACTTTTTCAGTAATGATGATCGTGCATATCCTATTAAAAATATCGCAAGATTGAATAACATAGAAAAAAGGACCAAAGATTTACTTGACCAAATCCAGTCTGAAATTGATTATGAACGATCTAGAAGTCAAAAACTCGATGAATGGATAGACTCTTTAGATGTATATTTTGAAGAGATAACACACAACATGAGAGAGACACTTTTACCTATCTATGAACAATATAAAAATCTCGAAAATGATGAATCTATCAAGGAAAAAATGGAAACTATAACTGATGATATAGACCGATTAGTAAAGGTTTCAGAACAGTACGAAAAGTTAACAAAAAAAGATACTGAGGCCGGTAGAGAGGCCAACAAGCTCAAAGATGAAGTGGAGTATACTATAGAGGGACTAAAAGAGGAACACTCCAATTTAAAAGAATTAGAGAAAGAAAGGAAACAACATCTCGATGAGATCATCGATCTTTCAAAAACGATAATACTTCAATATGCATCTGGAAATGATGTGTCTGGAGATAGTGCCGTTAAAAAAATAAAGATGAAAGAGGAAGAAGTTCACACATCTTTGAGAGAGGTATTGAAAAGAGCTAGAGACATCACCAGAAGGGTACGTGTAGAAACAGGATTGGAAGAAGCTTTCACTCCTGAGGATTATGAGCTAGTTGAAAGAAAGTCTCAGATCGAATCGGAACTGCAGTCCTTGAAAGAGCAAGAAGAGATGATAGATACTAGAGCTATAGAAAAAGCTCTAAAAAATTATAATATGGATAGAGCTGAGGAACAAATAGAGGATCTAAGAGATAAATATGAGGATTATCAAGAAACATTGAATGAACTTAAATCCTTAGATAGAAGAAAAACTTCATTAGCTGAACAGCTAGCCGATGGTGAGATAGATAGACAAACATTCAACGATGCTAGAAAAGCCATAGAAAACAAAAAGGCAGATCTAGAGGGGGATCTAGAACAATTAAGAAGTGAAGTAATATATGAGGAATATCAAAAACCATTCTAAATATCGTTTAAATAACTAAAATGCTGATTTTTAACCATATCATCTCGGTTGATACTCTAATCTTTCTGCTACTTTTTTCTTTAATTCTTTGTCGAAAAGTTCACTAATAAGTTCCAATGAAAGGTCTATCCCTGATGATACCCCTCCAGCTAGCCATATCTTAGGTTCTGTATCATTCTTGACCACTCTTTTTTCTACAACTTCAATGTCTGGATAGGATCTCATCAACTCATCTAGTGCAGTATGATGTGTTGTAGCCTTAAGACCTTTTAGAACACCTGCTTCAGCCAACACAAAAGCTCCGGTACAAACTGAGCATAGGTATGAAAGCCCGTCAACCTGCTCCTTAACGAAATTCAAAACTTCATCATCATGCATCGCTTTATTCCTGCCATGACCACCGGGTATTATCAAAATGTTGTACTGTTCACTTTCAGAGAAAGTAATGTCCGGTAGAACTCTTAGTCCATTGAATCCCTTTATCGGGTCTAGGGACTTACCTATCAAATCGACCTGTAATGAATTTGAATGAAATTTTTCCACTGAAGCCAGTGTCTCGAAAGGACCCACAAAATCCAATTCTTCAGCATCTGGAAAAACCATGATAGCTATCTTGTACATAGGATCCAATATGCGATAATTCATATTTAAAGATGATAGCGGTCTATAGCCGTCACAACATAAATATGTTTATATATATATACGATCTTACAGTATAGGGTGAAATTTGATGAAGTGCGTGATCGTATATTGGTCGAGGTATGGGCATGGCAAAAAGATAGTCCAAAGATTAGTAGATAGATTGGAAACGGCGAAAATCGACACTAATACATACAGACCAGATAAAATAGATCCAAAAGATATGTTAGTTGCCGACCTATACATATTTTCTACACCGACGGAGATGTTCAGGATCAAAAAAGAGATGAGAAATTTCATGAAGAATATGGAAAAGCTAGAAGGGAAAAAGTACGCGATAATCAATACCCATGGAATGAAGAGGAACTGGTTAAAAAGCATGGATAAAATTCTTAAAAAGAAAGGGATGAAAAAGTTAACTGAAGTCGACTTTAAGATCGAAAGAGAAGGAACAGAAAAGGGTGAAGGACTATCTAAAGATTGGGAAGCCAAGCTGGACAAGTTCGCTGAAAAATTGATTAAAAAACTAACTTAAGTTTTTTTCCAGACCACGATTATTGTGATCATTACCAAAGAGATCAGTGCTAAAGCCCACCAGTAAGACGCTAAAAATCCCTTTTGTACAAAAATATCGACAGTTTCTGTATCATCTTCACTTTTAATTTCTAGACCAAATTCCCCTTCCTCTTCTGCAGTCCA
>CAYNQI010000093.1:0-3804 GCA_964399335.1 uncultured Thermoplasmata archaeon | reverse complement strand
GAAAAGATTTCCCAATGCTGGACGAGATAACTTATTTCGATAACGCCTGCATGACTTTGAAACCTTATCAGGTGATCGAAGCTGTGAACGAATACTATGAAAAGTATCCCGTATGCGGCGGTAGTAGAAGTCAACATAGACTTTCGAACATACTAGGTAGAAAGATCGAAGAAGGACGAGAAGCTCTGAGTGAACTCATCGGAGCAGAACGAAAGGAACAGATAGTTTTCACAAAGAACACAACCGAAGCTGTTAATCTGGTGGCTAAAGGACTAGGTCTAGGTAAGGGAGATACCGTTCTAACCACAGATAAAGAACATAACAGTAACACCGTTCCATGGATATTGTTAAGGGATGATAAAGGGATAAAGTTCGATCAGGTGAAAACCAACGATGACGGAACGTTCAACATCGAAAATTTCAAAGAAAGTATGAACCAGTCCGTAGAACTGGTCTCCATGATACACACATCAAATCTAGACGGTACAACCACTCCAGCAAAAGAGATCGGTGAGATAGCACACGACTACGACGCACTTTTCCTGCTCGATGGAGCTCAAAGTGTACCGCACAAACCTGTAGATGTTCAAGATCTAGATGTTGACCTGTTAGCTTTTTCGGTCCACAAGATGCTTGGACCAACAGGTGTAGGTGTTCTTTACGGGAAAGAAGAAGTCTTAGAAAGACTCACACCTTTATCCGCAGGTGGAGGAAGTGTAAAAGATTCGACTTATGATTCTATCACTCTAAAAAACCCTCCAGAAAAATTCGAAGGCGGCCTTCAGAACTACTCGGCTCTATGCGGTATCAAACCTGCAGTAGATTACCTTTTAGACGTGGGTTTAGAAGATATAGAACAGCATGAGATAGAGTTGAACAGGTTGGCTACCGATCTATTAGAAGATAAGGTCGAAGTCATCGGTCCACATGAACCTGAAAAAAGGTCAGGGATATTCAACTTCAGAGTAAAAGTCTTAGGCTGTCATGAGATAACAGTTCTTCTAGAAGAACAAGATATCATCACAAGAGGTGGTATGCACTGCGTTCACCCATGGCACAGAACTAGAGGAGAACTAGGAGGAACAAGAGCCTCTTTCTACCTGTACAATACAAAAAAGGAAGTAAAAAGATTCGCAGAGATATTTGACGATCTTCTAGGATGAGATCATCTCTTCCATTATCTTACTTAGTTTTTCGAACATCTCATCGACTTTCTCCTTATCCGCAGTTTTGAATAGAAGTTTTCCCGAGGGATAGATCCCTATCTCTTCTCCAACATCAACGTCCAAAATCAAATGTATGACCTCAGATGAGAACTTGAACTCGTACCCCTCTTTGACTAACCTGTCTTCAACCTCATCCATATCGATTTTGATATCTTTTTCTGGTTCTGCGACATAGGCACCAGAATCTGAACAGGGCTCGACCATATCATACATTTCTATCACTTCTTTCGATCTTTACTCATGGGTTCACCACAAAAGAACTCAGGACTTTCAGGACATGGTCCTCTGATACAGGGAGCTCCAGCTTCTTCAAATATCAAAGGCGCTTTTTCCTCGACCAATTCAAGCATCCTATCCGCTAACTCCCGTATCTCCCACTGCGCCCTCCTGCAGCATCTTAAAGAAAAGAAATGCCACAGTTCACGGGCGTTCATGGTTACGATTATATTGCTTTTGGTGGCGTTTGGTAAAACATACCTAGCATCCTCCAAGGGCACCATTTCTTTGAGTTCCTCGTAAGTTTCTTTAACATCTTCCATGAAGTTCGAATAGATCTCAGCAGCTTTATCGTCCTCTGATATAGAATCAGGGATAACTGGATCGAAGTTATCGATGTCCACGTACCTTTGACTCTGCTGTGAATATGAGGCTAAACGGTGTCTAACGAGTTGATGAGTCAAAGCTCTAGACACGTCGTGGACTGCGAAAGTAAAACTAGCATGTTCGATGACACTGTGGTGTCCACTCTCTTTGATCTTATCTAGGATCTCTTTGACTTGTTCTTCTGGCATCTCGTCTTTAACCGGTACGTCTTCACTGTAACAGGTGAGCGCTGCGTGGGCGGCTGTCCTATCCGGGTCCGGTGTATAGTTCTGCAGTTCTACTTTCATATTATCACATCAGAATAGTCCTGATATATAACCATCTTCATCTATATCGATATCCTCGGCAGCCGGTCGAGATGGTAGTCCGGGCATGGTCGTTATATCACCAGCCATGGGGATCAAGAACTCTGCACCTGCGCTGATCCTGACTTCACGGATAGTTATCTCGAAACCTCTAGGTCTACCTCTAAGTTTACGGTCATCCGATAAAGAGTAATGTGTTTTCACCATACATATTGGAAGCTCATCTAACCCTATTTTGTGGATCCGTCTAAGGTCCCTTTCAGCCTGCTGGGTGTAAACGACCTCTTTAGCACCGTAGATCTTAGTCGATATGTCGTAGATCTTATCTTTTGGATCTTCTTTCAATGAATATAGCGGACTGAAGTTCACGTTCTCTTTACAGCACTCTTCGACCACAACTTCGGCAAGGTCGATACCTCCATCTCCTCCTTTCTGGAAGACTTCAGCAACAGCATACGGGACTTCGATGCTCTCGCACAGTTCTTTCAAGTACTCGATCTCCTCCTCTGTATCTTCCGGGAAACGGTTGATGGCTACGACAACCGGCAGGCCGAACATCTGGATGTTCTCTAAGTGTTTAGACAGATTGGAAAGACCTTTCTTCATGGCGGGGATGTTCTCTTCATCAAGGTTCTTTCTGGATACTCCTCCCTGCCTTTTAAGGGCTTTAACCGTTGCAACCATCACCACAACATCCGGTTCTAGATCTCCTTCCCTACAGACTATGTTGAAGAACTTCTCGGCACCTAGATCGGAGCCGAAACCAGCTTCTGTTACAAAATAATCGGAAAGTGCCATACCAAATTTAGTTGATATCAAACTGCTGGTACCATGGGCGATATTTGCGAAGGGGCCACCGTGTATAAAAGCAGGAACCCCTTCGATGGTCTGAACTAGGTTCGGTTTTATAGCGTGTTTCAAAAGTGCCGCCATAGCGCCCGTCCCACCGATATCAGATGCTCTTACAGGTTCGTTATCATGGGTGTAGGCTATTATCATGTTGGCCAACCTTTCTTTCAATTCGGTAATACTTTCAGTTAAACAGAGTATCGCCATAACTTCTGAACTCGCAGTTATACCGAAGGAATTTTCGTTGGGCATCCCATGGGAACGCCCGCCTAAACCGACAACTGTGTTCCGTAGAGCTCGGTCGTTCATGTCCACAACCCTTGGCCATACGATCTTACGACTATCGATATTGAGTTCATTCCCCCTATGAAGATGATTGTTGATCATAGCTGAGAGTAAATTATGTGCTACCCCTATTGCATGCAGATCACCAGTAAAATGAAGATTTATATCCTCCATGGGTAGAACTTGAGAATATCCTCCACCTGCAGCACCACCTTTGATACCCATGGTGGGGCCTATGGAAGGCTCTCGGATCCCTAATGTAGCTTTTTCACCTAGTTTCCATAAAGCCTGGGTTAATCCTATGGTCACGGTGGTTTTTCCCTCTCCGCTTCTAGTTGGGGACATGGTAGTAACCAGTATCAGTTTTCCATCCTCCTTCCCCTTAAATCTCTTCAGCGCATCGTAGGATATCTTCGCTTTATGGTTGCCAGATGGTTGGATATCATCTTCAGACAGTCCGATCTTATCGGCTATCTCTGAGATGGGTTCTAGTTCAGCTTCCTGTGCTATCTCTACATCGGATTTCATGGTAGTTG
>CAYNQI010000092.1:0-3865 GCA_964399335.1 uncultured Thermoplasmata archaeon | reverse complement strand
TCTTAACAGATTATGGATTCAATTATTATGATGATAGATGGGGACAAGTTTTAGTGAAAAGTTTCCAGGAAAAACTTCATCTAGATGAACTGGGATACGAAGACACGTTTCACAATGGCGTCTATGAATCGTTTTAAAATATATATACCGTACCTCTTTACAAGCGTCGATGTACAGAGATGACAGAGGCGTAGCAGGGTTCTTCGTCGATATACCAGCTTTACTGGTCATAATAATAGCTATCTCGATCTTCACGTTGAGTATATTTCATGTCCAATCAGTATATATCCAAGAGCAGAAAGAAAATGATATGAAACAGGACCTCGACGATTTCATGTCGAGCTTCAGACGTTATCACTTGATAACAGAATCTCCTGGAGTATACGTTTCTGAGAACCTAGAAGCACTCAACCAAACTACACTGAATAGAACCTATCATCCACGATCTTTAGGGTTCGAGTATAAGATATCTATCACAGATAACAGTCTTTACGAAAACCAGCGATCCTTCGAGTTCGAAACATCACCCGTCCCGTCACAAAAGCAGGTCTATTCTAGAAGTTCTTCTGTCGTTGTTGAAGATGAACTAGGTAGAGCGCGCCTCTGCTCCTTAAAGATAACTATATGGGAGGTGGGATGATCTTCGATAAGAAAGGCGTTTTCAGCTTATATGATGCCGTACTGTTCTTTGTCTTCTTGATGATAGCGGCATCGGTCTTGACAGTCTACTCCAGTAATCGGTTAGATACTATTCAAGAAAGAGGTTACTCCCAAGACTATTGTCAACATACAAGAAGAGCTATCCTTTCTTCAACGATACCGGACACAGGTTACAACCACAGCCAAGGTTTTGTCAATAGAACGGACATGACCGTAAGAGGGCTGTTGATTGAACAGATATACTTAGAGAGTTTTGGCATCCAACGTGAAAATTTCACGTACGTAGAAGACATCTCCGAGATGGTCAACGGTCATATACAAGAAAGATACGATTGGTACCTGGAAGTCTCTACCGATTTTACAGAAGATATGGTCATAAGCCGTGATGGATTAGTAGAAAATCCCGATTTTAAAGGGAATTTAGGTAACGATGTTCTAAGTTCCTCATGGTATGAAGAAGGTCTAAGAGAAGAAAAGATTATTATAACCCTGTACCTAACTAAATGATACAGTGCTGCGATAAATATTATTAAACGTAGCACGTATAATAGGTGTAAATATGCATCCATCAGAGCATTTAAGAGGTTCGAAAGGCGACGACCTTAAAGGTAAAAAGATAGTCCTAGGTATAACCGGCAGCATAGCTGCAGTCGAGTGCGTTAAGCTCATCCGTGAATTGGTCAGGGAAGGGGCTGAAGTACACTGTGTTATGTCGGGGTGGGCTGAGAAGATAGTTCACCCGTATGCGTTAGAATTTTCATCGGGTACAGAACCGATAACTGAACTGACCGGTCAGGTAGAACATGTAAGTTTATGTGGAAAAGTCCCGGATAAAGCGGATCTGTTTTTGATATCACCTGCTACCGCCAACACCATCTCTAAGATAGCCAACGGGATAGATGATACCCCTGTTACAACCTTCGCTACCACGAGTATAGGTTCAGGTATACCACTGGTTATAGTCCCTGCCATGCATCAGAGTATGTATGAGCATCCGGTAGTCATGGATAATTTACAAAAGGTACAGGAGGAATTAGAGGCAACCATCGTAGGTCCAAAGATCGAAGAAGGGGCCGCTAAAGTTGCCAATAAAGACGAGATCGTTGACAACGTCATCAGAGTACTGAACGACGATCTAAAAGATGAAAATATAACCGTTATAACCGGGAGCAGTGTAGAACCCATAGACACCATGAGGGTCATCACCAATAGAGCCACAGGTAAGACCGGAATCGAATTAGCTAAAAGAGCTTTCAGACGTGGAGCTAACGTTCAATTGTGGTATGGGAAGGTTCAAGCTGAGATACCTCATTGGATCCCGAATCGAAGGTTCGAAACACTCGATGACCTATTAGGGTACTCCAAGGATCTGACTGAAACCGTTATAGTTCCAGCAGCACTTTCTGATTTCGGCGTTGATGAGGTCTCAGGATCAAAAATCTCTTCAGAAGAGGGTATCTCTCTAGAATTAAAACCTCTACCCAAATTCATCGAAGAAGTAAGAGAGAATGTAGATTTCTTGGTAGCTTTCAAGGCGGAAGATTCACGTGAAAAAGCCGTAGAAAAAGCTGAGAAGATGATAGATGATCAACGAGCTGATATGGTCGTAGCCAATTCCTTGGAAGATGTTAAAAGCAATAAAAATACAATATGCATTTTGAAAGGAGACCAGTGGATAGAGGGTAGTAAAAGGGAACTCGCAGAAAAGATACTTGACGAAGTAAAGAAGAGGAAATAGTATGACCAGTAAAGCCTTCTGCCCAGGTCACATAACAGGATTTTTTACCCTTCCCGATTCCACGAAACAACACTTCAATAAAACCGGTTCTAGAGGGGCGGGGTTCTCCATCGAGTTAGGTGCGAAAGCTGAAGTCACTGTCGGTGAAAAGGGATGGCTCATAGAAGTTGACGGTGAAAGAACAGCCTTCCCAACGGTAGAGAAGACACTTTTCAATATCGCTCAGGGCGGAGAAGTATTCATAGAAACCGAGATACCTTTCAGTCAAGGTTTCGGGATGAGCGGTGCTTGTGCCCTATCTGCGGGTATGGCGGCTTTAGACGACCTTGGTGAGGATCCAGAAAAAGCTGTTGAGTACGCCCATAATTCCGAAGTATTCTGTAGAACTGGTTTGGGCGATGTTGTGGGCCAATCTATGGGAGGTTTCGAGGTCAGAGTAAAAGAAGGACTCCCCCCTGACGGTGAGATCATAAAAAAGGAAATTGACAAGGAAGTGGTTATAGCAGTCCTCGGGCAGCCCTTAGTGACTCCAGATATCTTAAACGATCCTCTTTTGAGCGAATGGATAAAACTCTTCGGCAACGATTGTATGGACGAGTTTCTACCGGATAACGGTTTTGAAAAGTTCTTAGACCTTTCACTGGAATTCGCTGAAAATACCAAATTTATCAAAGAGGAGGTCGGTAAAGCAATCGATGCTTTAAGAGGTAAAGCTAAAGGGAGTATGGCTATGATAGGAAATTCGGTGTTCTTTTTCGGTGATACAGATAATATCGTTGAAATACTCGAAGAACAAACCGATACAAAAAATATCTATGTTACTCGGATAGATAACAAAGGTGCCCGTTTGATATGATCATTCAGCAAGTGTGAACAGCTCGTCATCTCCACCGGTATCGAATAAACCTAATCTAGCGCCGGCATCCAACCACCCGTGAGCATAATTCACGCATGCGAAAGCATTATCAAGATCATCATTTTCAAAAAAGTGTACCGCATCTTCGTAATACGATTCAGCCATGTTAAAAAAATCCTTTGCGATCTTTGAATGATGTGAACGGTCGGGAACCGTGATCTCAACTTTACCCAACGCAGTTTCAGTTTTCTTCAGATATTCCCTCACTCTGCCTTCATCGACCATCATCCAACACCCTACACTACACGTATAGACTGACCTCCATCTTGGGTTTCTCTCGGACGGACCGCTACGAACAACGGTTCGGATAATCCTCCACCGGTAACGATAGCTTCACCGATCGGTAATCTCTGGATCTCCTCTTTCATCTGTTTGGTAACACCTTCGATGGAGGATTCGATGGCTTTAAGATCGTTGGGATTGGTAACCTTCAAAATAACTTGGGTGTTACACTGACTCAATACATTTTTATCGACTTTGGCGGGTCTTTGTGTAATTATTGCTAGACCCAAACCGAACTTTCTTCCTTCGCTTGCTATAGTATGGAATGT
>CAYNQI010000091.1:0-3886 GCA_964399335.1 uncultured Thermoplasmata archaeon | reverse complement strand
AAATCTCTCCACTTTTATCTGGTTCACCACTTGGTGTGGGTATCACACCGATAGTAGGTTGTCCTTCAGATATGATCTGAGAGATGTTAAAAAATTCTTTGAAGAGAGGTTCAGTTGGTGAAACACTAACGTTACCTCCCATGGTCATAATATTTCCGACTCCCATTTGAATCACTCCGTACCGATATTTACGAAGCTATAATTAATATTATGGTATCTTATCTTGGATGATGATCACATCCTCTAGGTAGTCCCTCTTTGTTTTTTCTCCATCGGTCCTTAGGAATCTCTCTCCTTCGACTTCGACTAACGATACTTTCTTCCCGACCTGGTAATCGAATTGGTCATCCTCAGGAGTTATCAAAGTGGCATAGCAGTATCCCTCTTCCAACTTCTTTAAAAGTTGATCTCTATCCTCAGGAAACGGATACCCTACAGCATGATCATCCATTTGTTCGTGTGTCCTGACCTTCTCGAAGAGTTGGTCTTTTTTATCGTATTTTACAGAGGTTATCAAGTAATCGATTTCATCTATATCCATATATCAAACACATCCATTTTTCTTTACGAAATCCTCTTTCTTTACTTTACTCCAGCTTTTGATCTCGGCTTCTCTTTTTAAAGCTTCACTTCTAGTTTTCAATTCTTCGGAGTGAACGAGTTTTACCGGAGTCCTTCCCCTTACGTATTTACTGCCCCGTCCATCTTCGTGCTCTTCTATCCTTCTTTGGATATCTTTAGTGATACCGGTGTAAAGGGAATCGTCTTTCAACCTTAAAATATAAACGTACCACATCATCGATCACTCTAAGTTTTCTATAGTCGTTTTAATCGCTATCTGAATAGCTTTCACAATTAAATCCAAACACATACTTGGTTTATCTTTATCTAAAGTCTGTTCGGGCATCATAGGTACATGGATGAATCCAGCATTGATTTCTAGTTCATACTTGTTTATGTGATTCAGTACACCGTACATCAGATGATTGCAAACGAAGGTTCCAGCGGTGTTAGATATATGTGCTGGGATGCCTTCCTCTATTAACCTATCATATATCTCTCTTACAGGTAATGTGGAAAAGTAAGCGGTTTCACCTTCTTCGTCTATAAGTTCATCTTTTGGTTGTTCCCCCTCATTATCAGGAATCCTTGCATCGTTGAAATTTATACCCACCCTCTCAACAGATATCTTTTTTCGGTTAGACATCCCCACACAGATAACCGCTTCTGGATTGATCTCTTCTATTTTCTTTACAGTTCTCTCTATGGACCGATAGTAAACCGTGGGAACTTTCAGAGTTTCGATCTTATAACCGTCAAATTCGCTTCCATCTATTATCTCTAAAACTCTACAAGCCGGATTATCGTCGTTCTTACCATAAGGATCGAATCCAGTGACTAAGATGTTCTTCATTATAAGCACCTAATATATTAACGATATAATAGCAGTCTTTAATTAGTCTTTCCTGAAATATGTCATAGATCCCAATCTGGATGGGGTTCGGGTAAACAGATGATCTTATCAAGCTTATCTAAAAGCTCTTTGGGTCCTGATAATTTATCCGTTACTGCAAGTCCGCTAGCGGGTCTAACACCTAACCACATCCTTGAGAACGCTCCGACTTCGGCTTTTAGTGTTGGTAGGGAACTCTTTTCACCTTCTTCAGCCCAGGAATTTTCACCTATATGTACAACATATTTCCCTGATATCCCTTTCCATTCTGAATCCTTCTCCAATAGTTCTTCGATTGGATCATGTAATTTCAGGTTGAAATCAACTTCTTCACCATCAAAACTGGTCTTTTCTAAACATCTCTGCAGGTCGTTGATCCTGATCTGCCAGTATGCTGAAGCAGTAAGCTTGTTCTCGAACTTTGATTTCTCTGTGATCCTTCTCCGTCTAAAAGGATGTTTTAATAAGTCCTGTAGCTGTATCCCACTAGGTTCTTTCATGACGACCAACTTTACTTGATCCCCTAGATTCTTGATCAACCCCATCAATTCTAGGAACTGATCATAATCTTTGTATGCCATCCAACTAACCCAATAAGGTCCCTGTTCTATATCATCCACATCGAACCAAACATGATGGCTGATGTCACCGTTTTCATCAAAATAACCGAGACCAAAACTTTTCTCGCTCCATTTCAACATGCCTTCGGTACCTTTTTTATCAGAGAACGTCACATACCCATGTTTTTTCATCCTGTTTTTTAAATTCTCATAAACAGATTCCCAATCGTCAGCAGTGATCCTTTTTGGAACTTTTGGTTCAATGTCTACATCGACTGTAGATGGATCGAAGGAATACCAGTGTTCATAACTACCGGTACCGAAACCCAATCTATTGTAAAAACCCTGCTCGAACATACCCAGTGCCGATAAGATGAATCCTTCTGATGCATCCTTTGCAATGACTTTGGCTGCAAGTTTACTAGCAAAACCCTGTTTCCTAGCGATCCTACTCGTTGTAACGGCTGTCAAACCTGATAGTGGTAGTTCTTTATCCTGGTACTGGATAACAGCTGGTACCGTCGTTACTAAACATTCTGGTTCCCCATCTATATCTGCAACTAAAACTTCTTTACTACCCTCTAAGAAGAGGTCCATAGCCTCTTTCTGCTCTTTTTTCAGCCACCCTGTTTCATGCCAGATACGATAAACAGCATCTCTATCTTTTTCTTTATTATATTCTCTGAAATTTTCCAATGGGTTCACCTCTCACTCAAGATAACTAAGTTGAGAATATAAATATTTCTCAGAAATCGATCGTTTCTATAGTACCCTTCTGATATCTTCTAGTTCCTGTTCTACTCTTTCAAGAGTCGTTTCTTCATCCCTTATATCGATATCTGGACATTCTTCGGAGAATATTTCAACAAGTTCCTGAGGTTCGTGTTCATCGATGGCATTCAGTATCTTTCTCTTGAAAAGTAGTGCGGTAAGTTTGTGCCTTTCGATCAGGTCACATATGGAACTTCGACCTTCGACCCATCTATCATAATCGTCCTGATCAAGCCTTTCTAAGAACTTTGAGATATCCATTTATCGTGGTTTTATTTTTCCTAGTACTTAAATCTTATCGAAGCTTTTGAGTTCATTTATAGGTTACACTGGATCAGTATTCTAGATCCTTTCCAGTGTGGTAAACTCCATTGCCCTCTTGTACTTCACCAACAACTTTCCCACCTAGCTCTTCAGCTACTTCTTTTGATATCTTTGAACTTACTATCAAGCAGAACCCCATGCCCATATTGAACGTTTGGTACATCTCTTCATCGGTGACTCCTCCTCCTTCTTGTAAAAATTCGAATATGGGTTGAGGTTCAAGCGGATCATCTATAACGTATCTGAAATCCTCGTTCATCCTTTTGACATTCCTCAAGCCTCCTCCAGTGATGTTGGCCATGGCTTTGATGTCATATTTCTTCAGTGCTTCGATGATAGGTTTGACGTATATCTCAGTGGGTTTTAACAGTTCATAACCGATAACACCGAAATCCTTCTTATCGTGATAATCGTATTCACTCTCATCGACGATCTTCCTGGCTAGTGTGAAACCGTTAGAATGAACTCCCGAGCTGGGAAGGCCTATTATGTGATCACCGACCTCAACATCTTTACCGTCGATGATGTCTTCTTTTTTCACAAAACCTAGGGTAGTACCGGCTATATCGAACCCTTTGATAATATCTCCCAGAGTTGCAGTTTCACCACCGATTATCGTCATGTTGGATAGTTCTGCACCTTTTTCCAATCCCTTACCGATCTCTTCAGTCAGTTCTGGATCCGCTTCCTCCACTGCTAAATAATCCACGAATGCTATTGGTTCCGCACCCTGACATATGGTATCGTTAACGTTCATGGCTATGCAGTCGATACCTAC
>CAYNQI010000090.1:0-3896 GCA_964399335.1 uncultured Thermoplasmata archaeon | reverse complement strand
CCCGCGCTCTATGGTTTACGAAACCATCGCTTTAGCCAGCTAAGCTACGGTGGCATTTTGTTTTTCACAAAACCCCATCTACTCACCAAAAAAACCTTTTTGGTTCGTACGTTGGCATTTTCTGTGAAAACCCCATCTACTCACCAAAAAAACCTTTTTGGTTCGTACGTTGGCATTTTCTAAGTATAAAATCAAAATAATTTCAAGCAACTCAATAAAATTTATTTTTAGAACGCTTTAATGCTTCTATTCCAGGCATTTCTCGTTGTGCTAAAAAACTGATACAGGATCCTCCTCCAGTTGAAACATGATCTAAATCTTTAACAAGATCTAATTTCTCAACTACTGCAGTACTGTGACCACCACCGATTATGCTGAAGGTATCGGATTCAGCTACAGATTTGAATATCTCCCTAGTACCTATAGAAAATTCATCCATTTCAAAGGCTCCTGCAGGACCGTTCACGATAACGAGATCTGAATTTTCTATTATCTTTTTATAATTGACAATAGTATCTAAACCGATGTCGAATATAGCATACTCTGAAGGTAGTTCATTTAAAGGTGCTCCCTTCCTCTTGCCATTTATATTCAGGACAACATCTGTTGGAATGTAAATATTGTCACCATATTCTTCCAAAAGATCTTTTGCTTTTTCCACCAAGGACCTATAATTTGATAATTCCCTTTCTAAAAATTTACGATTACCCTCTCCTAAGTCATGTCCATCGGCCATCAGAAAAATATTTCCTACAATACCCATGGTCAATACTTTATCCATATTCCCATCATTGAGCATACTTTCTGCGATCTCTATAGAATCGTCAACCTTCATACCACCCAAGAGTATTATTTTATCCTTAAAACCTTCATTGAAGGCCTTGCTCATATCCAATATTTCTTTCTCCATAACTTTACCCGCTAAGGTAGGTATCCTTCCAGCGAACCCTACCAATGTTGGCTGAGCTCTATGGGCTGCAGCGAAGGCATCGTGTACGAAATAATCGAACAAAGGTGCTAGTTCTTTAACTATGTGAGAATTTTCATGGATCGAAATATCGGGATTTCCTTTTAAATAGGTCTCCTCTGCATAGAATCTAGCATTTTCTAAAAAAAGTATGTCTCCGTTATCCATATCCTTGATCTTTCTTTTTACCCTGCCATCAAAAAGACCATCTATGTACTCTACCTTTCTTCTCAACAACTTATTTAACCTTTGAGCATGAACTTTTAGAGGTATGTAATCCTTTTTCCCTGGTCTACTCTGATGAGCGATGATCACCAGCTTAGAATCCGTTAATTCGTTGATCGTAGGGATGTGACTTCTTATACGATGGTCATCGAGTATCCTTTTAGTTTCAGGGTCCAATGGGGAGTTGAAATCGACTCTTAGACCTACGGTTTTGCCTTTTAGATCGAAGTGATCGAGGGTCAGGATTTCCTCTTCATATGCCATGGTATCCGTAGGATGATTATGTGATATGAATATAAGTTTTACCACTAAAAGACTACCAAAATATACATATTATTAAGGATATTTACCGAAGATATGGATTTAGAAGAACGCTTTGATTTAGTCAAGAGAAAAATCGATGAGATCGTAACTGAAGAAGAGATGAAAGAGTTGTTGGAAAAGAAAAGAAAACCTGTGGCATATATTGGTGACGCTCCAACAGGCAGGATGCATACTGGTCATTTCATCACACATAGAAAGATATCCGATTTTCTGAGAGCTGGATTTGTATTCAAAGTTTTATTAGCTGATATTCATGCTCATTTAGACGACCTAAAAAGCCCCTTTGAATTATTAGAAGCTAGAAGCGAATATTATGAAGAATGTATTAAAGGGATGATGGATGCTACGGGAGTTGACTGGTCAGACTTAGAGTTCGTCAGAGGAAGTAGTTTCGAACTAAAGGAAGAATACACTCTTGATGTTCTAAAATTAGCAGCAGATACTACTTTAAACAGATGTCAAAGAGCTGCTGCAGAAGTAGTTAGATATGGCGACAACCCAAAGTTAGGGGGATTTATTTATCCACTGCTTCAGACAATGGACGTGGCCGCTCTAAATGCTGATGTCGCTTACGGCGGTGTGGACCAGAGAGGTATCTATATGCTCTCTAGAGAGATCCTCCCCTCGTTAGGCTATAAAAAACCCATATGTGTGTTTGCACCGCTTTTAACCGGTTTGACCGGCGGTAAGATGAGTGCTTCGGAAAAAGGATCGAAGATCGATCTGTTAGATGATGAGGACACCATAAAAGAAAAGATGAAAGACGCCTATTGTCCAGCTGGACAGAAAGAAAACAATGGGGTATTGGAACATCTTAAATATCTAGTGTTCCCGGTGCTAAAATCTAATGGAGAAGATTTCACCATCGAGAGGCCTGATAAATGGGGTGGAAATTTAGTTTATGAATCATATTTAGATGTTGAAAAAGATTTCTTATCTGGAGACTTACATCCACTCGATCTAAAAATGGCTATCGCTGGAGAACTTACAGATATATTGGAACCTATAAGAAAAAGATTCGAGGATAAGCAGGAATTGTTGAAACGAGCCTATCCAGAAGGGGAATAGTATCAAACTTTAGGTCTGTTTAATCCCAGCTCTCGTATCTCATTTACTGCACAATCCACGCACTCATCAAGAAACTCATCAACTTCACCTGTTCCTTTCAAAACAGCGGCTCCTAGGTGTCCCCCACCTGAAACACCTTCTTTACTATCACCGATAGATTTTAAAATTTTACCTATATCGATACCAGACCTAGTTAATTCTTCTTTTGCCCTACCTGAAATCAGAAAACGATCATCCCTTTGGGAAGCTGTAAAGCTAATATCTGCACCTGTAATTATAAGTAGGTTTGATACGGAGGATTCAAAACTACTTACGATGGTATAAGCTATCAAGTATCCGTTTATCTCTAAGTACTTAGATCTTTTAGCACCCTTCAACCTACTGATCTTCTCAGAATATCTCCTTTTCTCTTTTATTATATCAGTAACTTGATGAAGACTGATCCCTCCTCTTTCCAAGATCTCAGCAGCAGTTTTGAAAGTAAGTGGATCAGCTCTTTTAAAGTGAGACGTATCTGTGATCATCCCTGCCATCAAACCTATAGCTTCTTTTTCAGAGAGTTTTTTAGGTTTTAACAGTTCAAAGACTATTTCAGCACAGGATGTTCTTTCCTCGTAGATTATTTCTCCTTCCCAGTGATTCGTAGGATGATGGTCGATAACTATCAAATTTCCAGTGCCATCAAGTTCAATAGGTTTGAGCTGTTCAGGATCGGGAGTATCTAAAACTATAACTTGCTCATACTCAGAAAAATCTGGGTTTATAGTATATTCAATATCCAAAAAATTAATCAATCTTTTTCCAGTACTATCTGGTGAATCAGGTAGAGCTATTTCTCCACCGATCCTATTTTTTAAAAAATTTAAACTGCCGATGGCATCGGGGTCCGCATTTTGATGGGATAAAAAAAGGGTTGGTATACCCCTTTTGATTTCCATTTAGTTTTCTCCACTATCTACAGGACCTTGCTGCATTCCACCCATCTGTGATGTTAATTTCTGCTGCAGTTCTTGGAACTTCTTACGAAGTTTTTCTTCCTGTCTAGATAGTGATTTAACTCTTACTTCTGAAGATTCGAGATCATCCTCTATCTCTTCAACGAGGTCTTTTCTGTCCTCAACTTGTACTAGGATCTCCTCGCCGATGTTTTTGTAAACTCTTGCTTCGTCATCCAACTTATTTATCTCTTCTAAAGCTCTTTCTAGATCATTTTTACGTGTTTCCAACTGCTGCTTCTGTTGTATGATCTGTTGAAGTTGTTGTTGGATCTGTTGAACCTTCATTATTTCGTTCTGCATTTCTTCTTGATTTA
>CAYNQI010000089.1:0-3902 GCA_964399335.1 uncultured Thermoplasmata archaeon | reverse complement strand
TCATCGTTCCACTTGTACTGTCTCTGTTCATATTCGAGAAAAAAGATCTATGAACACCTTCCAAGAAGAAATCAAATATAAAATGAGTGTGAAAACTCAATTCCGTATGGTCTTCTCTTTCCATTTCCCCGTCTTGAAATAGATATAAGATGCCCCAGCTCCTATAGGATTACTCAGAGCCATCCCGACCCACACTCCGAGTACACCCATGTCGAAACCGATACCGATTAGTGGAAGCGAGGGCAGTGCAAATAGAGCAGATAGGAACAGTCTCAGACCCCATATCCTGAATATCTCGAGGCCCATAGCTGGTATAGTATGTCCAGTACCCCTGTAACTCGAATCTAGTATCCTAA
The DNA here is from genome assembly GCA_964399335.1 of uncultured Thermoplasmata archaeon. Classification (GTDB taxonomy): domain Archaea; phylum Thermoplasmatota; class Thermoplasmata; order Halarchaeoplasmatales; family Halarchaeoplasmataceae; genus Saliniplasma. The sequence goes on along the minus strand of CAYNQI010000089.1, from coordinate 3,546 downwards.
ATATCCCGAAGAATCCGATGGACATCGAATATATAGCTAAGTACCTGGAACCTTCGGTGATAACTGGAATTTCGTCGATAAAGAAATTCATGATGCCCGTTCTGAATAAAATAACCAAAGCACCGGTCGAGAACATGATCACAGATGAGACCAAGATCGCCTTCTTGATGATCACTTCAGCCCTCTTCTTGTTCTCAGCACCGACGTTCTGACCGACCATGGACATGGATGCATCGGCGAAACCCCATATGGCGATGGTGATCACGTGGATAACTCTACGGCCTATCCCGTAGGCAGCCACAGGTGTCTCACCGAAGATAGCTACCAGGGAGAACAATATAACGAAAGCAAAGGCTGTCATAGCTCTTGCGAAGGTGGCAGGTGCACCGATGGTCACGATCTGCTTGACCCATCTCCATTTCAGTTTCAGACCCTTCAACGTCAGTCGGATATCCACCCTGTTGTTGAACAGAAGATAGATGCCCACGAGTCCCGCAGTGACCCTGGATAATGATGTGGCGATGGCGGCACCTGAAACACCCAATTCTGGAAATATCCACCAACCGAAAATCAGTAAAGGATCTAAAACGACGTTCACTGATACGAAGACCACCTTTATGAGCATGGGAGTTACCATGTCACCCATGCCTTTGAGTAAGAACCGAAAACCAGTGTATGAAAAGATAAAAGGCATGCTTAAAAGTACGATCCTCAGGTAAGAAACCGCTAGAGGATATATATCTGGAGGGGTCTGCATCCAACTCAATACATAGGGTGCACCGATGAATCCCACTATGGTGAAGATCAAGCTCAATAGAATTAAGAAGGCAAAAACCTGACCGGCGGCTTCGTTGGCTAGATCCCGGTTACCTGCTCCCATATGCTGAGCTACCAGTGCAACACCTGCTGTTGCCAGTCCCATACCCGTAGCCAAGAAAACGAACAGGATAGGCCATGCGGCGGTGGGAGCTCCTACCTCGGCCGCCCCTAAACGACCTAACCAAAACGTATCGACTATATTGAAGGATATGTGTAAAGAACTTGAAACCATCACTGGAAGTGCCAGTACTAGGATGGTCTTTATTATGGGACCCCCTAAGATATCATCCCTTCTCTCTTCAGCGGTTTTGATGAATATCTTTTTTAGCCTTCGTATGATAGTCGATATGATACCACTCTTTTTTGAGGGTTACAGGCGGGTTAAATAAATATATCGGTAAATCTGGAAATCCTGATCATCAGATTTTTTCATAAATTCTAGTTCTGTCGTTATCGATTTGAAAAGGACCTAAAGTAAATCGAAAAGATTAAAAAAACCCATTTATATAATGCCGTATGCGATACCTGTCATTCGGGGCTTTCAGGGGAACTAGTATCTACAAAAAGTGCTTGTTTATTGTTTTAGCACTGACGGTACTCCAGATAATATTGGTAGGATGGGTCATCAAAGACTATTCCGGTTGGGAACGATTCTTCTATGCAGAAGATATGTTCTACGAGTGGCTAACAGCTATATTTTATTTTGCAGCCAGTGGCATACTTGTTTTTACTTTTTTTAAAAAAGATCTCTCTGGACGGTACAAACTCTTTATCATCGCCTTTGCTATATTGTTTTTCTTCGTGGCCATGGAAGAGATCAGCTGGGGACAGAGGATATTAGGTATCGAAACACCTGAAACATTGGCAGAGATCAACGAGCAGGGTGAAACAACCATCCACAACCTGCACACGTCACTTTTCCAGTTCCTTCTGAAAGGTGGGAGCCTTCTGTTAGGTGTGATAATACCTGTACTCTATAAATCAACTGATTTTGTAAAGAACATTGTAAAAAAGTTCGAGTTCCCAGTCATGTCCCCAGATTTCCATTTCTTTTTCCTTTTACCCATAACCTATTACGTTGGTCATCGTTGGATAGCTCCCAAACTGGCCATATTCATCGGTTTGACTGTGTTCCTTTTCATATTCTTCCACCTACCTGTAGGAAAGAGTTTCGTTAAGGAACTGCCTCCAAGATGGGGGAAATACCTTGTGTTGATCATATTGATACTGATCCCGATCATGTTCCAAGTCCATCGGTACCTGATACCCTTGACGGACAACAAAGCCGGCCAGGAAGCCTCGGAGATGATATTGGGTTTTGCATATATGATATTTGCATGGGCTGAATTTGAAAAGGTAAAGAAAGGGTTACACATAGGTGAGTCTGACTAGAAATATTTATTACACAGTATATACATATTTAAGTACGATAAAAAACCTTTTTGAGGTTTGTTGAAAAGGGTTCGATATTTAGCGAATAGAGAGGTTGAAGTAGATGGAGATTCGAGAGATCAGGGCATTGAGAGGACCGAATTATTTTAGTCGATATCAGGACATCTACATGCTTTTAGATATCGAAGAGTTTGAAAAAAGACCAACAGATGAAATCCCCGGTTTCGTGGAGAGACTTGAATCTCTTCTACCATCCCTCAAAGAACATAGATGCAGTAGAGGTTATGAAGGAGGATTTTTAGAACGGGTCGAAGAAGGTACCTGGTTGGGGCACGTCGTAGAACATGTAGCTATAGAGCTGCAGTGTCTAGCAAATATGGAGGTTGGATTCGGTAAGACCATCTCCACCAACGATGACGGGGTTTACGAGCTAGCTTTCAGGTACAGAGACGAGGATGCAGGTATCGAAGCCGGTAAACAAGCTGTTAGGGTCGTTGAATCTTTGATCAGAGGTGAAACACCGGATATCGATGAGATCGTGTCCAAATTGAAGGATATCCGGGACAGCAACATGCTGGGACCAACTACCCATTCTATCGTCAGGGAAGCATATGAAAGGGGTATCCCGTATATGAGGCTCAACGATCAAAGCTATATCCAGCTTGGTCACGGTAAGAATCAGAGAAAGATAGAGGCCAGCATGACCGATAAGACCTCGGGTATCGGTATGGAGATCGCCGACGATAAGGAGAGGACTAAAGAGATATTCGGGGAGGCCGGGATACCTGTGCCCCGTGGGGAAGCGGTGAAGAACGTAGAAGATGCTTTAGAATTGGCTAAGTCTCTTGGGTATCCAGTGGCTGTTAAACCCAACGTTGGTAATCACGGCCGAGGGATATCTTCTAGGGTCGAAGACAGTGAAGAGTTGAAACTTGCTTTCAAAGAGGCTAAAAGGATCAATCCACTTGTTGTTATAGAGAAATTTCTCGAAGGTGCGGATCACAGGCTGCTGGTGGTAGATGGGAAATTGGTAGCGGCTGCCAGGAGGGACCCACCTTTCGTTACAGGTGACGGTGAATCGACTATAAAGGAATTGATCGACGAGTTGAACAGTGATCCACGTCGCGGAGTGGGTCATGAGAAGACTCTGACAAAAGTGGAAGTTGACTACATGACCAGAAGGATCTTGAAACAGAATGGTTACGATCTAGATACTGTTTTGGGGGATGGAGAGAAACTCCGCTTGAAATCTACAGCTAACCTGAGTGCAGGTGGTACGGCTGCCGATGTTACTGATTCCGTGCACCCAAAGAACAAGATGATAGCCGAGAGGAT